>JANOPT010000075.1:0-4394 GCA_031421975.1 Sphingomonadales bacterium | reverse complement strand
ACGTTACTCAACACCGACTTCCCGGTTGAGGCGCAGAAGTGGCTATGGCTAGCATTCTTCGCGTCGTTTGCGGTCAAAATGCCGATGTGGCCTGTCCACACATGGCTTCCCGACGCGCACGTTCAGGCGCCTACTGCGGGTTCGGTTATCCTCGCAGGCGTCTTGCTGAAAATGGGCGGTTACGGATTCTTACGTTTCTCAATCCCGATGTTCCCTGAAGCCAGCGCAAACTTTATTCCGCTGGTGTTCGGCCTTTCGATGGTCGCGGTGGTTTACACATCACTGGTTGCGCTTGTGCAGAACGATATGAAGAAGCTCATTGCGTATTCTTCAGTAGCGCACATGGCAATTGTAACGGTCGGATTGTTTACCTTTAATCAGCAAGGAATCGAAGGCGCGATTATCGTAATGCTCAGCCACGGTTTGGTGTCAGGCGCATTGTTTTTGTGCGTCGGGGTCATCTACGACCGGCTCCATACCCGCGAGATTAGTCGGTATGGCGGGCTCTCGATCAACATGCCGAAATATGCGTTATTGTTCATGCTCTTTACCATGGCGAGTGTCGGCTTGCCCGGAACAAGCGGCTTTGTTGGCGAATTCCTTGCGCTGGCCGGTGCCTATAAGGTTTCAACTTGGGCGACGCTTATTGCAACCACAGGCATCATATTGGGCGCTGGTTACATGCTTTACCTATACCGCCGCATTGCATTCGGCCCGCAAATTAATGCCGACGCCGCCGCGATGCCCGATATGGATAGCCGCGAAATGTGGTTATTGGCTCCCATCGCGGTTGCCGTCATCTGGATGGGTGTTTATCCAGAGACCTTCCTTGCGCCAATCCGCCGCGACGTTGCGACGATTGTCGCGCGGGTCGAGCGCGCTGCACCCGCAGGCGACAGTAAGCTGAAAGCAAAAGATCCGACCACTGCGAAATATCGCGTTGGCGGGCACGACAAAACGGCTGAGGGGAGCCAGCACTAATGGACCTCAACGCCTCCCTCTATCTCGTTCGACCCGAGGCAATATTAAGCTTTGCCGCGCTAGCGCTGTTGCTGGTTGCTGCATGGCGCGATCAGGCGGGCCGCTTGGTCAGCATATTGTCAGTCGCGGCCTTAGTGGGCGCAGGCGCTTATGCCGTACATTTCATCGTTGCTGGCACCGACAGCTATGCCTTCGACGGCCTCTACAGCAACGACGCGTTCGGCAATTTTGCCAAAATCCTGATTTACATCGCTGCTGCGATTTCGTTGATGATCGCGCCGCGTTTCCTCGAAAAGGCGGGCGCGATGCGCGCCGAATATCCGGTGCTGATCTTGCTGGCCTGTGTCGGTATGGGCATTATGGTTTCGGCCACTGACCTGATGACGCTCTATATCGGTCTCGAACTCAACAGTCTGGCGGCATATGTGCTCGCAAGCTTTGTACGTAGCGACGGACGTTCGGCCGAAGCTGGCCTGAAATACTTTGTCCTCGGCGCACTTGCAAGCGGCATACTTTTGTTCGGCATGTCGCTGCTTTATGGCTTCACTGGCTCGACCAACTTCACCGCCATCGGCACCGCATTGGACGGCGAGATTAGCCTTGGCATGATTTTCGGCATCGTTTTTGTGCTTTCGGGCCTGGCCTTCAAAATGAGCGCTGCGCCATTCCATATGTGGACGCCGGATGTCTACGAAGGCGCGCCCACGCCCGTCACCGCCTTTTTTGCCAGTGCGCCAAAGGTCGCCGCAAGCGCGTTGACCATTCGTGTGGTCATCGAGGCTTTCGGAAATCAGGTGGTGGTCTGGCAACAAATCGTGATTGTGGTTGCTCTGATGTCGATCATCATCGGCGCAGTTGGCGCGATTGGGCAGCAGAATCTGAAACGCCTGCTTGCCTATAGCTCGATCAACAATATCGGTTTCATTCTGGTCGGCCTTGCCGCAGGCACTGAGCAGGGCGTCGCCGCCATGCTCGTTTATCTCGCCATATATGTCGCGATGACATTGGGCAGTTTCATCGTTCTGATGCAGCTTAAAGGGCATGATGGCGAATATCGTGAAACCTTTGCCGATGTCGCGGGCCTATCCAAAACTCGGCCCGCATTGGCTGCGGTGTTCGCCATCTTCATGTTCAGCCTTGCCGGTATCCCGCCATTGTTCGGTTTCTGGGGTAAGCTTGTCGTATTTAACGCGGCAGTCGCAGCGAACTTATTGCCGTTGGCTGTCATCGGCATCGCTGCTTCCGTCGTTGGCGCATTTTACTATCTCAAGGTCGTCAAGGTCATGTACTTTGACGAAGCCAGCGACGTAATTGCACCGTCCAATGATAGGACATTGGCATGGACCGGCGGTGCCCTGGCCGCTGCGGTCTCTCCGCTAGGCTATTTTACCATTCCAGTGCTCGCTGCTTTGTCGGCGCAAGCCGCAAAGACTTTGTTCTGACGCCGATATTTGAAGAAGTTGCGCTAACGGGGTCTACCAATGCCGACCTGCTCGAACGAGCGGCACGAGGCGTACCCGAGGGACTTTGGCTTCGTGCCGACCGCCAAGATAGCGGACGGGGACGGATGGGCAGGACGTGGGATAGCCCCGCAGGAAACCTGCTTGTCAGCACGATTGTTCGTCTTGGCGCGCGTGATCCAGCGCCTTCGACCTTGGCGTTTGTGACAGCGCTGGCGGTATTCGATACCATCAATAACATCGCGCCGGAAATTGCTGTCCAGATCAAATGGCCAAATGACATATTATCAGCAGACGGCGCCAAATTGTGCGGTGTGCTGCTGGAGCGCTCGGATGATGCCGTGATTGTCGGGATCGGGCTGAACCTTGCATGGCACCCCGAAGGACTTGATCGCCCCGTTACTGATTTGGTGACGCTCGGGGCTTTGCCGCCGCACCCTCAGGCAGCTACAGAAATCCTGGCCGATGCTTTTGCAATTTGGCTCGAACGGTGGCGCAATGGGGGTATGCCAGCGATTGCAGCAAGTTGGCAAAAGGTCGCACATCCAGTCGGCTCGGCGGTTTCGGTTCATCTGCCAACGGGCGACGTTGTGACGGGATTATTTGCCGGCCTCGATGATGACGGCGCATTGCGGCTGCGCTTGGCGGATGGCGAAATCCGTGCCATTCATGCTGCCGATATTTTCCTTATTTAGGCAAGGGTTGGCGATGTTACTGGCAATCGACACGGGCAATACTAACGTGAAATTTGCGCTGGTCAATGCGACGGGAGATATCGTGCAACGCTGGCGTATCGCGACCGATGCGCGGCGCACCGCCGACGAATATGCTGTGTGGCTCGATCAATTGATCCGCATGGCGGGGCATGAGCGCGGCGACATCAAAGCAGTTATCGTCGCGACCGTTGTTCCGCGCGCGCTTCACAATCTGCAACTCCTAGCCTCACGGTATTTTGGTTGCGAGGCCTTGGTGGCCGGACGCGGCACTGCGGGCTGGGGGATCCAGATCAAGGTCGATGAACCCCAGTCGCTGGGTGCCGACCGCGCGGTAAATGCAATTGCAGCGCAAGCGATGGCAGACGGGGACAAGATCGTCATCAGTTTTGGTACGGCAACTACGTTTGATTATATCGGCTCCGATGGCTCTTATCGCGGCGGCAGCATTGCGCCGGGTGTGAACCTCTCGCTCGATGCGTTATACGCCGCCGCCGCCATGTTGCCGCGTATTGCAATCGAGCCACCGCCAAATGAAAGCGTCATTGGCACAACCACTGTTGGACAAATGCAGATTGGCATCTATTGGGGCTATGTAGCGATGATCGAAGGGATGATTGCGCGGATGAAGGCTGAAATTGGCAAGCCCGTGACCGTCATTGCGACCGGCGGTCTTGCCATCCTGTTTCAGCAGCATGGCCATTTATTTGACCGGGTAGAGCCGGATTTGACGCTTTCATTTGGCGGCGGCTCGATTGCAATACGCGGCAACATGGCGGCTGCGGCGTATAACGCATCAAGCGAGAGGTTCACACCCGGCGCAATGCTGCCACCGCGATAAGAGCCATCGGGGCCGATATAATCAAAAGTAGTGGCGGTGCCGAAGCTGATGACGATCTTTTCGCCGTCCGCCATCGCCTGCGCCGCAATTGCATTGACCGCGCGATCTGCACCCAGCGACTGGGGTTCATCGACCTTGATCTGGATCCCCCAGCCCACAGTGCCGCGTCCGGCCACCAAGGCCTCGCACCCAAAATACCGTGAGGCTAGGAGTTGCAGATTGTGAAGCGCGCGCGGAACAACAGTCGCAACGATAACTGCTTTGATATCGCCGCGCTCATGCCCCGCCATGCGGATCAGTTGATCGAGCCACACCGCATATTCGTCGGCGGTACGCCGCGCATCGGTGGCGATACGCCAGCGCTGCACTATATCTCCCGCCGCATCGACAAGCGCGAAT
>JANOPT010000074.1:0-5263 GCA_031421975.1 Sphingomonadales bacterium | reverse complement strand
GCTGGCGCTTTCGACGAAACTGTCGGCCAACGGCACGTCGCTGGCACAGGCGCGCATGTTTACCTACGCGGCCGAAAGCATTGCTGCGGCGCGGATCGAAGATCTGGTTACCCGCGATGCCGCACAAACCACATTGGAAGGTGGCTGGCTGGGAACGGGGCAAATTTTACCGATACCGGTCGGCACCGCAACCGCGATAGTTCGCGATGGCGGCAACTGTTTCAATCTGAACAGCCTGGTCAGCGAGTCAGAAGGCGCATATCAGGCCAGCGCTACCGGGCAGGACCAATTCGCCTCTTTGATGGTCGTGTTGGGCATCAATGAAAATGTTGCCCGGCCCGTTGCTGCAGCCTCGGCAGATTGGGCTGATAGCGACGGCACCCCGCTGCAGAATGGCGCGGAGGACGATGCCTATCGCGGCGCGGCGCAGCCCTATCTTGCGGCCAACCGGCTTTATACCCACCCAAGCGAATTGCGCGCGGTCAAGGGCGTAACGCCAGCGATATATGCTACGTTGAGCGACTGGATATGTGCCTTGCCGAAGGCAGAATTGTCGCCGCTCAACGTCAATACCTTGCTGCCCGAGCAGGCGCCGTTGCTGGTCATGCTGTTTCCTCCGGGAAAGCTGAGCGCGGCGACGGCAAGGAGCTATCTCGCCAAGCGCCCGGTGAGTGGCTATGGCAGCCTCATTCGATTCTGGGAGGCACCCGAATTGACGGCGCTCGGGCCGTCATCTCTGGTCCAAGGGCAAGTAAAACTGACGAGCAATTATTTTCTTTTGGACACCAGCGTGTCGTTGGGCGAACTGACGCTGGAGGGTAAAGCGATGATCGTCGGCTCGCCCGCTCCGGCGCGGGTGCTGTGGCGCAGTTGGGGTGAGCAGGAATGACGATCGTCGTTACCCGCTTCCCGGCTGGCCTTGCCGACGACCCGATGGTCTGGCGTGTTGCCGATGGCCAATGGCAGGACGGCACAGCGTTGTCCGATTTTATTCCGGACGCACAGGATGAAACGGTACTGGCGATTGTGCCGCCTGCCGATGCACGCTGCATCTGGTTTGCCTTGCCCGACCTGGAACCGCGTCAGGCGGAAGGCGTTGCGAAACTCCGTGCCACCGAACAGTCGTTAGGACTTGTTCACGCAGCCGCGCGGCATGTTGTCGATGACGTCGTCGTTACTGCGACCATTGCTCCGGCAGTCATGCGCGATGGCCTCGCCCGGTTGGCACTGCGCGGATTAAATCCCGACATTGTAATGCCGTTCGGACTGGCCATCGAGCCCTTGCCGGAATTGGTAGTGCAGGCCGAATTCGACACGATGACGGTGCTGCGCGGACCACGTTTTGCCATTCCCGACGAGGCGGCATTTCGCGACCTTCTGGTCGGCAGCGCAACGGTGGAGACATTAGATCAGGCACAAGTGAGTGCCATGCTATTGAATGCAAGCGAACGGCCGTTGCTCAATTTGCGCGAGGGGCTGTTTGCAAAACGCGAGCGCACCATCTGGGCAACGGCCGATCAGCGCAGATGGATGCTTCGTCTTGCCGGGGCATTGGCCATATTGACGCTATTGCTCGGCATCATGACTGTGGCGAAATACTGGATTGCCACGAGCACCGAAAATGACCGCGCACTGGTCGCGGCACAAAAAGTCGACCCGGTCATCAGGGACATAGTACAGGCCGAAGCGCAGCTTGGACGGGCGTTGGAACAAAAGGGTCTCGGCCAAGCTCGCTTTGCCCCGTTAACGGCAGAACTTTGGCGTGCGGTTCAGGCCGCGCCCAATGTTTCTGTGCGCGAGCTACGCTTCGGCAGTGACGGGATATTGACTGCCGTTCTGGCTGCTCCCGACGCCGCCAGTATCAACAGATCACTCATTGTAATTCAGCAGGATGGGTTCCGCGTCACGGCCACTCCTCGGCAGGACACGAGCGGCGCAACATTGGTCGATCTGACCATGAGAATGCCATGACCGCTGCGCTTCGTGCCTGGTATGATGGTCTGAGCCGACGCGAGCAGATTCTGGTGTTGGCCGCAGGGATGTTGGCGGCAGTTGTTCTGCTGGTTTTCGCCTTGATCCGGCCGGGCCTGTCGGCGATCGAGCAGGCAGAACTGACGCATGACGAGGCCGTGCAACGTCGCGGCCGGATCGAAGCGACCGTCGAAACCGCGCTCGCGCAAAAGCCGGTTCTGCGCGATGCAACCGCTGCAAACATCGACCTGTTGATTACCCAGGGCGCAGCGGAAAAGGGTTTCGAACTCATCAAGTCGACGAACGCCGCACCCGGACAGTTGACATTCCGGATGGACCAGGCGCGCGCGCCTGCGTTGCTGGCATGGCTCACCGAACTGGAATCGCAAGGGGTTGCCGTGCGAAGCGTCACGGTGCGCGGTGGATCGACGGGCAGCGTTACCGTCGAGGCGCAGATGCAACAGGTGGCCCGATGACCCGCCGCAAGATTGTGGCAGGCGCGGTGTCGCTGTTGATTGCAGCCACAATCATTTTTATGCCGCTGCGCGCAATCATTGGCGGGGCGGGCGTATCTGCACGCAAGGTAGAAGGCATCGTCTGGGATGGCTCGATCCGCGACCTGCGCCTTGGCAAACTGTTGATTGGCGATGTCAACGCTCGCCTGCATATTCTGCCGCTGCTGGTGGGACGGGCAGAGATGTCCCTGTCGCGCGGCGATGCGCCATTTGCCCGGGGCATCAACGGTTCGGTCACACGGCGTTTGAGCGGATTTTCGATCGACAGGATGAACGCGGTAATCCCCGTTGCTTCGTTGTTTGCGCCGCTACCTGCCGAAAATGTCGAATTACAGGATTTTTCCGCGCGCTTTGCTTCAGGGCGATGTGCAGAAGCCAGTGGCACTGTCCGGCTGACATTGGCCAATGGCTTACCCGGCCTTGACCTTTCCAACGGACTTCTCGGCAAGCCGCGGTGCGATCGGGGACAATTGCTGATCCCGCTGATCAGCCAGTCTGCCATGGAGCATGTCGATATCCGTGTTCCGGGCGACGGCACCTATACGGCGACGATTTACCTTGAAGGTGACCGGGCCGAACAAGGCGCGCAGTTGACGCTGGCCGGTTTTCGTCCGGTTGCAGGCGGATACCGCTTGGTGCGAAAGGGTCGATTCTAAGCGATGTGGCCGCGACCATAACCGATTTAATAGTCTCGCTGCCATTGTGGCTTCTGGCGGTTTCGATAACCATTTTGGGGGCGATCTGGGGTAGCTTTGTTGCGGTCCTTTGCAGTCGTTGGCCAGCAGGGGAAAGCATCGCAAAAGGTCGGTCGCGCTGCGACACATGCGGCGCGCAAATTGCCGCGTACGACCTGGTTCCAATATTCTCCTACATCATATTAAAGGGGGAATGCCGTCATTGTCGCCAGCCGATTGGCCCTGTGGCCGTCGTGACCGAAGGCGCTGCGGCGCTGATTGGAATGGCATCAATACTGCTCCTTCCTGGCCTACAGGGGGTGGCAGCAGCGATTTTCGGCTGGCTTTTGCTTCCGCTTGTCCTGCTTGATTACCGGCATTTGTGGCTCCCCGACAGACTTGTCCTCATGCTGGCTATCGGGGCAATGGTTGCAGGTCCGGCGATGATGCCGCAGACCGCGTGGACCGACCGGATAATCGGCGGTCTCATTGGCTTTGCTGCATTGGAGGGCGTTCGCCTGGGGTACAAAATGTTCCGCCGGTTCGACGGGATGGGGCAAGGTGATCCAAAGCTGTTCGGGGCGCTGGGGCTGTGGTTGGGCTGGCAGTTGCTGCCGCTGACTTTACTGGTTGCAAGCCTGTTTGGAATCGCGAAGCTGCTGTTAAAGCGAACGAGCGTCAAAGGTTATCGGGCAGCCGTCCCATTCGGCGCATATCTGGGAATTGCTGCTTTATGTGTTGCTTGGGCAGCCTAGATTAACGCGCGGTCTTCCACGCAAATATATTGCCGACGTTTACCATTCGGAAACAGCCTGAAGCTTATGGTTCAATGTTGATTGGACAGGATAGCTGCGTGCCCACAGGAAAGTTCTTGCCAGAAAGTTCGGACGATGGTGCAACATCGTCGGGCACTGCGCGCGGATTTTTTGCAAAAATGTCGCAACGCAGCAGCGACAAGCCTTCGAAACCGGCATCGTCGGCGTCATCCAAGGACGCTACCTTACTGCTTCGCAATTTTGAAGAAAGCGGGCGCGGCTGGTTTTGGTCGACGGATGAAGAGGGTCGCCTGACCTATTTGAGCGATTCGGTCTGCGAGTCCCTGGGCAAGCCGTCCAGCGCCCTGATTGGCTCGGTTTTTGCCGATATGTTCTGCAAAAATAGCGAAGCATCGGCGCATCAGCGATCTCTTCCGTTTATTCTGACGAATCAGTCAAAATTTGAAGAACTGCCATTACAGGCCGCAACGGACGATAATGAAATCTGGTGGGCAGTTTCCGGCCGTCCATTCTTTTACGGCGAAAAATTCGGTGGATTCCGGGGGAGCGGAACCGATATCACGGTACAACGAAGTGCCGCCAAGGACAATTCACGCTTGGCGACATATGATTCGCTGACTGGTCTGCTAAACCGGTTCCGGATGTCGAAACTTCTCGACACGACGTTATCGGCGTTCCAGGTCCAGAAACGCGCCTGTTCGGTGATGCTCATCGACCTCGACCGGTTCAAGCAAGTCAACGATACATTGGGCCATCCGGCGGGTGATGCGCTGCTGAAACAAGTCGCCGAGCGGCTGATAAAAGTTGTCGGCGACAGGGAAAAAATCGGCCGTTTGGGCGGCGACGAATTTCAGATCATCCTTCAGGATGTCGAAGATCGCGGGACGCTGGGCGAGCTTGCCGAAAAGATTATCAAAAGCCTGTCGCATCCCTATTCGGTCGACGGCAGCCGGTGCATCATCGGCGCGTCCATCGGTATTGCAGTCAGCCCGTTCGACGGACGATCAAGCGAGGAGCTGATCCGCAATGCCGATCTGGCGCTGTATGCTGCCAAAGGCGGCGGTCGCGGGCGCTTCCGGTTTTATTCGAGCGACTTGCTTCAGGCCGCAGAAGACCGAAGGATTCTCGAAGAAGATCTTCGCGACGCGCTGTCGCAAGGACAGATCTGGCTGGCTTACCAGCCTGTCGTCAATGCCAAGACCAACGTCGTGACGGGGTTCGAGGCGCTGATCCGCTGGAACCACCCAGAACGCGGCGCGATCTCGCCCGCGATGTTCATCCCGATTGCCGAAGAAGCCAATCTGATCGGCGCATTGGGCGAGTGGGC
>JANOPT010000073.1:0-8984 GCA_031421975.1 Sphingomonadales bacterium | reverse complement strand
AGCATAGCTATCTGGTATCTTTATTATTTCGGTGTGTTGATGATAGCGGTCGGCGTAGCGCAGACTTTGGTCAAACGCGGGCATTACCCAGAAGGCGAAGAAGCCGATTAAAGTGTCGGTCCTACCTTACAAAGTTAAGGTAGTTGAGACGACGTCACCGTCCAGGCGGCGTTCCGTCAAAGACTAAGTTGCAGATATGTGAGGGAGATCGCGCACAAACGTCGGCGTCCAGCCCCTGTCCGCTGCGACTCATTGCCTCTGCTAATGCAACTCAACCGTCTGCATCATCCGGCACCGAACCTAGGGTTGCCTCTTCCTCCTCCTCACTCTCATCAATCTTCGCCGCGCCGACGACATGCTCGTCATCACCGACATTGAACAACCGCACCCCGGCCGTCCCGCGCCCAAGCACGCGCAGGCTATCTAGCGGCATACGGATTAGTTTCGCTTGATCGGTGACCAGCATCAACTGGTCGCCCTTGGTTGCAGGGAAGCTGGCTACGACTGGGCCGTTGCGCTCGATATTGTCGATGTTGGTGATGCCCTGACCACCGCGGCCAGTCCGCCTGTAGCCATAAGCCGACGATAATTTGCCATAGCCGTTGGCACAGACAGTCAGGATGAACTGTTCGCGCGCTTCCATTTCGGCGATGCGTTCGGCGGATAATGTGGGGTCGCCCTCTTTTTCGGGCTTCCACGGGGCGAAGCGGAGGTAATCTTCGCGCTCCTCTGGCGTGGTGCCAACGCGGCCGAGGATCGACAGCGAAATGACTTCGTCACCCTTCGCGAGCTTCATCGCACGCACGCCAGTCGAGGCGCGGCTCTGGAATTCGCGGATGTCGTCGGCGGCGAAACGGATCGCTTTGCCGTTTCGGCTCGCCAGCAACACGTCGTCGTCGGCGCTGAGCAATTCGACGCCGATCAGCTTGTCGTCGGCATCTTCGCCTTCAAACTTCATCGCTATTTTGCCGTTGCTCGGCACATTGGCGAAGGCATCCATGCTGTTGCGGCGGGCATAGCCCTTGGCGGTGGCGAACACGACCGAAAGGCCGCCCCATTCGGCCTCGTCCTCTGGAAGGGTAAGGACGTTCGAGATAACCTCGCCTTCGCCGAGCGGCAACAGGTTGACCATCGGGCGACCGCGCGTTTGCGGGCCGCCTTCGGGCAGTTTCCAGACCTTGAGGCGGTACACTTTGCCGATGTTGGAGAAGAACAGAACCGGCGTATGCGTTGACGTCACGAACAATTCGGTGACTGCATCCTCTTCCTTGGTCGCCATGCCCGCACGGCCCTTGCCGCCGCGATTCTGCGCGCGGAAGGTCGCGAGCGAGGTGCGTTTGATGTAGCCGCCAAGCGTGACGGTCACGACCATCTCTTCGCGCTCCATTAGGTCTTCGTCGTCGAGACCATCCCAGCTTGCGGTAATTTCGCACAAGCGCGGCGTGGAGAATTCCGCGTCGATAGCGACCAGTTCTTCGCGCATCACAGCGTAGAGTTTTACGCGGTCGCCCAATATTGCCAGATATTCTTCAATTTTGACTGCAAGCCCAGATAACTCCTTGCCAATTTCATCTCGGCCAAGCGCCGTCAGGCGATGGAGACGCAATTCCAGTATGGCGCGGACCTGCAATTCGGAGAGCTGGTAGGTATCGCCGGTAATGTCTGCTTCGACCGCCTCGACCAGTTTGATATAGGGTGCAATTTCGGCAACCGGCCATTCGCGCGCGATCAGGGCGGCGCGTGCTTCTGCTGGGCTAGCCGAACCGCGAATGATGCGCACGACTTCGTCGAGATTGGTAACCGCGACCACCAGCCCAAGCAACAGATGCGCGCGTTCGCGGGCCTTGTTGAGTTCGAACTTGGTGCGCCGAGTGATAACCTCTTCGCGAAAGCGGATGAACGCCTCAATGATGTCGCGCAGCGTAAGCACTTCGGGCCGTCCGCCGCGAATGGCCAGCATGTTGGCGGGGAAGCTCGATTGCGCCTGTGTGTGGCGCCAGAGCTGGTTGAGCACGACGTCGGTCGTCGCATCGCGCTTCAAGTCGATGACGATCCGGACGCCCTTGCGGCTTGATTCGTCGCGGATGTCGGACACGCCTTCGATCCGCTTGTCCTTAGCGGCCTCGGCAATCTTTTCGACCAGACCCGATTTGCCGACCTGGAACGGGATGCTGGTTAACACGATCGAGCGTCGGTCGTTCTTGCCTTCCTCGATCTCGTGCCGCGCGCGCTGCATGATCGAGCCTTTGCCATCGCGATAGGCCGCGCGTGCGCCGCCGGTGCCCAGGATTAGCGGGCCAGTCGGGAAATCGGGGGCAGGCACAATCTCGATCAGCTCGTCGATAGTGATTGCAGGATTGTCGATATAGGCAAGACAGGCGGCGATGACTTCGCCCAGATTGTGCGGCGGAATGTTAGTCGCCATGCCGACCGCAATACCGCCCGCGCCGTTGACCAACAGATTGGGAAAGCGGGCAGGGAGGACCTGCGGTTCTTCGCGGCTGCCGTCATAGTTCGGCTGAAAATCGACCGTATCCTTATCGAGATCGTCGAGCAGCGCGTTCGCCACCTTGTTCAGCCG
The DNA here is from genome assembly GCA_031421975.1 of Sphingomonadales bacterium. Classification (GTDB taxonomy): domain Bacteria; phylum Pseudomonadota; class Alphaproteobacteria; order Sphingomonadales; family Sphingomonadaceae; genus Sphingorhabdus_B. The sequence continues at coordinate 6,403 of JANOPT010000073.1, read as the reverse complement.
CGCCTCGGTATAGCGCATCGACGCAGGCGGATCAGGATCCATCGAACCGAAGTTGCCCTGACCGTCGATCAGCGGCACGCGCAGCGACCAGTCTTGCGTCATTCGGGCAAGCGCATCGTAAATCGCGCTGTCGCCGTGCGGGTGGTAATTGCCCATGACGTCGCCGACGATCTTCGCCGATTTGCGGTAAGGGCGGCCGGCGACAAAGCCGCCTTCTTGCGACGCAAATAATATTCGGCGGTGCACGGGTTTTAGGCCGTCACGGACATCGGGCAGCGCGCGCGCGACGATGACCGACATCGCGTAGTCGAGGTAACTGGCTTTCATTTCGTCGACGATGTCGACTGGCGAAATATCGGAGGGGTCTTGTGGGCTAATATCGTCGCTCACGCCGCGAAAATCCTTATATTTTTATGATACCCGAACCCTAGCCCAACGGGGTGCAAATAACCACCCGCGAGACCCCGAAATCACGATTTTTCGACAACTTATCCACAGATTCACAGGGCAAGCGACGCTAAGGTGCTATTATGGTCCCGTCATAAGCAAAAAGCTGCCCTGACTGGTCTGCATTTATCGTCTCCAGCACAGTGAGAAGCTGCATCGCAGCGGCCCGGGCAGTAAATCGCTCATGAGCAGGGTTGCCCTTGAACGGGTTGCTTAAAGCGCTTTCCACAGTCCCAGGGTGAAGGCCGACAATGACACTATTCGGGTTCTTGCGTTGCCATTCGATGGCAAGGTTGCGAATGAGCATGTTCAATGCGGCTTTCGATGCGCGGTAGCTATGCCATCCGCCGAGGCGGTTGTCCGAAATGCTGCCGACGCGTGCGGACAACGCGGCAAAGCAGACGCGCCGGTCTTTGGGCATGAGCGGCAGGAAATGTTTGGCGACCAATGCCGGGCCAATCGCGTTTACCTGATAATTGAGCACCAGCCATTCCGGGTCAAGATCGCGCAGGCTTTTTTCCGGGCCTCTGCCGGCAAGGTGAAGAAGCCCAGTGGCAACGATCACAAGATCGGGAGAGATGCCGCTGTCGGCAAGGCTTTGTGCTGCCCCCTTTATGCTGGCCTCGTCGAGCAAATCGACCGCAGGATTGCTATGCCGACTGAAACGGACGATTTGATCGAAATGAGCAGTTGCATCGAGTTGGTCTGCCAGCGCCGATCCGATGCCACCGGTTGCGCCGATAATGATTGCCGTCCGTCCTGCCATTCAACCCCCGGTAGATACTGTTCAACGCGAATTCATGTGGAGCCGCTATGATAATTGCACAACGGTATGCAAGCTTCTATACCGACCACAAACAACGGCATAGCGCCCAAATTTCGGAGAGTAGAATGAAGTTGGTTTCCAAAATAGCCTTGGCGCTTTCACTGTCATCATTGGCGATTGTTCCAGCCGCTTATGGTCAGGACAAGCCAAAAAAAGAGAAAAAAGGTTCGGCTGAGGCCGCAGCGCCGAAGCGTAATTATTCAAAACCGTTCATTGCGGCATATTCTCCAGTTGCCGACATGCTGAGCAAAAAACAGGATGCAGCCGGAGCGAAGACCGAGTTCCCAAAGGTTGTGGCTGCAATCCAGAATGACGATGACCGGTATGAGGCGGGCATTCTTGCCATTAATATCGGCGCCGGATTAAAGGATATTGCGTTTCAGGAACAGGGTATCGATCTGTTGCTGGCGTCAGCCACAACCCCGCAGAACATCAAGACCGAGTATACTTTCCGCAAAGGTGCCTTTGCGTATGACGGCAAAAAATTCGTTGAAGCCGAAAAATATATGATCGACGCCTATAATCTTGGTCATCGTGGAAACAATATCGAGTTTCTGATTTCCAGCGCACAATTGCAGCAAAACAAAGATGCCGATGCAATGGCGTGGATCGGAAAAGCGATCGACGCCAGCAAGGCAGCGGGACAACTGAATAAAAGCTTCGTTATCCGCGCCGCTACGCTTGCTGCAAAGAACAAGAATTACAGCGGTGCCGCAGGGTTCTACAAGGAACTGCTGAAGGTCGAGAACAACGCCGACTACTGGCACGATTCTCTGGCGTTCTATGATCGCTCGGTTACACTGAACCCCGAAGAATCGCTCGATTTGTTGCGGCTGATGCGCGTGACGGATGGCCTCAGGTTTCAGCAGGAATATTCGGGGTATCTGGACAGCCTTAGCTATATTGGCGTGCGTTACCCGGCGGAGGCCGTGTCCGTTCTTGAAGAAGGTTTCGCCAAGGGCGTGATATCGCGGAACAATGTGTCGTTCAGCGAGAAATATAATGAAGCAAAAGGGCGTCTGGCCGAAGATACCCGTACCTTGCCGGGCACCATCGCACCGGCCAAAGCGAGCGCCAAAGGAATGCTGGCGTCGCTGACTGCGGACTCGTTTTTCTCGCACAAGGATTACCAGACCGCAAAAGATTTGTATGAGTCGGCGTTGAGCAAGGGGCCGGTGTTGGACAAGGACGGCAAAGACCAGACCGACCGCACGCGGTTTCGCCTGGCAATGACCAAAGCAATGCTAGGGGATTATCCAGGCGCAAAAGCAGATTTTGCCCAGGTCACTAGCGCCAATCGCAAGGGCATCGCCGAATACTGGAACATTTACATTGACTATAAAGCCAATGCATCGGTGGCTGCACCAGCGGCGCCTGTGACAAGCTAGTAATGGAACCCGACGTATAAAAAGGGGCCTGAGCAATCAGGCCTTTTTTACCCGACGGGAATCGGAACGCCGGGTTCATCTTTTGCCGTGCGGATGGTGAGTGATGTTTTTACACTGCTGACATTCGGCGCAGACGTCAGTTGCGAGGTCAGAAACTCCTGAAACGATTGAAGGTCACGCGCCACAATCTTCAGAATAAAGTCGATTTCTCCGTTAAGCATGTGGCATTCGCGAACATCGGGTAGCGCGCGGACATGCTGTTCGAAGGCTTTCAAATCATCTTCGGCCTGGCTTTTAAGGCTGACCATGGCGAAAACCGTTATCGTGTAACCCAATGATCCCGCGTCGACATCCGCATGATATGATTTGATCGTCCCTGATTGTTCCAGGGCGCGCATTCGGCGTAAACATGGCGGAGCGGTCAGTCCTACTTTGGTCGCGAGTTCCACATTGGTGATCCGCCCGTCAGCCTGAAGTTCGGACAGAAGTTTCATATCTATCGCATCAAGGTTCATATTAGCCATATTTTTGACATTTCCATCACGATTCTATGCGCCGGTTATAATAATATTATATGCGATTGCAATTGTCCCATAGTGTGACGGGGCGAATTTGCAGCTTTCGTCCCGACTTTGTTCCGTTTATCGACCGCACTGTCAGGGATAATTTTACATTTAGGATTAACGGCATTTGCGTTTCGACGATCGCCTGGAAACAACGTTGCGCCAGCCCGACGATAACGGTCATGGCGTCACGGCGAAGTGGCAGCAACTTGTTGATATATTAGCGCAAAATCCACAAATTTTTGATCCGGCAATGGTGGCTGCGGGACTGCAACAGGTCAGGCAATCAATGCCGCAAGTTCCGGTTAACATCCGCAAGGCATGTTTGGAGTCACTGCGCGGGCGGATCGTCTCTGCCCCACTGGTACTTTTGTTGTCCGGCGATGTTCCGCCGGTATGTTCCGCAGCAATCGCCGGCGCGCAGTTGACCGACAATGAATGGGCAGACATCATTCCGCACCTGCCAACGCGTGCACGGGGATTTTTGCGTAATCGCTCCGATATCGGCGTAATGACAAGGCGCGCGCTGTCGGCATGGTCATCGGCAGATTTTGTTATTGGAACGTCGACTCAGGTAGAGGCCGAAACACGCCCCGCCAAACGAAACTCGATGGAAATCCGCGACATTGTCGATCGCATCGAACGTTTGCGGCTGGAACGCGAAGAGAATGATACGCCGTTTTCCGTGTCAACCGACAAGCCAGTGGTCGAACCCCGTCCGACCATTAACGAAATTCGTTTTGAAACCGATGAGAACGGCACCGTCAGTTGGGTCGACGGAGCGCCATCGGGCGCCGTTGTCGGCGTCGATATCGCAGAACCGGCCTTTGACGATGGCCCAGGTCCAGACGCTTATGGGGCGGCTGCATTCCGCCAAAGGATGCCGCTGGAAAATGCCAGAATGCGACTATGCGGTGCGCCCGCGATTGCCGGGGACTGGCGGATCAATGCGGCGCCCTTTTTCGACCCGGTCAATGGTCGCTTCAACGGTTATCGAGGGATATTCCGGCGACCGACGATCGCCGAAAGCGCACATATTGTCCCTGAAGGAAACAACAACGCCGACAATATCCAGCAACTGGTTCACGAACTTCGCACGCCGCTTGGCGCGATTATCGGATTTTCGGAAATTATCGAACAGCAGCTTTTCGGACCTGTCACCGAAGAATACCGATTGGTTGCGGGCAATATATTGAATGATGCCCAGCGATTGCTGGCCGGGTTTGACGACCTGTCGATCGCGGCCAAAATAGAATCGGGCAGCTTTGTAGCTGAGCCCGGAATTACCGGTTGCGACTGGTTGTCGGTTCGGCTGGCCGAAAGGTTGCATGGGCTTAGCGACGTTCTTGGGGTAACGCTTAACCTGGCTCAGGCGCACCCTGTCAGGCCGTTTGCAATCGATAATGAGCTTGCCGAGCGCCTTTTCTCGCGCCTCTTGTCCGCGGTTATCATCGGGTGCGGCGCAGACGAAGTGCTGGACGGTCGTTTTCGAACCGAGCCGGGATTGAACGTAACCAATCGATTTGTTTTAACCTTGCCGCATAAGTTGCTGCAAATGGACGAGGCCGAGCTTTTCGGCTCAGGCCCTGGGGCGCTGGATGACGCCAGCGAAGCGCCGCTCTTGGGGTTGGGCTTTTCCCTGCGACTGGTGCGTAGCCTGGCCAGAAATGTCGGCGGAGATTTACGCTTTTACAATGAAGCGCTGATATTGTCGTTACCTGCCGTTAATGACGGGCGCACCGGATATCAGGACGAAGAGCGAGAATAACGTGTTGGCAAAGGCAGGGATGACTAACGGACAAGCGCCCAATAGTCTTTCGACGAATGCTTTGCAGTTAGCCGACCTCAGTGGGTTGGGCAGTCCGCGCTTCATTGTTACCGTTGACACCGAAGAGGAGTTTGACTGGACCAAGCCGTTCACTCGTGACGGATATTCCACGTCCCACTTAAACAAGGTCCCCCGCTTTCAGTCGTTATGCGAGGACTTCGGCATTGTCCCTTGTTATTTGGTCGATTATCCCATTACTCAGAACCCATATGGGATCGACTTGCTGGGCGGCTACGGAAATGCTGGCCTGGCAGAGATCGGTGTTCAGCTTCATCCTTGGGTGAATCCGCCTTTTGAAGAAGAATTGAGCATATTCAACAGCTATGCCTGTAATCTACCCGGAAAGCTTGAACGGGCAAAGCTCACGCAGTTACATACAGCGATTGTTGCGCGCACGGGGATCAAACCCGATGCATATCGCGCCGGACGATATGGCGCTGGCGCGGCGACACCAGCGATTCTGGAAGACCTTGGCATTTTCATCGACAGTTCGGTCCGGGCCCGTTTCGATTATTCAGGGGACGGCGGGCCCAATTTTACCCGTCATCCGGTGATGCCTTATTGGCTAACGCCCGACCGCTTGCTTGAGTTACCGCTAACGACAGTATTTGCCGGGGCGATGCGGTCAATGGGAAATGCTGTGTTTGGCGAATGGTTCGGTTCGCAAGCTGCGCGATCGGCTTTGGCGCGATCAAACATGCTTGAGCGCATCGCGCTAACGCCCGAGGGCATACCGTTGGCCAAGGCGCTTGAAGGCATCGATCTGGCGCTTGAGGAGCGGCTGCCGGTGATCACGATATCCTTCCACTCGCCGTCATTGGCCATCGGGCATACCCCATATGTTCACGATGAAGGTCAGCTTGAGCAGATGTACCACTGGTTTGGCGAAGTGTTTCGCCATCTTGAAAAAAGCGGAGTGAGGCCCACGACGATGGCCCAAATCAAGGCCGTCAGCCGATTAAACTATCGCGCATGATATAATCGCTTGCCAGCAGATGCAAAGTTCCGCTATCGGCGCGCTCACGATTGGCTAGCCGGTCGGGGCCTGTAGCTCAGTTGGTTAGAGCTGGCCGCTCATAACGGCTAGGTCGGGGGTTCGAGTCCCTCCGGGCCCACCAGCCTTCGCCTTTACGGGCAACGGCTGGAATGCCAGCTCGGACGTACATTGTTGTACCAGTGATCCCATGTCGGGGAGTAGCGCAGCCTGGTAGCGCATCTGGTTTGGGACCAGAGGGTCGCAGGTTCGAATCCTGTCTCCCCGACCATTTATCGGTGGCTGGTAAGTCGCCGATATAATTGACAAAAATGGCCATTTTTGACCTGTGTAGGAACTGTGTAGAAGTTTTTTCGG
>JANOPT010000072.1:0-20138 GCA_031421975.1 Sphingomonadales bacterium | reverse complement strand
AGCTGCTCGTTGCGGTATAATTCGGCGTCCCAGCCATCGGGTAGCTCGCCGCGAAACACCGTCCGGTCAAAGCTTGCCGGGCGGTTGAGCGGACGATTGGTAATAAAGGCACCCCGCCCGGCAGTCGTCTGGATACCCAGCGGCGTGGTATTGGTGGCAACATCGCCCAATGCAAAGTGCGTCGCATTCAACGGGCCGAGAAGCCCGCCATCGGGATCGGTACGATAGGCCCGCAGGCGCAGATTTTCGGGAACAGCCCGGTCATTGGATGAAAGTCTTGCATCGAACGACGCGCCGCCGATCTCCCCGCTCGCATATATTTCGTAGCGCGCGTCGAATTTGCGGCCCTGAAGCTTGTCACGAGCCATTCCGACAGACGCCACGACGTCAATCGATGGCATACGCAGCAATTTATACGGATCGCGGGCCTGCGGCAGGCTGGAAAGATCGAACTCTTGCCGGGGCCGAACTTTCCCTGCCCGGGATTTGCGCTCCTCTGCCATTTCGAACGGTAATTTGCGGTCGGCACTGATAATCAGCAGCGCATTGGAAAGGTCGGTCTTGATGTCGACATTCAGCCAGCCTGCCAATATTTGTGTGTCGACGCACCATCCTTCGGGGACATCGCGCACATCCGCTGCGCTGACGGTCTGATTTTTGTTCACGATTTGTACTATGTTGGATTCGCGGTCGAGGGTGAATGTCCGGCTCTCCTCGAATAACCAGCCAGTTGCGCGGCGCGACTTTTTATCGAGCCGCACCGGAAGGTCGAATGCCATGATGATGTCGGCGAGATCGACGCATATTCCGGTATCGGTTTGATATCCGCGAATACCATCGCCTACGCGCCACTGGCCAACCCGCGCATCGAACAGCAACGCGTCATCCTCATTAGCTTGCCAGGTTGCAGCGGACGCCGAAGAGACCGGGCTCGTCATGATCCCGGTCGCTACAGCACATGCTGTCAATGCCTGAATGGCCTTATGGAGAAACGCGCGCATGTCCGGCTCGGTCAGCCCTAATCAGCTCAAGGCAAGACTGTGCGGACCTGACTTATGAGGCCGCCGCCTGCTTCTGGTGCCTCATAATATGACACGACTATGTCACCATGCATCATTGCCGCGACCTCCGGTGGCAAAGGCAGCGATACGATGCGACTGCCTATTTCGGGATAGATCGCAATACCCTTGGCGACCGATATCGGCTCTGCCATGCCCGGCTTCGTGACGTGAATTTCGCCAAATACCGACTTGTCGCCAGAGCGCGCCATGTCGAACTCGAGCGTCGGGCCCTCATTGTCCCGCCCCAGCCGGACGTTCGACAATGCCGCCGTTCCGACCACATTGCCTTTGCGGACAATGATCGGAATGCTGATACCATAGATAGGGATGAGCTGTATTTTCAGTCCGGTTGGCGGTTCTTGCGTGCCATCGGCCGCTGGTGTTTTCGGAATCGCGCGAAACAGCATGTGCGCGCGATATTCGCCGTCGGGCAATGTTTCACTTGGCTGCAAGCCGATGCGGATCGATTGGGGTTGGTTGGGCGGAAGCGTAACGCGGCGCGGCGCGTAGCGGATAATGCCAAGCGCAGCCTTTTCCTTATCGGTAGCAGCGTCGAGTTCAACATCGTCTAGTCGGCCTTCATCGTTCATCCGCCGCAGTTCCAGCGAAATCCGATAGGTGGCCTCTTCATCGCCAATGTTGTTCAGAATGACCTCAGTGCCCCGGCGTCCGTCGAGGATGACCCTGGTCGGAGCGATCAGTAAGTCGCCGGCGGCATGGGCCGGTTCAGCGATTGCAAAAGGTATCGCCACTAATGTCATGCCCAAGGCAATTCGAGCGGCAGCGTCCCGACATGCTTTTACAAGCAGTTCGCGCATATATTTATCCCATCCACATAGCGCACGCGCAACGCCTGGTCGCCTTGCCCGTACTGGTCCACCCTCCGGCCCTACCCGAATATGGTTACCATCCCGCTAATGGTGTTCGGTTCGTTTTAATAACAAACCCCTCGGAGGCACGGAGCCTTCGAGGGGTTCGGTAATCCGGTAGCGCTAAGACAGCGCTGGCCGCGTTTACTGATAGTCAGCCGAAACGGCATAGGTTCCGGTATACGTACCGGCAGCCTGGTTTGCACCGACCGACAATGTGCCGCCGACAAAGAACACTTCGGCTGCGCCAGTCGAGGTGAACGTCGTGATCGATGGGCTCAGTGCGAGATTCATGCTGTTCGCACCCGATGCCAGCGTCGTCGACGCAGGAACGGAGATGGCAACAACATAACCGGACGTCGCGCCGCTTACGGTGAAACGACCGCGCAAGGCTGTACCGACACAGGTAACGCCAGCCGAGCAGGTGCGTGTGTTTGAAGAGGTTGGCAATGCAACGGTGCCGGCAACTGCGCTCGATGCAACGACGCCCAGATCAAGGCCATCGTTCTGCGCGAGCTGAACCGCGGCAATGATATCGACTTCGGCTGTCGCAGTTTGCGTTGCAGCATTAGCACCGGTCGAAGCCATGGCTACGACGGTTGCGCCCAACAGGGCAAGTTTCTTGTTCAACATATACTGGTCCTTCGTGACAAAAGCAGATTCGGAATGCCCCACTGCATTCTCCCTCACTTATGCACATCGAATCATAAGGCTTTGCTGCCTGCTATGGTTAACAACAGCTGCATTTCGACCGTTAAGGACTGGAGTTAACATATTTATAATGGCCGGAAATCTATGGATTTCCTGTCTGATTCTGGATATCAAAGGTTAACGTCGAACCGCTCGCAACGATTGGACTGCAAATAATATCAGAATTTCTCACCGGTCAGGCGCTGGCAAAGCATGTCCAGTTGATCCAGGCTGCCATATTCGAACGTCACCGACCCCGCACCCGACACGTTGCGCTGGTTTATTGTCACTTTCAGGCCCAGCAGATCGCCCAGATGTGTTTCAACCGCCCGGATATCCGCGTTGACTGGCTTCACGATCGTGCCGTCCGGTTTGGGCGAACGATCCCGCTTAATCAATGACTCGGTTGCGCGGACTGAAAGTCCCTGCTTGATCACGACCATCGCAAGTCGAACCGGATCAGCGCTGCCTAACAGCGCGCGGGCGTGGCCCATGCTTAATCTCTCTTCGATGACCAAGTCTCGGATCGCTGGCGGCAGGTCAAGCAGTCGCATCATATTGGCAACGTGGCTGCGTGACTTGTGTACGAGGTCGGCCAACGCGGCAGCGCTGTGGCCGAACAGCTCGGTCAGTTTTTTATAAGCCTCTGCTTCTTCTATGGCGTTCAGATCCTGACGCTGGATATTTTCAAGCAAGGCAATTTCAAGGGTTTGGGCATCGTCGAAGTGACGAATAATAGCAGGAATGTCGTGGATTTGCGCCCGTTGCGCCGCGCGCCAACGGCGTTCTCCTGCGACGATCTGATATCCATTTACATGGGGCCGGACGACGATCGGCTGGATAACGCCGTGCCTGCCGATACTGGCCGCCAGCTCGTCAAGCTTGTCATCGGAAAAATGACGGCGGGGTTGTTCCGGATTTGGGTGGATATCGGCCACCGCAATAAGGGCGACGCCCTGAGTCGCCATCGAAGCTGCAGAGTCCGACGGCGCTGGCCCTGAATCACCACGGATCGCTTCGCCGAGCAGCGCATCCAAGCCGCGCCCGAGTGCCATTTTCTTACGTAGCGGTATTTTTTCGGCAGTGTCTTCAGCGTTCATGCCGCAAGCTCCTTGGCTGGCAAACGTCCGATCAGCTCACGCGCCAGTTTCATATAGGCTTCCGATCCGGAACAGCGATGGTCATAAACCAGAGCGGGCAGGCCATGGCTGGGCGCTTCCGACAGACGTACATTGCGAGGGATAACCGTGTCGAAGACAAGATTGCCAAGGCAGCTGCGGACATCGTCTGCTACCTGATCGGTCAATCGGTTTCGTCTGTCGTACATGGTAAGCGCGACGCCCATGATGGCCAAATCCGGATTAAACCGCTTTTGAATTCTTTCAACTGTCTGTAATAATTGACTTAATCCCTCCAAGGCGAAGAATTCGCATTGAAGTGGCACAAGGATAGAGTCTACCGCAACCAAGGAATTGATCGTCAATAAGCCAAGCGACGGTGGACAATCGATCAGGCAGATGTCCCAATTCGTATCTGACTTGTCGAATGCCGCCTTCAGCCGACCTGTCCGGTCTTCGAATTCGACCAATTCAATCTCCGCGCCCGACAAGTCGACGGTCGCAGGAACCAAATCCAGATTGGGAATCATGGTGGGAATGGCTGAGTCTTTCAGCGACGCATCGCCGAGTAACAGATCGTAACTGCTGTGAACGCGGTCGACCTGCTTTAAGCCAAGCCCGGTTGATGCATTGCCTTGCGGATCCAGATCGACGAGCACACAGCGCCACCCGCTTGCCGCGAGTGCTGTTGCCAGGTTTATGGCCGTGGTCGTCTTGCCGACGCCCCCCTTTTGATTAGCTATGGCAATGCGAATCATACTGTTTGCTGCCCTCTAGCTGACTGAACGGAATGATGTCCCGGCTTACTCGTGACATGTCCGACCAGGATGCCGGCTTCGTTACTGGTTACGCTGCGCTCCAGACGGAAGTCCGCATTCCATAATGATTTGACATCGTCCCATTCCTTAGCTGCATTTCTGCCCTTTGGTAACAGCCATAAAGTCTTGTCTGTGGAAAATCGGGCGGCAACCTCCATTAATCGGGGCAAAGGGGCAAAGGCGCGGGCGCTTATGACCGAATATGGAACGGTTTTCAGGCTCTCCAACGCCATGCCCGCGACTTCGACCCGTGCCTCTAGGTCGAGAACTGCAATCGCGCGCTTGAGGAAATCGATCCGTCGTGCACGCGATTCGACCAAGGTGACATGGTGCTGGCTTAACAATGCGACCACCAGTCCGGGAAAGCCCGCACCTGAACCCAGGTCAATCCATGGTCCGCGGCTGTCCGAAGCAAAACACAGCAATTGTGCGCTGTCGACGATATGGCGGCTCCATATATGATCGACCGTAGACGATGAAATGAGATTTTGGGTCAATGCTTCCCGCTTAAGGAATTCGACAAATATATCGAACTTAACGCGTGTTTCACGTGAAACATTGAACGTATTTTGCAGCCATAACTGCGCTTCATCTTCCGTCATGCGGCAAATCGCAAGTTTTCACGGCGCTTGGCATGAACGAGTATCGCGGCAAGTGCTGCTGGCGTTATCCCACGCAGTTGGGCCGCGTGCGCGAGCGTTTCCGGACGCGCAGCGTTGAGTTTCTCGACCATCTCCGTCGAGAGACCTGCTATGCGTGTATAATCAATGTCTGGCGGCAACTTCACGCCGTTGTTCGCCGCAATTTCCCGGATCTCCGATTCCTGGCGATCAAGATAAGGGGCATATCGTCCATCCTGCTCGATCTCGTCAACCAGCGCGGTATCGATATCGGTCTGCGCCTCGGCCTCGGACGATAGAGCAAGAAGGCGCAGCGCGTTGACCGCAGGAAAACGTAGCCAGTCGTAAAGTGACATCGTTCCAGCATCGCTCTTGACGTCCATGCCCTGCTTGATGAGCTTGTCCGCGCTAAGCTTTTGGCCGAATGCACGTACCAGAGCCGCCTTATCACGCTGTTTTGCGGTAAACGCAGATGACCGCGACGCACCGACACACCCCACATCCATCGCGGCGGCGGTCAACCTCGTTGCGGCGTTGTCGGCCCGCAATCTCAATCGATACTCCGCACGCGCCGTCAGCATGCGATAAGGCTCGGTGACACCGTGCAACGTCAGATCATCGATCATCACTGCGAGGTAGCTATTGGTCCGGTCAATCGTCGGCATCTCGCGACCCAATATCGACGTTGCCGCGCCCATACCCGCCACTAAACCTTGAGCCGCTGCCTCTTCATACCCCGTTGTCCCGTTGATCTGCCCGGCACAATAGAGCCCGACAAACCCACGTACGGCCAATGTCGAATCGAGCGCACGAGGGTCGATGTGATCATACTCGACGGCATATCCTGGCACGGCGATTTCGCATTGTTCCAACCCAGCCATCGATCGAACCATATTCACCTGAATATCGGTCGGCAGTGAGGTTGAAATGCCGTTGGGATAGACAAGGTGACTATCAAGACCCTCCGGTTCCAGGAATATCTGATGGCCATCCCTGTCGCCGAAACGGAAAATCTTGTCCTCGATCGACGGGCAATAACGCGGCCCTTTGCCTTCGATGTCGCCGGCAAATAATGGCGATCGATGCAGCCCCGCGCGAATAATGTCGTGCGTTTGCACATTGGTGCGAGTCATCGCACAGAATAATTGCGGAATCTTGCGACGGCTCGACATCATGGACATCGTCCAGTGCCCGTCGTCAGATGGCTGCACGTCAAGCTTCGCCCAATCGATCGTCCGGCCATCAAGGCGCGGAGGGGTACCCGTCTTTAGCCTAGCCATTGGCAGGCCGGCGCCCCGTATCTGTTCAGCCAGCCTGGTGGCCGCCGCCTCCCCCATTCTGCCACCAGACAAGCGTTCCTCGCCTCTGAACAGCCGTCCACCAAGAAATGTGCCTGTCGCCAGAACAACCGCAGGTGCCGACAGAACATCGCCGTTGGCAAGCTGCAAGCCAGCGATCCGGTGGTCGCTACCTTGTGTAAAACACAGCGCCGCCGCCTCACCTTCGATGATATCAAGATTGGCATATGTACTAAGCTGACGCTGGATGGCGTTTTTGAAGAGCCGCCTGTCGGCCTGAATCCTTGGTCCGTGCACGGCTGCACCTTTTGATGCATTCAGCATGCGGTAGTGTACAGCCGCCTCATCAGCTGCGCGGGCGATCAGACCGTCGAACGCGTCGACTTCCCTGACGAGGTGGCCTTTGCCCAACCCACCGATCGCCGGGTTGCACGACATCGCGCCAATCATGCTGCGGTCGAAACTGACCAGCGCGACACGCAGCCCCATCCGTGCAGCAACAGCGGCAGCCTCGGTTCCGGCGTGTCCGCCGCCAACAACGATGATGTCGAAATTCGAACTCATGAAACGCGCATAGCTTAAGCCGGACCGCCGGTCAAAGTCGCTAAAGTTGTTTCACGTGAAACAGCTTATTTCCCGACGCAGAATTTTCCAAATAACGTATCAAGCACGTCTTCGGTATGTGCCCGACCTGTCAATGAATCGAGCGCCAATCGTGATCGCCGCAAATGTTCACCGACGATAAGCCAGTCATTCGAGAGCGAAGCCTCTGCCAAGGCTGTGGCGCAATCCGACAGCAGGGCTCGTTGCCGCTGATTCAGCGCAAAATAATCGGGCGGCGGCAGCAGCGTCTTGGCCCTGATAATGATATCGGCCACAAGCTCACTCATTCCGTCACCGCAAACGGCAGACACCGCAAATGCAATTTTGCTTTTGGGCGCATGTGCGGGGTCATCCAGCTTCGGCTCGATTTCAATCAGATGCGGATGATTTGGACCCGCCCCTTCATCACCCAACCAGAGAATAATGTCGGCCAATCCAAAAACCGCAACTGTGCGCTCAATGCCCATCGCTTCGATCACGTCGTCGGTCGAATCGCGAACCCCGGCGGTATCGGTGAATATGAACGGAATTCCGTCCAAAGCGATAGGGACATCAATCAAATCGCGCGTTGTCCCCGCGATGTCAGATACGATCGCTGCATCACGTGCCACCAGTGCGTTCAACAATGTCGATTTGCCACTATTGGGGGGGCCGCCCAACACAACACGAAGGCCATCGCGTAGTTTTTCGGCGGATGGAGCAGCCAGCATTTCCATTATGGTGTCATGAAGTCTGACACAACCAATTGATATAATTACATTATCCTGCGTATCAACATCGCCCTCATCGGAAAAATCCAGCTCGGCTTCGGTCAGAGCGGACAAGTCAAGAACGTCCCGCCGCCATGTCTCGACCATAAAGCTGAATGCCCCGCCAGACATCGCCCCGGCGGCGCGGCGTTGCCACTCGGTTTCCGCGGTCAAAAGATCCGAGAGCCCTTCGGCCTCGTTGAGATCGATTTTTCCGTTTAGAAAGGCACGGCGGGTAAACTCGCCCGGTTCGGCACGCCGAAGCCCAGGTATTTCGGCCAAGGCGGCCTCGACCGCCCGAACCACCGCCCTACCTCCATGCAAATGGAGTTCGGCCAAGTCTTCGCCGCTAACACTATCAGGGCCCGGAAAGGCAAAAACCAGCGCCCGATCAAGCACGTCTTTGTCGTTGGGGCGTTTTACCGTCACGAGGGCTGCGCGACGCGGAACCGGGACGTGCCCCGCCAACAACCCCAGGGCATAAAAAGCCGACGGGCCGCTGATGCGGATTATCGCAATCGCAGCTGGCGGCGCACCGCTTGACAGCGCAAAAATCGTGTCAGCGGCGCTCATCAGGAAACCTTATTTCTTGTCCTTGGGGCTCATTCCCGACATCGCAGCCTTTGCGCCGGTTTCGATAAGCTGCTGAAACAGTTGCAGCCCCATTTGCCCCATCGGCGCGATTTGCTTGCCGATTTCCTGCAACTGCTCGATTCCGCCCGCACCCCTCATCAGCTTGGTGACATTTTCCACATAGGCCTCGTTGGCTTTTGTGACATCCGGCAAACCAAGCAACGCACGGGCCTCCTCAGGCGAGCAGTCAATTTCGATATTCATCTTCATGGGGTCGCGCCCTCCTTCCTTTTTCTCCGCAAGCGGCCCACTATAATGCCATAACCGAATCAAGCAATTGCCGACAAAGGAGCCGGAATATGGGCGAAATGGTCAAGATCAATGCATTGGACGAAGATGCGCTGTTTCCAGCCTATATGGCCCTGCCCTCTGGTTCGCCAAAGGCAGCAATCATCGTGATTCCTGAAATCTTTGGCGTGAATGCCGGGATCCGGCAGAAGTGCGACCATCTGGCCACTAATGGCTATCTTGCCACCGCACCGGATATATTCTGGCGCTTTGCCCCCGGAGTCGAGCTCAACCCCGATATCGAGTCCGAGCTTCAAGAGGCATTCGGTTATTTCGGGCAATATGATGCCAATGACGGAGTGAAGGATATCGAAGCCGTCATTCACGCGGTTCGCGCGGGTTTGGCCGGACAATTGCCCGTGCAAAAGGTCGGTTGTGTCGGTTATTGCCTAGGCGGCCGCTTGGCTTACATGGCAGCAGCGCGCACCGATATCAGCGCATCGATTGGCTATTACGGAGTAATGATCGATCAGATGCTGAACGAAAGCCATGCGATCGCCAACCCGCTAATGCTGCACATTCCAACGGCCGACCATTTTGTCGGGCCAGAGGCACAAGCGGCGATCCACGCAGGGCTCGGCGGCCATCCGAAGGTCACATTACACGATTATGAAGGTCTCGACCACGGCTTTGCCACCGAGATGGGCGACCGGCGCGATGATGCCGGGGCCGAGTTGGCTGATGAGCGGACTGCTGCTTTTTTTGCGAAGCATCTATTTTTGCATTGATAGAAATTTATTGTCGAATCTAAATTTTGTTCCTATCATGTTCTAATGCCAGACTCGCAACTGCCCGCGCCGAATCTCATGTCGTTTGAACAGCTAAGGCTTTCTAATGATCACGGCGCAGAATATTGGAGTGCTCGCGATTTGCAGCCGTTGCTGGGTTACGCCCAATGGCGGCGTTTTGAGAATGCAATCAGGCGGGCGATTACATCCTGTGATGAATCCGGGAACAAATCGGGACATCACTTTGCCGGCGCCGGCAAACCGATTCCGGGTGGCAAAGGATCAGTCCAAATAGTTGATGACTTCCATTTATCTCGCTTTGCCTGTTACCTTATCGCTCAAAACGGCGATCCGCGCAAAACTGCGATCGCCAATGCTCAACAGTATTTCGCGATCCAAACACGTCGGCAAGAACTTTCCGATCAACACGCAGCCGATCAGGAACGTCTTGATCTTCGCAAACAGGCTGCTGAAGAATTTAAGCAGCTCTCTGGTTCTGCCCGAAAAGCAGGGGTGGAAAACCGCATGTTTGGGGTGTTTCACGACGCGGGTTATAAGGGGCTGTATGGCGGAAAAGGATTGGCTGCTATTAAATCTTATAAAGGCCTTCCTGATGAGCAAAATCTGATGGACAGAATGAATGCTACGGAGCTGGCTGCAAACCAGTTCCGAATGACTCAAACTCGCGACAAGCTGGAGCGCGAACGGATCATATCTTAGCAAGGCGCCATCAACACACATGAGTCGGTTGGGTCAGAGGTGCGAGAAGCAATTCGGAAAATTGGCGGAACCTTGCCTGAGAATATTTTGCCCGATGAGCATATAAAGAGCGTCGAGAAACGGCTGAAATCTTCAACGCCCAAATTGGCGCTTGATGACCGAGATGCGTCGGGTTTGTTGGGCGAAACAAATAATAGCAGCGACTAGATTATTCTCGTTATATCCACACAAAAGCCAACAACATCGGTTGCGCTTCGTTCCAGGCTTCGTAGATCATCTTATCCGAACAAGGTCCCGATGCCGACAGCGGGATCGACCCAACCGTCGTAGATCATCTTGCCGGCAACATAAACGATCACGGCCAGCCCGATATAGGCAATCCAGCGATAGCGTTCGATGTATTTTGCGATGATGTTCGCCGCTACGCCCATGAGCAGCACTGCGAAGATCAAGCCCACAATCATGATGCCTGGGTGATCGCGTGATGCTCCGGCTACCGCGAGCACATTGTCGAGGCTCATGCTGACATCGGCAATTGCCACTGCCCACGCCGCGCCTGCGAAGCTCTTCGCCGAACGCAAGCCCGACTTTTCGTCGCCTTCGACTTCGGGAGAGCCCGATGACTGCCCGGCATGGTGTAGTTCGCGCCACATTTTCCATGCGACCCAGACCAGCAGCAAGCCGCCAATGAAGATCAGACCGATAACCTGAATCAATTGGGAAACGACCAGCGCAAAGGCAATCCGCAGCACGAGCGCCGCCAGAACACCGATGATGATAACCTTGCGCCGTTGATCGGCAGGCAAACCGGCGGCGAGTGCGCCCACGACGATGGCATTGTCGCCCGCCAGCACCAGATCTATCAACAACACCTGGACAAATGCCGCCATCGCAGAGGGCTGCGTAATGTTGGAGAAATCGGTGACGATTGCCTGCCACATTTCGGCAGGTCCGCCGAGCGATGTTGCGGTTGACGCGGTTGCAATCAAAAACTCAATCACAAAGGATCTCCAAAATAACTGACCGAAGGCATAGGTTCATAAAAGCGGTGAAGCAAGTCGCTCCAGGACTGGTAACGGCTTGAATTGCGGAATCCGTCGCGGTGGTCAGCAACCGACAGCCAACGAACCAACAACAGATAGGTTCCGGCGACCTCGACTGCAGGACGAACCTCAATACTTACAAACCCGGGTGAAACCGCGATCAACGGCTTTGCCTCGGCTATGGCTGCCTCGAACGCCAGTTCATCGCCACCGCGAACGCGCAGCAGCGCATGTTCGATAATCATTGCGGCGGTCTACTGGTTCATGGAATCGAAGAAGTCTTCGTTGGTTTTCGAATCCTTCATCTTGTCGAGCAGGAACTCCATCGCATCGACCGTGCCCATCTGCATGAGGATGCGGCGCAGCACCCACATTTTCTTGAGCTTGCCTTCCTCGACCAGCAATTCTTCCTTGCGGGTGCCGGACTTGCCGACATCGAGCGAGGGGAAGATACGCTTGTCGGAAACCTTGCGATCAAGCACGATTTCGGAGTTGCCGGTACCCTTGAACTCTTCGAAAATGACCTCGTCCATACGGCTGCCGGTGTCGATTAGCGCGGTGGCGATAATCGAGAGCGAACCACCTTCCTCAATGTTCCGGGCCGCGCCGAAAAAGCGCTTCGGACGTTGCAATGCATTGGCATCAACGCCGCCAGTCAGGACTTTGCCCGATGACGGCACAACGGTGTTATAGGCACGGCCGAGCCGCGTAATAGAGTCCAGCAGGATGACGACATCATGCTTGTGCTCAACCAGACGCTTGGCCTTTTCGATGACCATTTCGGCAACCTGGACGTGGCGCGTCGCGGGTTCGTCAAAGGTCGAGGATACGACCTCCCCCTTCACCGAACGCTGCATATCGGTAACTTCCTCGGGCCGCTCGTCGATCAACAGAACGATCAGGAAAACTTCCGGATGATTTTCGGTAATTGCGCGCGCGATATTCTGCAACAGCACGGTCTTACCCGTGCGCGGCGGCGCAACGATCAACGCGCGCTGCCCCTTGCCCTGCGGGCTGACAATGTCGATCACGCGCGCCGACTTGTCCTTGATAGTAGGATCGAGCGAATCGAGCGTCAGTTTCTCATCAGGATAAAGCGGAGTAAGGTTATCGAAATTGACACGATGACGCACGGCGTCAGGGTCGTCGAAGTTGATCTTCATGACCTTGGTCAGGGCAAAATAGCGCTCGCCATCCTTGGGTGCGCGGATTTCGCCTTCGACGGTATCCCCCGTGCGTAAACCGAACTGGCGTACCATATTGGGCGATACGTAAATATCGTCGGGGCCTGCCAGATAATTGGCCTCGGGGGAGCGCAGAAAGCCGAAACTATCGGGCAAAACTTCTATGGTACCAAGTCCCATGATCTGCTCGCCATCTTCCGCCAGTTCTTTCAGAATCGCGAACATCAGATCCTGTTTGCGAAGCGTCGATGCGCCCTCGACGCCCAGCTCTTCGGCCATCGAAACGAGGTCGGCGGGGTTTTTGCTTTTCAGCTCTTTCAGATGCATAATAAATTCCGTGTGCTGGACCTTGGGCCCGAAATGACTGCCGGTTTCGTAAAAGCAACCGGCGGGAGATGGTAAGGTCGGTGGCGCGGTTGTTGTGAAATTCGCGCCTCACGCCCAGGACGGGCTTATGCGCTCAATAGGCGTCAGGAGTCATTTAGTCAACGACTTCAAAATGGCTTGGCCACCACCAGCACAACGATGATCGCGGCGGCAATGCCCGGCACTTCATTGAACAGACGCAATTGCTTGCCCGACAACGGCCGCTCGCCCCGCGCCAGTTTTTTCGCGTAGCCCACAATCCACCCGTGATAGGCGGACAGGCCAAACACGAACAGCAGCTTGGCATGGAACCATCCTTCGCTCATCGCACCGATATTCCATGCCAGCACAAGCCCCACGACCCAGACGACGATAATCGCCGGGTTGAGAATTATTTTGATCAGCTTGCTTTCGCGCTCGACCCATTTGGCGGATTCTTCGGAACCTTCTGCGCTTTCCTGATGATAGACGAAAAAACGCGGGAGCATGAACAGCCCCGCCATCCAGAAAATCACAAAAATGATATGGGCCGATTTCAGCCAGATATAAAGCACAGCGATTGTTTCCGTCATTGCGCCGCTTTCCCTAACCTATCCCGTGCGGACCAGAGTAAGCAGCTTTTCTACATGTTCAATGGGGGTATCGGGCAGAATTCCATGCCCGAGATTAAAGATATGCGGACGGCCGGAGAATGCTGACAGGATATTGTCCACTGCACTTTCCAGATCTGCTCCGCCTGCAATCAACGCCAGCGGATCGAGATTACCCTGAACCGGCAGGCCCTTGGGCAATTCGCGATTAGCCCAATGCGGGTCGACGGTTTCGTCAAGGCCAAGCGCATCGACACCGGTTCCTTCAGCGTAAGCTGCGAGTTTTCCACCAGCGCCCTTGGGAAAACCGATAATCGGCGTATTGGGATGGCGTTCGCGCAAACGGCGGACGATTTCTGCGTTCGGCGCAATCACCCATTTTTGGAATTGTGCGGGCGATAGCGATCCCGCCCAGCTGTCGAACAATTGTACCGCATCGACACCGGCTTCGATCTGGGCCGCCAGATAATCGACGGTCGCTGCGATGATGGCATCAATGAGTGCAGCAAAGCGCGCAGGCTCCGCATGCGCCATACGACGGGCCTCGGCCTGGTCTTTGCTCCCTTGGCCATGAACCATGTACGTAGCGACTGTCCAGGGGCTTCCGGCGAAGCCTAGAAAGGTCGTCGTGTCGGGTAATGCCGCGCGTACTTTGTGCACCGTTTCGAAAACCGGCGTCAGCCTGACCGGAACCGGAGTCAATTCGTCAAGACTGGTTTCGGCCAGACGCGGCGCGAGCCTTGGGCCTTCGCCGGTCTCAAACCACAGATCCTGCCCCATTGCATGCGGGATGACCAGGATATCGGAAAACAGGATAGCACCGTCGAAACCGAACCGGCGGATCGGTTGCAAAGTAACCTCTGCCGCTGCGTCGCTATCGTACGCAAGTTCCAGGAAGCCGCCTTTTTGTGCGCGCAGTTCGCGGTATTCAGGCAAGTACCGCCCCGCCTGACGCATCAGCCATATGGGAGGAATCCCCTCCTGATTGCCCCTTAGGACGTTAAGCAGTTTCTTACTGGTAGGCGCTGACATCGGGTGAGTGAATCCAATCAAAATATATATTTATATAAGGATGATGAAAGATGATGTGCTGGTGATAACCCACGCCTTAAAAGCTTTTGCGGATATTGCCAACAGCTTGACGGGCAAGCGCTTTGCATATTGTGGGGAGTCGCAAATTCCATCCCCGTTATTCACAGGCTGTGGATTGCGCTTTGCTCCTGTGCACAGGCTGTGTCCGAATCGAGAGCCTATTTGCCGGTAGCGGGGAAGATATGCGGCCGCCCAACTTGTCCCTTGATTTATCCCCAGCCTGCCAACACAGTTACGCCATGAACCAGCGTTTCCATCTTCACCTGTTGTCGGATTCAACCGGCGAAACACTGGAAAACATCGCCAAGGCAGCGTTGGCGCAGTTTGACGGCGCAGAAAATGTCGTCAAGCATTTCTGGCCGATGGTTCGGTCCGCAAGCCATCTTGAGCGTATTCTCGTCGATGTCGCGGCCAATCCGGGGCTTGTGCTGTTTACGCTGGTCAATCGTGACACCCGGCGAAAGCTGGAGAATCGTTGCCGCGCACTGGACCTTCCGGCGGTCGCCGCACTGGATGCCGTCAGCCATGCCATGTCGAATATGTTGGGGCAGGAGGCGCAGGCCCGGCCCGGTCGGCAGCATGCGATGGACGCCGCTTATTTCGCGCGGGTCGACGCGATCCAGTTCACCATCGCGCACGACGACGGGATCAACGCGCAGAACTGGGAAGAAGCCGATATTGTGCTGGCCGGGGTGTCGCGTACCTCGAAGACACCGACCAGCATCTATCTGGCCAATCGCGGTTACAAGACCGCGAACATCCCGATTGTCCCCGAAGCACCGCCGCCGCCGATATTGTTCACGTTAAAACATCCCATGGTGATAGGGCTTGTGACCAGCGTCGACCGCCTGATTCAGGTGCGCCGCAACCGGTTGCTGTCATTGAACCAGTCGCCTGACACGGATTATGTCGATGAGGAAAAGGTCAAGGCAGAGGTCGCGCACGCGCGCCGGATGTTCGCCGACAATGGCTGGCCAGTGCTCGACGTGACCCGGCGGTCGATCGAAGAGACCGCAGCCGCCATCATCAACCTGTTTAACGAGCGCGAGCTGAAACAGATGGCTCCTGCTTGAATATCATCCTGGCCTCGCAAAGCGCGGGAAGGCTCACGATGCTGCGCGGTGCAGGGGTGGAGGTTGAGGCGCATCCTGCTTTGGTCGATGAAGCGCGCATCAAAGAGTCCCTCATCGCCAATCACGCCAAAGCACGCGACATCGCCGATGCACTGGCCGAGGCCAAAGCCCTTAAAGTTTCGCGGAAATTCCGGAACGCCCTTGTTTTAGGCTGCGATCAGATTCTGGTGACGGCCGACGGACGAATACTCGACAAGCCCGAAAGTCCGGAGGAGGCATGCGAGCATTTGGCGCTGCTTTCGGCTAAAGCACATCGGCTGATAAGCGCTCTGGTCATCTGTGAAAATGGCGAGCCCGTTTGGCGGGTTGTCGATACGGCGCAGATGAACATGCGTGTGTTGAGCAGCCAATATATCGAGCAATATGTCAGCACATATTGGAAGCATATTCGGCACTGTGTCGGATGTTACCGGATCGAAGCCGAAGGCGCGCAGTTGTTTGCAAGCGTTAGCGGCAGCCAGTTCACCATCATCGGACTGCCGTTGCTTCCGCTGCTTGACTATTTACGGGTTCGGGGTCTTTTGCCGGTATGAACAATTTTGCCGAAGTGATCGGGCATCCGATATCACACTCCAAATCCCCACTAATCCACCGGTTCTGGCTACAGAAACTGGGCATAGTTGCTGACTACAACGCCCGCGATGTCTCGCCTGAAAATCTCGGCGCTTATTTCAAGGACGTGACCGATAATGCCCATTGGCGCGGGTGCAATATTACCATTCCGCACAAGATAGCTGCTCTCGATTTCATCGCGGATCCAGGCGACGTGCGCGGCTCGATTGGCGCGATCAACACCGTTTTCCGCAACGAACAGGGTGGCTTGGTCGGCACCAATACCGACGTCGGCGGATTCTACGGGCCGATTGCCGATGTGCCGCTTGCAGGCGAAACGGCAATCGTCATCGGTGCAGGTGGCGCGGCGCGGGCGGTGCTGTTTGCGTTGGCGCAGGCCGATATCGGCAACGTCGTCCTGCTTGCACGCAATGCGTTGAAAGCAGCCGGTATGCTGGCGCATTTCGGGTTGAAAGGGCAAGTGTTACCCATCGATACACGCCTTCCGGACGCGGCGCTCCTGGTCAACGCCAGCCCGCTTGGCATGACCGGGCAAGAACCGCTCGATATCGATCTGTCGTCGCTGCCCGAAAATGCGCTGGTGTATGATCTGGTATATGCTCCAGTTGAAACCGCTTTATTGAAGGCTGCGCGTGCGCGCGGTCTCGAAACAGTCGACGGTCTGGAAATGCTGGTCGGGCAGGCCGCTATCGCGTTCGAACTGTTTTTCGGCATCGCGCCGCCCGACGAAGATGAGGAACTGTTGCGCGCGAAACTGCTCGCGTGAAGCGGCCGCTCACCATCGGACTGACGGGGTCAATTGGCATGGGCAAATCGACGGTGGCCGCGTTTTTTGCCGATGAAGGTCTGCCGGTGTTCGATGCGGATGCGGCGGTGCATGCCATGCAGGCGTCCGGTGGCGCGCTGGTTGTAGAGATTGAGGCGTTATTTGCTGGAACGACGGGGCCAGACGGCGTTGACCGTAAGGCGCTCGGGGCGGCTGTGCTTGGTGACCGCGACCGACTGGCGCAACTGGAGGCGCTCATTCATCCGGCGGTTGCCCGGCAACGCGCTGAGTTTTTGAAAGACCATATCGAGGCGAATATGGTGGTGTTCGATATACCTTTATTGTTCGAAACGGGTGGCGATGAACATGTCGATGTCACGGTCGTGGTCTCCGCTCCCGCCTCCATACAGCGCCAGCGTGTACTTGCCCGACAGGGAATGAGCGCCGACCGGTTCGAACATATACTGGCGCTGCAAATGAACGACGCCGACAAACGTACACGCGCCGATTACGTCATCGATACGGGCCAACCGATCACCGACACGCGTCAGGATGTCCGCGAACTTGTCAAAAAGCTGCGCGCGGGCCTTGCATAAGCATTCAAACAGGCTCACATTCCGACACAGCATGCGCGAGATTATTTTCGATACAGAAACCACGGGTTTTGATCCCCAGACCGGGGACCGGATGGTGGAAATAGGATGCATCGAAATGATTGGCCGGGTCATGACTGGCGAAACTTATCATGCCTATTTTAATCCCGAGCGTCCGATGCCCCCGGCAGCCGAGCAAGTCCATGGCCTTTCCGACCGCTTTCTGTCGGATAAGCCGCTGTTCGGGCAAAACGCGGATGCGCTGATTGCGTTTCTGGGTGACAGCCCGCTTGTCGCGCATAATGCGAGTTTCGATTTCGGCTTTCTCAACAATGAACTGCAATTGTGCGGTCGCATCGCTATTTCGATGGACCGGATGGTCGACACCGTTGCACTGGCGCGAGTCAAACATCCAGGCGCAAAGCTATCGCTGGATGCGTTGTGCACGCGTTACGGTATCGACCGTAGCCACCGCGTCAAGCATGGCGCGTTGCTCGATGCTGAATTACTAGCGCAATTATATATCGAGCTGACCGGTGGTCGGCAGATTGGGTTGGGACTGGCCGATGATGGCGCTGGAGCAGATATCGCCACGCAATTCCCCACCGCTAATTCAGGACCAGCCCGGATTTTCCGCCAACCCAGACCGCATGCAGCGTCCGAGGCGGAACTTGTGCGGCACGGCGAGTTTATAAACAAGATTACCGATGCGTTGTGGCTCGAACCAGGGTCGGCGCTTTAACTCAAGGAGACAGGCTATGGATATCAGGGTTTCAGGACATCAAGTCGAGACCGGTGAAGCATTGCAGGGCCATGTGGAAAAGCGCCTGACTTCCATTGCCGACAAATATTTCTCCAAGGCGTTGTCGTCGCATGCGACATTCGGGCGCGCGCCGCATGACGGATTTACCAGCGATATTGTCATGCACGTGATGCAGGGGCTTGTTTTGAAAGGTCGCGGCGAAGCGCAGGACGCGCATGTCGCGCTCGATAAGGCCGCCGAACGCATCGAAAAACAGCTTCGGCGCTACATGCGGCGATTGCAGGACCGGCATGTACAGACGGCGCATGCCGTGCGCGAAGAAGAAGCAGCCTACACGGTATTCGATGGCGGTGATTATAATGAGGAGGCGCCTTCACCCGATGCACCCGTCATCGTCGCTGAAATGAGCGTCGACATTCCCGAATCGACGGTTTCTGATGCAGTGATGCTAATGGACTTGCGAAATACGCCTGCGTTGTTGTTCAAAAACACTGGAACTGGCCGACATAATATGGTCTATCGCCGCGAAGACGGCACGATCGGGTGGGTTGAACCAAAATCTGCACCTTAGAATTCGGCCGATATCACGAAAATTACGTAAAATCTTTCAAACATTTGGGGCTTGCTTCCGGGGTCGCAACCGGTCGCGATGAAACGATAAAATGATTCGAATTTCTACAAGGCTGGTCGAGGGAGCAGTTACCGCGAATCTGGTTTGCACCGGCAAATCGGACTTGCTGGCACGCCTGTCGGCCATTGCTGCTGAAAATTATTTGCTTGATGCTGCGGCGGTCCATGACGGGTTGGTCGAGCGTGAACGGCTGGGCCCAACGGGCTTTGGCGGCGGAACTGCAATTCCGCACTGCAAAGTGTCGGGTATCGACATGCCGGTTGCGGTTTTCGCGCGGCTGGCGAAACCGGTCGATTATGATGCCGTGGATGACGAGCCGGTCGATCTGGTATGCGCTTTGGTGTCACCGGCCCAAGACGGCGCGTCACATTTGCGTGCTCTGGCTGAGATTTCGCGCCTGTTTCGCGACGAGAAGTTCCGCTCGCAGCTTCGCGGTGCCGCCGATGCTGGCGCAATGTATGCGTTGCTGACGCTATCCGAAGAGCGCGACGCTGCTTGATCGAGCCGCGGCTCACCAGCGAGTTCCAGATTTCCGCAATAAAGCGGCTTGCCGAGGCCGGAGGCGGTTTTGTGGCCGTGCTCCGCAAAGGTGACCGGACTTCCGGTGCAATCCTGCTCATCGGACAGATAAGAGGCCGGAATCTGGTACTTTTTGACCGTAACGCATCATTGGACGGGGTGTCCGAGTGGCAGCCAGTTTTCAGGGAAGCCGAAGACAATGAAGCAGAGGTAACAGCGTACTGGCAAAAGCGCGCCTCCCGAGATCCAGACCTATGGGTGATCGAACTGGATGTCGCATCGCAAGAACGGTTGAACGGACTTTTGGGCGCCAGCACTTGACTTTGCTGCACCGCACAATAAATGCCAGATTAACGAAGAGCGAAGGTTGTCACGCGGGACACAATAGGGGTGACCGGACAAACACGCGAGTCGGATGTAACAAAAGACGAGCCAAAACAAGATATTAGAGGCTTATCTGCTGCTGCAGCCGCTATATTGTACGTAAAATGTTGAACATATTTCGGGCTGCCTCTGTTGCGGCCATTTCGTTTACCCTGATAGCTGCCGTCGTCACCGCAGATGCAGGTTTTGCTTTTGGAAATGACCAAAGCACCGCGCTTGGCGCCTCCACTATCGTTGTCGATGCGGCCCAATTGCAGGCCGATCGGGACATCGTTGACCTTACCAAAAGCGGCAAGGTTACAGCGA
>JANOPT010000071.1:0-5804 GCA_031421975.1 Sphingomonadales bacterium | reverse complement strand
GATGGTGCTGTCCGCCGACATGCGAAAAAAGGCGGCGCTGATGAAAAGCGCGCGCGCCGACGCCGACGAAATGGCGCTGGCCATGCGGTGGGCGTATGAAGCCTGCGGCGAAATTATCGATCCCCACACCGCAATTGCGCTCCATGCCGCGCGTGCTTCAGGCGTCGCAGCCGACGTTCCAGTGGTGACGCTGGCAACTGCTCATCCGGCGAAATTCCCTGATGCCGTCGAACGCGCAACGGGCGTGCGCCCGTCATTGCCTGCACGCGTATCACAGCTGTTTGATCGTGAGGAACGCTTTGATGTGCTGCCGGGCGAATATGACGCAGTGCGCGACTATGTGCTGGCGCGCGCTGTTCGCTGAGATGGAACCGCACTTCGTCACATTGGTGAGCGAGCCGCGCGACGATTACACCTTGATCGACAGCGGCAACGGACGCAAATATGAACGCTATGGCACACGCCGCTTCATCCGTCCGGAGCCGCAAGCCATGTGGACCCCCGCAGCCGATGATTGGGACGCCGACGCGGAATTTTTGCCGGGCTCCGATGACGAAGGCGGCGGGCGCTGGTACAATAATCGCCCGGTACCGATGGACGGGTGGCCGCTCGACTGGAATGACGAGGTGCGTTTCACCGCGTCGTGCACCCCATTTCGCCACTTGGGCTTTTTCCCCGATATGGACCCCGTCTGGCGCTGGATGCGCGGACAGATTGCCGATGTCGAAGCGCCGGTCGCCATGAACCTGTTCGGCTATACTGGCGTTGGCACACTCGCCTTGTCGGCAGCAAATGCCCAGATGGTTCATGTCGACGCATCGAAAAAATCGGTCTCCCAGGCAAAGGCCAATGCAGAGATGTCCGGGATGAGCGGCCGTCCGATCCGCTGGATTGTCGACGATGCGGCAAAATTCGTCGCACGCGAGGTGCGCCGCGAAAAACGCTATGACGGCATTTTGCTTGATCCGCCAAAATATGGCCGTGGTCCCGAAGGCGAGGTTTGGCGGCTTGAAGAAGATCTGCCCGGGCTGATCGCGGATTGCCGCAAACTGCTCGACGTCAATTCGCGCTTCCTGTTCCTCACCGTGTACGCCGTGCGGATGTCAGCGCTGGCGCTTGGCGGATTGCTTCAGTCGCACTTTGCCGATCTACCGGGGAAGGTCGAATTCGGCGAACTGGCAGTGCGCGAACAGAAGCGCGGGCTGTTATTACCCACGGCGATTTTTGCGCGCTGGTCGCGCCAGGGACTATCATGACCGATAGCCTCATTCTCGAAGTCCACGACCTGGTCGTCAACGTCCTGACCGGGATTTACAGTCAGGAAACACATCTGCCGCAGCCGCTGAAAATTTCGATCAGCACGACGCTCGCGATAGCCGATCATTATGCGCCCGATACGCCGTTATCTGCCTCGAAAAATTACATGACGCTGAAAGAAGCGGCCACCCATCTGCCCGAGGGTGTTCACTTTACGCTGATCGAAGCGGTGGCCGACCACATCATCGACACGCTATTCGCCGACGATGACCGGATCAGCCACATAGCTGTCAAAATCGTCAAGCTTGCGATTGCCGAGGATGGTGAAGGCATCGGCATCACGATGTCGCGGAGCCGCACATGACCGCACCGCCGCTGGCGATTGTTACCGGAGGAAAGCGCAGGCTGGGTGCTCAGATTGCCGGAAAACTGGCAAATGCCGGGTACGCACTGGCGCTGGTAAGCCATCTCGACAAGCAACCCGACGACGACCTTCTGGATATTCTGGAAGAACAGCGTAGCGACTGGCAAGCCTTCACCTTCGACCTTGGCAACCCTGATAACAGCGCATCCTTGATCGACGCCGTCACTGTGCATTTCGATCGCACGCCTGACCTGCTGGTGAACAATGCCGCGATGTTCGGGCAGGACGATTGGCAAAGCATGAGCGCGGCGTCGCTTGACGCCCATTTCCGGCTGAACCTGTTCGCACCGCTGTTACTCGCGCAGGCATTGGTCAAAGCGGCCGGTGCTGGACAGCAACCGGCAATCGTGAACATCGTCGATCAGCGTGTCGTCAACCCGCATTGTGACCAGACCAGCTACACCTTGTCCAAACAGGCGTTGGCCGAATCGGTGCGGTCGATGGCGGCATCGTTCGGTATCCGGGCAAGGGTGAATGGCGTCGCCCCGGGCCTTGTCATTTCAACGGCAGACTATGACGCAGCACAGGAAAAACGGCTAGCCGGTATGACCCCGCTTGGCGTGTTGCCATCGCCCTCGGGGGTCGCCGACGCCGTGCTTTACCTCGCCCGTGCAACCGATGTGACAGGACAAATCATTTTCGTTGACGGCGGCGCCCATCTTAAAAGCTTCGACCGCGATTTTATGCACCTTTAGCGGACACGCCAGACCTTTACGCCGTCGCCCATATCGGGCAGCGGCTCAAGCCAGCCCGGCGTATTACGACTGGCGATTTGCGCCCACAAACCATTCGGATCCTTTTTTGCATAAAAGCCGAGTTCGGCTTCCTTCGGGCAGACCACCAGATAATCGACGCCGCGGGCCTTCATCAGGCGGTACGATGATGGTGGGGCGGACCGGAAAATCTCGATATGATCGTGCATCCCCTTTTCGTTGCGATGATGGCTGCTTGCAAGAACGCTGTGCCGGGTTTGCGCCAAAATCATCGGTCCCAAATCAAACGGCGCAACGATATCGCCCTTCGGCAGCGCCGACAGTGCCCTGACTGACAATGCCGACTGGCACGTGTCATTGGCCGTAACTGTATTTCCCCCTATTGTCTGTGATCCTTTCGGCAAAGCACGCAGGACCCCTGACACCGTTGCTCCCGGAACAATCAAAACAAGTATGGCCGCCACCAGGCCGACCCGGCGAACGGGAATTTTCGACTTCCGGTATTTTTCAAACAGCATCGCGCAGTATGCCGCCGTGACCGGAATGGCAAAAGCGGTGGCCACCGATATCGTGCGGATAACCAGAACCGACAGCACCAGACCATAGAGCAGAAAAAAGCCGATAGTGTCGAGGTTGCGCCGGTCGTCTCGGTTCAATGTCGGGCGAAGCGCAAACCAGCTGACCGCGCCTGACAACAAGCCAGCGCCAAGCGAGAGAGCAGTGCGCCAGGGCTGGTGCCAGACCGGAAGCCCTTCATTGACTTTCGAATACCAATATTCGCGGACGAGCGGGTCCATCGTCTGGAACGCCCCGCCCAGGCATTGTGGTGCCATCGCATAGATTGCAATGACCGCCCCGGTCGCAGCAACGCAGGCAGAAGCAAGCCGCAATCGGGCGTCATCGGGTAGAAACCGGATCGATAGCAGCATGACCCCTGTGGCCAATATGATCGCCGCGATGTGCGGCGGGGACACGGTATCGCAATAAGTGGCAGCGAAAAGGCCTGCGGCCTGGGTCGCCGAAAACAACAGCAAAGACGCGCTGGCAAAACTCGTTATCGTCCAGAACAGCCGCGATCCCTGTTTTGAATCGCGCACCCACCGCAAACCCAGCAACACGAAAAAGGCGGCCGTCATCGGTGCGCCTTCAAGGCTGATATGAAGCCACACGCCCAATGCAATGCCCAGAACAATTCCGGCTTTGCGGACGTCTGTCCAGAACATCGTCGACACCGCCAGCACCGCCATCGCCACTTGCCAGCCATGATGATCGATCCGCATAGGCCGCAATTGCAAAAGCAGCGCACCCGACAAAAATGTTATCACGGCCGCAGCGACGCCGGCTTCGCGTGACGACAGCCGGGTCGCAATCCGTGATAGCATATAGCCGATCCAGCCAAGAAGCAGCAGCGGAACAGCCGACCCCGCGATCATTTCGGCGACTGGTTGACCGACGATCGGCCTTAGCAGCAGGACCAGCAGAGCCAGCGGCAACTCGATCAATCGCGACCAGTGCATCGGTGCACCGTCGGGCATGTTCATCCGGTATTGGGTGGAATCAAACCAGCTTTGTCCGCCCAGAAAATCGCGAAGCTGAGTCAGGCGTAACTGATCGTCGGGGTCCCAACCGGACAGTGTGACAATGTGCGTCCATCCCGACCAGATCAAGGCGCCGCACGCCAACAGCCAGAGTGCACCCAGCACCGTGATGGAAACCGCTTCGCGTTCCGTCCGCGTACCTTCGATCATCATTATCCCCCCGGCTGATGATCTAGCGCGAAGCAACGCTCTTGTCTGCAATGTCTTTGCGGCGAAGAAGAAGCCACGGCACTTGCGCGGGATCAAACTGTGTGCGGTGGTGCCGGTCGAAATAGGGCGGCATGTGATCACCGACAAGGAGGATATCGGCATCAGGGAAATCGGCGGCGGTTATTTCGCTCGCAAGGGCAGTTTCGATATCATGATAGATCGCGAACTGGCGGCAAATCTGGGGGAACTCAGCCTTCAGCAATGGCGAGACCCGCTCACAATTATCGACATGAAGATTGAGGCCAGACGGCACCGGCAAATGCGAATTGAGCGTTAGCCAGTACAGGAATGTCGGCTTTTCGGCGGCTTTCAGCTTCGCCGCGATTTGTTGGGGAATTTGCCGGTCGCATGCGCCGGGAAACACGCCGCCGCATTTTTCGGCCCCCGCCTCCATCATATCATCGCCGAACTCTCGGGCTTCAAATCCAATATTGGGATACCAGTTTTCACGCTTGAAGAACGCGCCAGTAAAGCTGTGCATGGCCAGCGTGGCATAGCCTTTTTTCGCCAATACCGCCGGCAGACATCCATTATCCTCGCGGTCAAGGAGGTCGTAATAATCACCCCAGCGCCCGCATAATTCGCGGATTTCGCCGGACGTGGTGCTGTTGTAATAAGGCGCAGAGCCTTGTTTGATGTCATAACGTGCCTGCACCGCCCCGTTGCCAGTCAACGGCGCGAATAACAGCCGCGACATTTCGGGATTGCCCTTGGGCAGACCCATCGCCTCAACAACAATCAAGACCAGATGGCGCTTGCCATCGGCCCGCGCCGCAAAGCCGCTTTTTTCGGTCGCTGATCCAAAAACTGCTCCCGCCGGCGCGGACCGGAAATAATGGCCGCGCATATCCTTGCCCATCCACAGATCGACCCCGGCGAGCGTGATGAAAAGCCCAGCGGCACCCACGATCAGCAGCGGGCGCGAGAAGTTCGTGTCGCGTTTGAGCAATTTCCACGCGACGCCCATGATTATCAGTATCGCGATAGCGGCGGCAATATAATCGAACGAATTACCCGGTTTGATTTCGGCAAAAAACTGTAATGAATAAAGCAGCGATGATATGTCGAGGTTAAACAACCCGCCAACGAATTTCAGCGTCGAATATGTCATGATGCCAAGGAACGACACATAACGGATGATGAATGGCATCCGTTTCACCACCAGCCCGATCAGCCCGGCATAGACGATTTCGAAATGGCGCGGCGGCGCGCCCGAAAACCACAATGCGGCAAAGCCGATATTGGCAAGCACCACCCAGACCAGCACCCAGCTACCGAATTTTTTCAATTCTTCGTCGATGCTCAAGAATGCCGAACGCTTGAGCTCTGCTACCAATGTCGTCACCGGAAAACCCCCCATTTACGCATGGCGTAAACCGCGACGAAACTAATCGCGATGGCCGCACCTTTCGACGGGATCGGATGGACCCCAAATCGGCCCAATATTTCAACCGTCGCAACCGTGATGCCAAGTCCGACGAGTGCCGAGCCGGCAAATAATGCCCGCTGAATATGCAGCGCCGCGCCATCCTTCGTCTTGCCGGTAAACACCATATTCGCGCTGACCATCCAGTGGATGACGATACCGGCGCAGTAACCCGC
>JANOPT010000070.1:0-3482 GCA_031421975.1 Sphingomonadales bacterium | reverse complement strand
ATGTGCGGCATTATCGGAATTGTTGGCAAATCACCTGTGTCTGACCGGTTGGTCGATGGGTTGAAGCGGATGGAGTATCGGGGGTATGATTCCTCCGGGGTCTGCACCGTGCATGATGGCCAGCTGGTCCGCAGGCGTGCGGAGGGGAAACTCGCTAATCTCGTGCAGGTTCTCAAATCCAACGACGCGCCGGGCAATATCGGGATCGCGCACACCCGCTGGGCCACCCACGGCGCGCCGACTACCAGTAACGCGCATCCTCATGCGACGGGCGAGGTCGCGCTCGTCCACAATGGCATCATCGAGAATTTCAAGCAGTTACGCGATGAACTGACCGCGCGCGGACGGACTTTCGAGAGCGAAACCGATACCGAGGTTGTCGCGCATCTGGTGTCCGAACAGGTCGAGGCAGGCCACTCGCCCGCAGAGGCGGTCAAGGCCGTTCTCCCCCGCCTGCGCGGTGCCTTTGCGCTGGCCATTGCTTTTCGCCAGTTTCCCGATTTCCTGATCGGCGCGCGGCTCGGCAGCCCGCTGGTCGTGGGTTATGGCGACGGCGAAACCTATCTCGGCTCTGACGCGCTGGCGCTCGCGCCGCTGACTCAGCAGATTGCCTATCTGGAGGAAGGCGACTGGGTTGTCATTGCCCGCGAAGGCGCGCAGATTTTCGACAAGGACAATAATCCGGTAACACGCGAAGTCACCACTTCGGGCGTGTCCGCGGCGCAAATCGAAAAGGGCAATTACCGACATTATATGCAGAAAGAGATTTTCGAGCAGCCCACCGTGGTCGCGCAGACGCTCTCCAGCTATATCCGTCCGCTCGAACAGACGGTTGCGCTGCCGCAGATGGATTTCGACCTGGCCGGCGTCAAACGCATCACCATCGTCGCCTGCGGAACCTCATACTATGCAGGCATGGTCGCCAAATACTGGTTCGAAACCTTCGCCCGGGTGCCGGTCGACATCGACGTTGCGTCCGAGTTCCGCTACCGCGATCCGGTGCTGGAGGAAGGGGGCTTGGCGCTGTTCATCTCGCAATCGGGCGAAACTGCGGATACGCTCGCGGCGCTTCGCCATTGCAAGGAAAACGGCCAGACCATCGCGGTCGTCGTCAACGTGCCGACCAGCAGCATGGCGCGCGAGGCGGACTTGCTGCTGCCCACCCATGCCGGGCCGGAAATCGGCGTCGCGTCAACGAAGGCTTTCACGTGCCAGCTTGCGGTGCTGGCCGCACTCGCCGCGCATCTGGCGCTGGTGAAGGGGAAGCTCAGCGCTGAGCAAGAACGCGAAATCGTCCGCCACCTTATCGAGGCCCCCGCCGCGCTCAACGCAGCACTGGCGCATGACGAGGACATCGCTGCGATGGCGCACCTCATCGCTCCTGCGCGCGACGTACTCTATCTCGGTCGCGGCCCCGATTATCCGCTGGCAATGGAAGGTGCGCTGAAGCTCAAGGAAATCAGCTATATCCACGCAGAAGGCTACGCCTCGGGCGAAATGAAGCATGGCCCCATCGCGCTGATCGACGAGGCAGTGCCGGTCATAGTCCTCGCCCCGTCAGGCCCGCTGTTCGAAAAGACCGTCAGCAACATGCAGGAGGTCCGCGCCCGCGGCGGCAAAGTCGTTTTGATCTCTGACGCCGAAGGCATCGCCGAAGCCGGAGAAGGCTGCCTTGCGACCATCGAAATGCCAAGCGTGCATCCATTGATCGCGCCTCTGGTCTACGCCGTGCCGGTGCAGTTGCTCGCCTATCATGTGGCATGCGCGAAAGGCACTGATGTCGACCAGCCGAGAAATTTGGCAAAATCGGTTACGGTGGAGTGACCTTGCAAATTTGTAAACAGGCGGCGCAATTTCAATTTCAGGACAAATATTAATGCAGAGCTTTTTCAAGATTGTGGCTGTCTTTTGCTTAGGTATTCTCTCAACTTCTGTCCTGCATGCCAAAACGCCAGATCTGAAGGCGCTTGATGCACTGCTAGAGACCTATCAAAAGACTGATGCACCCGGGATCAGCCTTGCTGTCTCTATCAATGGCGATGTCGTTTATCATAAGTGGGCAGGTCAAGCCGACCTTGCAAACGATGTTCCGATCAATTCCGATACGCGCTTTGAAATAGGATCAGTAACAAAACAGTTTACCGCGTTTGCCATCATGATGCTCGCGGAGGAAGGCAAGCTCACTCTCGATCAGGATGTTCGTCAGATAGTACCCGAGTTGATAGCGCGTCCAGAGCCGATCACGATCAGGCACTTGCTCAACCACACGGGTGGGCTGCGTGAGGTCAACAGCCTGCTACAACTGACCGGAGCGACAGACTCGTCGCCTGTTACGCAGGAACGGTCTCTCGACCTTATCTTCCGCCAGCGTGGCGGAAACTTTCCGGCAGGCCAACGACAAGAATATAGCAATACTGGCTACCAGCTGCTTGCTGAAATCATAGCACGGGTTTCGGGTCAATCATTCCCCGAATTCATGCGCGACCGCATCTTCAAACCACTCGGCATGAATCAAACACTCGTACGCACGGATCCAAACCTGATCATCGACGACCTCGCTATCAGCTATGTGCCAGCCCAAAAGGGCTTTGTGCAGGCCCATCTTATTGCGGCAACTTATGGCTCGACCGGTATTGTCTCCAACCCCCGCGATATTTTGCGCTGGGCGCATGCTTTTAAAACAACTGAGATTGGCGGGCCTGCCGTCAGCAAGGCCATGGCGGCTCGCTCCACGCTTCCTAACGGTCGGTACGCAATCGCCACGAATGGACAGGAATATCGTAACTTTCACGGGCTGGATACGTGGTCGCACGGCGGCAGCACCGGCGGCTTCCGAAGTTTTCTCCTCCGCATTCCGGAAGCGCAGATGAACATTGTGGTTATAAGCAACCGCAGTGACTTCCTGAAAGCCGCCTTCGCCTTCGCAGCTGCTAAAACACTTTTGGCCAAACGTCTCAAACCGAAGCCGCCCGTGGACTTCGTTCCCGAAACGGGCACTAAGCTTGACCGCTATGCAGGCGACTATCAACTATTCGCGGGAATCGTCTTTTCGTTGCGCCGAATTGGAGATCAACTTACTTTTGCTACGTTCGGCAAGGATGATGCGTCCCCGTTGCCCCAAGTTGGGAAGGGGGTATTCCTGCTTAACCCAGCGACCCAGTTGCAACTCGAATTCCACGACTTTGCCGATGGCCACGCTACCGAGATGCGCTGGCAAGTCAGCGAAGACGGCTTCATCCCGGCCCCACGCGTTGTCATGCAGCCAATTCCGCAATCGCCGCTCGATATTAACGAACTTTTGGGTTCTTATTACTGCGATACGCTACAGCAGGTCGTCACTCTTTTCGAACAGCAGGGTAAACTCTGGTTACGCACCGGGGACGGCAATCGCACTTCGCTTGACCGCTACCAACCTGATATATTCCGTATCGAGGAGGAGGGAAGCGTAACGCGCATCCAAATCATCCGGGAAGCCGGAGGGC
>JANOPT010000069.1:0-9891 GCA_031421975.1 Sphingomonadales bacterium | reverse complement strand
GCTGGGTATCCAGACGACTGCCGGGCGGGGTGCCTTTATTACCAATCGTCCGCTCAACCGCCCGGCAAGCTTTGACCGGACGGTGTTTCGCGGCGAGCTACCCGATGGCTGGGACGCCGAATTATACCGCAACGAGCAGCTGATCGGTTATGTACAAAGCCGGGGCGACGGCCGTTACGAATTTCTCGATGTGCAATTGTTGTACGGACAAAACCGGTTCGAGGTCGTGCTCTATGGCCCGCAGGGACAAGTCCGCCGCGATGTAAAAATGATTCCTGTCGGACTCGATTCGATTCCGCCGCGCGAAACCTATTATTGGGCGGCGGTGCAGGATGCGGGACGCGATCTGGTCAATCTGAACGGTGTCGATCCAAGCGATTATCTCGGGTTACGGGGCGGCTTTGGTCTTGAGCGGGGAATTGACCCCAAGACGTCTGTTGCGGTGTCGATGTTTACCGCGATGCTGCGCGCTGAACGGCAATATTATCTGGAAGGATCGGTTCGTCGCGCCATCGGACCGACCTTGGTGGAACTTGCCACAGCTGCAAACCTCGTCGGCGGTTATGCAGTGCGCGGACAGATACTGGCGCAGGTCGGCCAGACGCTCGTCAGTGCGGAAAGCGCGTGGCTATCGGGCGGGTATCAAAGCGAGCGGTATGACCGCGATGTCCGCCGGTTCAACAGCATGTCGTTAGACCACAGCATCAAATTCGGGCGTCAGTACCTGCCGGTGCGCGCCGAGGTGCGATATATCGATCGCATCGATGGCGGCAAAAGATTGGAAGCAGGTGCACGATTATCGTTTAATATCAATAGGATAAATGCAAGCACGGAGCTGGAATGGGTCAGGGAGAAAAATCCGTTCGGTTTAGGCTCCGAACCGCGGCTTGACGCTTCTTTGCGCCTGTCGGGTAGGGTCGGCGGTTTTCGCTTACGTGGTGAAGCAACGTTCGGGGTAACCGGTGATCGAGGCTTTCGCGAATCGAAAATTACCGGCGAATGGCGTGCCGGTGAACATTCCGACTGGAAAGTTGAGGCGGGCTACTCAAATGGCGAATCCCGAGGGCGGCTTGCGCTGGGTCACACCCGCAGGTTCAAACATGTCGCGCTGACCGGGCAAATCGAGGCCGCCAGCGACGGCTCGGTTGCGGCAGGGCTCAGCCTGGCGTTCAGCCTTGGACCGAATCCGCACAGCAACGGCATCCGCGTTGCATCCGAGAAACTGGCCTCGTCGGGCCAGGCCTTTGCGATCGTGTTTCAGGACGAAAATGCCGACGGCATCCGGCAACCCGATGAACCGCTGCAAAAAGAAGTAGAGCTGACCGCGGGATTGAGTGCGCGCGGGGCACCGACCGACGGGCAGGGCCGGACGATTATCGACGGATTGCAACCTTATGAAAAGATACTCATCGGAATCGATGCGTCAAGCCTGCCCGACCCATTTGTTCAACCGGCAACAAGCGGCGTGGTGGTGACGCCGCGTCCCGGTGTACCCGTTATCATCGAATTGCCTTTGGTATCGGCAGGCGAAATTTCCGGAACTCTTCAGCGCGAGGGCGGAAAAACGCTTAGCGGCGTCGACGTCGAGTTAATCGACAAAAACGGCCGCGTCGTGAAGGTTACACGAAGCGAATATGACGGGTTTTTCCTTTTCGAATTTGTCCCTTACGGCCGCTATTCGCTACGGGTTGCGGCGCTTTCGGCAAATGTCGTGGGTGTCGAAACAGCGCTGCCTTCGCTCGCCGAGCTTGGCAAGGCAAGCGGCAGCGTTCATTTGGGGATTGTCACCGCAAAGTCGGCGCAGCGGATCGCGGGTGTCGCCAATCCCGCCCAAGCGCCATAACGGCAATCGCTATATTCACGCTGTAACCTTATCGCTGTCGCTGTCGAACATCCTCTGGCACGATGGATCGCGTAGTGTAGGGAATGATTGCATGGAGCAGGCAGAACTGAAGCCGGGCGACGTTATAAAACGCCACCGGCGCTCGACCCGATTGTGGCATTGGACCAACGCGCTGACCCTGCTTGTCATGCTGATGAGCGGGCTGATGATATTCAACGCGCATTCGCGACTCTATTGGGGCGAATATGGCGCAAATGCCGACAAAGCCTGGCTGGTCATCGACGATGACGGAGACACCGGTTATGTCGAAATTGTCGGTGTCCGCGTCCATACGACCGGGGTCCTGGGCATCTGGAAGAATGCAGAGGGAGAGGTAAAACGGCGTGCTTTTCCACATTGGATGACGATACCATCCGGCTATGACTTACAAGCTGCACGGCGCTGGCACTTTACTTTTGCCTGGATATTGGCGGTCGCCCTGACATTATACATGTTGCGCTCGCTGTGGAACGGCCATGTCCGGCACGACCTGCATATCCGAAAATGGGAATGGTCGCCGCGTCATATATGGCATGATGTCGCCCAAC
Organism: Sphingomonadales bacterium; assembly: GCA_031421975.1. Classification (GTDB taxonomy): domain Bacteria; phylum Pseudomonadota; class Alphaproteobacteria; order Sphingomonadales; family Sphingomonadaceae; genus Sphingorhabdus_B. Next base: position 7,461 of record JANOPT010000069.1, on the reverse strand, counting down.
ATGCGCGTCTTCGCTTTCCCACCGGACAGGCTGCAAAAAACTATAATATACTACAGAAAATCAGTTACATAGGTGTAATATTCATTTTGCTGCCGTTGATCATATTCACAGGTCTGACGATGTCTCCGGCAATGAATGCGGCGTGGCCATGGTTGCTCGATCTTTTCGGCGGGCGGCAATCTGCGCGGTCGCTGCATTTCATTGCAGCATTCCTGCTCGTCGCGTTTTTCTTTGTCCATATAATGATGGTATTGCTGGCAGGCCCGATCAATGAAGTACGCTCGATGATTACCGGAAAATATACATTGCCTGGCACAGCCGAACCTGAAACCGAACCCGCCTTACCACCAGGAGAGCCAGCATGACGGGTTCCAAGCTGGTTTTGCCACGCCGCAGGTTTCTGGCGGGCGCCGCTTTGGGTGGCAGCGGACTGCTGCTGGCGGGTTGCGATGCGCTGACCGAAAATGCGGGCTTCCGTTCATTTTTGCGAAGCGGCGAAGCACTCAATATGCGTGCCCAACGTCTCATCACCGATCGTTCTGCATTGGCACCTGAATTTTCGGCTGCGGATATCTCGCCGACCTTCAAAGCGAATGGTTCGATTACCGGCGATACCCCTGCATACAACGCTTACGCCGCCAACAAATTTGCCGACTGGCAGTTGCGTATCGACGGAATGGTCCGCAATCCCATGGCGCTTAATCTTGCACAACTCATGGCGATGCCGTCGCGCGAACAGATCACGCGGCATGACTGTGTCGAAGGCTGGAGCGCAATTGGCAAATGGCGTGGCACGCCGCTCGGCATGTTGCTCAAACAGGCGGGCCTGTCGACAAAGGCGCGTTATATCGTGTTTCATTGCGCTGACCAATGGGGGCCGGGCGTCCCATATTATGAATCGGTGGATCTGATCGATGCCTTCCATCCGCAAACCATCCTTGCATGGAGCATGAACGACGAGGTTTTACCGGTCCGCCACGGCGCGCCGCTCCGCCTCAGGGTCGAACGGCAACTCGGCTATAAACAGGCCAAATATGTCATGCGCGTCGAAGCGGCCGATGATCTGAAAAAATTCTACGGCGGCAATGGCGGCTATTGGGAGGACACGCACGACTATGACTGGTACGCGGGAATTTAGCGGTCCGCGATCAGACGATTTGATGCCCAAAAATATCGGTTTCGGAATAACGCATAACAAATGCCGTTTTGGCGTTGTCGTCACTTGACCGCTGGTGGAACGCGCGCAATACGTAGCAAATCAAAACCTAAATAGGAGCGGGAAGATGTATAGTCACATGATGGTTGGCAGCAATGATATTGCCAGATCGAAGAAATTCTATGATGCCATCTTCACTGCTATGGGCGGCCGCGCCGGGTCGCAAGATCCGAAAGGGCGCCTGATTTATGCACATAATGGCGGCTTGTTTCTCGTTACACCGCCGATAGATGGCGAGCCCGCTACGCACGGCAATGGCTGCACTGTTGGTTTTGCAATGACGCCGGAGCAAGCCGATGCGTGGCATCAGGCAGGCACTGAAAATGGCGGAACCGCCATCGAAGATGCACCCGGGGTTCGTGAGGGCGGCGGCATGAAAATGTATCTCGCCTATCTGCGCGACCCGGATGGCAACAAGCTATGCGCGCTTCACCGCATGGCGGCGTAGGCAGAAAACAGATGTTCACTCATATCATGCTTGGCAGCAGCGACACCGAACGTAGCCGCAAATTCTACGATGCCACGATGGGCGCGCTCGGCCATGCACCATCTGCCAGCCCAGAAGGTGCGCCGCGCCATTTCTACGGTGGCTTTGGCGCGGGCGCATTGGGTATCGGCATGCCCGGGAACGGCGAACCGGCGACATTTGCCAATGGCGGCACCATCGGACTTGCAGCCGCAGACAAGGACGCGGTCGATGCCTGGTATGCAGCCGCGCTCGATAATGGCGGTTCGTGCGAAGGTCCGGCGGGGCCAAGGCCCAATGCGCCGGGCAATAGCTATGGCGCTTATGTTCGCGATCCCGATGGTAACAAGCTCTGTGCGTTTTGCCAGATGCCCGGCTAATAACATGAACGATGCCGAAGCGCGGCTATATGCCGATCTCGCCGCGCTTCGCATCGCTTACGAAGTGCACGAACATGCGCCGGTGTTCACGGTCGAAGAGAGCGGGAAGCATACACATCACTTGAAGGGCGCCCATACCAAAAACCTGTTCCTGAAAGACAAGGCGGGCAAATTCTGGCTGGTCACCGTTCCCGACAATGCGCGCGTCGATTTGAAAGCCTTGCCTGCCGCTATCGGTTGTGGCCGGGTGAGCTTCGGCAAGGGAGAGGACATGGAGCGGCTGCTCGGTATAACGCCCGGCTCGGTTACAGCGCTCGCCGCGATCAACGACATGGACGACTCGGTCCGGTTCGTACTGGACGCCGAACTGGCGGAGGCTGACGTGATCAACTGCCATCCCTTGCGTAACAGTGCGACGCTCGGTTTATCGCCCGGTGATCTTGTCCGCGCACTGACCCATTGGCGCCACCCGCCACTCATTACGCCCGTCCCCCAATTGGAACCCGCATGACCCTCGAAACTGTCTCGACCAACACAGCATTTGGCGGTGTGCAAGGAGTGTACACACATCTTTCGTCTGCCACTGGAACGACCATGACATTTTCGGTTTTTGTCCCGCCGCACGAGGATGGCGCCACACTGCCCATTGTCTGGTATTTGTCCGGCCTGACCTGCACCCACGCGAATGTCACCGACAAGGGCGGATATCGCCGGGCTTGTGCAGAGCTTGGCCTGATCTTCGTTGCGCCCGATACTAGTCCGCGCGGCGAGGGTGTGCCGGATGATGCCGAAGGCGCTTACGATTTTGGCCTGGGTGCTGGCTTCTATGTCGATGCGACGGAGGAGCCGTTTGTGCAGCACTACCGGATGCGGTCTTATATCGAGGATGAACTGCCAGCGCTCATCGCGGCAAACTTCCCCGCCGATATAGACCGCCAAGGCATCATGGGGCACTCGATGGGTGGTCATGGCGCGTTGACCATAAGCCTGCGTAATCCCGGGCGCTTCAAGACAACGTCTGCTTTCGCACCGATCGTATCCCCGATGCATTGTCCATGGGGCCATAAGGCGTTGGGTGGATATCTCGGGGCCGATCAGTCCGCGTGGGCCGAATATGATGCCTGTGCATTGATCGCCGGCGGGGCATGCTTGCCGGATTTGCTCATCGATCAAGGTGAGGCCGACAATTTCCTCACTGACCAGTTGAAAACATATCTGCTGGCAGAAGCGTGCGAATCCGCAGGTCAAAAAGCAGCCATCCGGATGCAACCCGGTTACGACCACAGCTATTATTTCATTTCCACCTTCATGGCCGACCATCTGGCGTGGCACGCCGAACGGTTAAAGGCCTAGCCAATTCACAGCGCCGGGCTTATTGGCGTTTCCGGACCGCGGGTGTAGCTCAATGGTAGAGCTTTTGCTTCCCAAGCAAGTGACGAGGGTTCGATTCCCTTCACCCGCTCCAGTTTCTTGTCAAGAAACCGCAGCCGGGGCGGGGTTAGATTGGCCTTTGGCCGCCTGCGGCCCCCCTTCACCCGGCCCAGTTTTTCGGTATAGCAGCAGGTGATGTTCCCGACTGGCGACCCTTATATCTTGTTGGATGACGCGCGCATGTCTGGCGCCGCTCGGGCGCGGCTTTATGTGAGACCTGCCGAGTGCCTGACGGCACAAACCAAAGAAGAGATTGCGCCGTTACTTGAAGGACTGCGCTTGGCTCGACAACGCGGGCTGCATGCGGCAGGATTTTTGTCCTACGAGGCGAGCCCGGCCCTGATCCCGAACATAAGCGCGCTACCCCGAGGGCCGCTTGCGTGGTTTGGATTATTCGAACATTATCAAGAGTTTGATCCAGACGCCATAGCGTCAAACTTGCCTGACCCTGCCGGTGCCTGGCTGTCTTCGCTTTCGCCCGCCATTTCCCGCGGCGAATATGGAATGGCCTTTGCCAAAGTGCAGGAATATATCGCGGCGGGCGATATATATCAGGCCAACCTCACCTTTCCGCTCTCTGCCGATTACGCCGGTGACCCGCTTGCATTATATGCCGCACTTCGGCTGCGCGCGGCAGCCGGCTATGGCGGCGTGATCTGGACCGGGGAGCAGCATTATCTGTCATTCTCGCCGGAGTTATTCTTCGCGCTCAAGGAAAACCGGGTAACCACCAAGCCGATGAAGGGAACGGCCAGGCGACAAGCCGATCCCCTCGCCGACGCCGCAGCAGCCGAGCAGCTTCGAACTGACCCGAAGCAGCGCGCCGAAAATCTGATGATCGTCGACCTGCTTCGCAATGATCTGTCGCGCGTATGTGTTGCCGGGTCAGTTTCGGTTCCCGAACTGTTTCATGTCGAAAGCTATCCCACGGTTCACCAGATGACATCGACCGTAACCGGTCTGCTTCCCCAAGGTGGCGATGCGGTGGACGTCATAAAGGCATTATTTCCATGCGGCTCGATTACCGGCGCACCGAAAATCCGCGCGATGCAGATCATCGGCGAGGTGGAAACCGGACCGCGCGGTATATATTGTGGCTCGATCGGCCGGATCGACGCCAATGGCGACGCTGCATTCAATGTTGCCATCCGCACTTTTACCTTGTGCGAACGGGAAAAGCGCGTTTCACTGGCGTTAGGGTCCGGCATTGTTGCGGATTCAGACGAGGCGGCGGAATGGGCCGAGTGTCTGGCCAAGGGGGATTTCGCGAAGGTGGGAGGGTTTGGCTTTGACCTGATCGAAACGATGCGTTTCGAACCGGAGCATGGCATTGCCCGGCTCGAACTGCATCTGGAGCGAATGAAAGCCAGCGCGCAAACCTTCGGATTTGAATTCGACCGTCACGCCGTACGCAATCAACTGCACGCGGCAACCTTTCATCTCGATTCGCTCTCAAAGATCCGCGTCCTGTTATCGCAAAGCGGCGCAATCGCGATTGAAATACGCGCTCTGGGCGACGTGACCGGAATATGGCGCGTGGCAATCATTCCCCTGCCGGTTGACGCCGCCGACATCCGGCTTCGCCACAAAACGACTGACCGGGCGTTCTACGATAACGCACGCCAGGGTGCCGAGGCCGACGAGGTGCTGTTTGTCGGCCTTGACGGTTTTCTAACCGAAGGCAGCATTACCGCGATTTTTGTCGAACGCGACGGCACGCTCCTCACTCCGCCCGTGTCGCGCGGGGCGCTGCCGTCGGTCTTGCGCCGAGAATTGGTCGACAACGGCAAGGCAATAGAGGCCGATTTGACGGTCGCTGATCTGTCTGGCAATTTTTTTGTCGGTAACAGTGTCCGTGGATTAATCCCTGCCAAACGGGTTGCGTAATTTTCGAAGGCTAGCTAGGGCCAGCGCCGCAACTTGCTAACAAAACATGCCTGAAAGACCCATCATGATCGATCGCCTATCCGCCGCCTTGGGCCGGATCGCCCCGTCTGCCACCCTTGCCATGTCGGGCCGTGTTATCGATCTGAAAGCGCAAGGCATCGATGTCATTGGGCTGTCCGCTGGCGAACCAGATTTCGACACACCGGACTTTGTAAAAGATGCCGCGATCGAAGCGATCCGCAGCGGTCATACCAAATATACCGCGGTCGATGGCATTGCGCCTTTGAAGGCCGCCATCGCCGCGAAATTCAAGCGCGATAACGGTATCGAATATACCAGCAAGCAAATCACCGTGAACGCGGGCGGCAAGCATACATTGTTCAATGCGCTCGTGGCCACGGTCGACAAGGGTGATGAGGTGATCATCCCGGCGCCTTATTGGGTTAGCTATCCCGACATTGTGCAGTTCGCTGGCGGCACGCCTGTCGTCATCATGGCGACTGCCGCGCAATATTATAAAATCACGCCCGAGCAACTGGACGCCGCAATCACGCCAAAGACTCGCTGGCTGATCCTCAACTCGCCGTCGAATCCGACGGGCGCTGCCTATAGCGCCGCCGAGTTGGAAGCCATTGGGCAGGTTCTGCTGAAACACCCTCATGTCATGCTGCTGACCGATGATATGTATGAGCATATTTGGTATGCCCCATTACCTTTTGCGACGATGCTTCAGGTGTGCCCGGATTTGTACGACCGCACGCTCACCATGAACGGGGCGTCGAAGGCTTATGCCATGACTGGCTGGCGCATCGGTTATGCGGGCGGTCCCGAATGGTTGATAAAGGCAATGGGCGATCTGCAGTCGCAGTCGACCAGCAACCCGTGCTCGATTTCGCAATATGCAGTGCTGGCCGCGCTCACCGGGCCGCAGGACTTTTTGCGCGAACGCAATGCGGCGTTCAAGGAGCGACGCGACCTGGTCGTGGCGATGCTCAATGACGCCCCGGGGTTAAGCTGCCCGACGCCGGAGGGCGCTTTCTATGTTTATCCCGATGCCAGCGGCGTTATGGGCAAGACCACGCCGAAGGGTAGAAAGATCGAAACCGACGCCGATCTCATCGATTATTTCCTCGACGATCATCGCGTCGCAGCGGTGCATGGCGGCGCATTCGGCCTGTCGCCTGGCTTCCGTATTTCATACGCGACATCGGACGAATTGCTGAAAGAAGCCTGCACGCGTATCCAGTCGGCGTGCGCTGCACTCGTTTGAGCGCAGCTTAACCTAATAAAACGACGCGTTAAGGCCGACTTAACCGCAGGGCTGCTTGAAACCTTTTGTGGCGCAGTAACGTATCTGCTCGTGCTGCCGAATTGGCGTTAACAAGAGAAACATTATGGACCGGATATTCAACTTCGTGCGTTCTGACCTTTTCCTCAGCCTTGCGGGCGGTTTCGCTCTGGGCGTTGCAGGATTGGCGGTCGTTCAACCTGCAAGCGCCGATGTCGGCGGATTGGAGGCAGCGAAGTCGATTTCGGTCGGAGCGCCAGTTTATGAAAAAGTCACTCAAGCCAAATAAGCTGTTACACCGCTTGCTGCCCGTTGCAGCAGCATTTGCCTTCACCGCCGCGTGCGGCACCGAAGCCACCTCGTTGATTGGCACAGCCGAAGCCGCCGAAGGCATCAAGATCGCCGCCCCCGCCGCCGCTATCGTCGAGTCCAAAGGCACGCAAACGGCTGTCTTTGCTGGCGGCTGCTTCTGGGGAATCGAAGGCGTATTCGAACGGGTCAAAGGCGTTACCAGCGTCGAGTCCGGCTATTCGGGCGGGACCAAAGCCAATGCCGACTATGACACCGTAAGCGCTGGTCGAACCGCCCATTCAGAATCGGTCCGCATCCGTTACAATCCGGCGGTGATCAGTTACAACGACCTGCTGCATATCTTTTTTTCGGTCACGCACGACCCGACCCAGTTGAACCGCCAAGGTCCGGACACTGGCAAGCAGTATCGCACCGCAATTTATCCAGCGACGCCTGCACAAGGCAAAGCTGCCCGCGCCTATATCGCGCAGCTCGGTAAGGC
>JANOPT010000068.1:0-10711 GCA_031421975.1 Sphingomonadales bacterium | reverse complement strand
TTTTGGTGACTGCATGGTTTTCAGCGCGCTTTCATCCAGCGGCAATGCCGCAGCGATGCGTTCTTCGGCAACTTCGCAATACATCGCTTCACGTTCACAACCGATCCAGTCGCGGCCCAAGCGGCGGGCCACCGCTCCAGTGGTTCCGGTGCCGAAAAATGGATCGAGCACAACATCGCCGGGCTTTGTGCAGGCCAGCAATATCCGGTAAAGCAGCGCCTCGGGCTTTTGAGTCGGATGCGCCTTGGTGCCATTGCGTTTCAATCGTTCCTGACCGCCACAAATCGGAATCAGCCAGTCGGACCGCATCTGCAATTCGTCATTCAGCGTCTTCATCGCGCGATAATTGAATGTATATTTTGATTTCTCGCTTTTGGATGCCCAGATCAAAGTCTCATGCGCGTTGGTAAAACGGGTACCTTTGAAATTAGGCATGGGGTTGGATTTGCGCCAGACGATGTCGTTCAATATCCAGTAGCCAGCATCCTGCACCGCTGTGCCGACGCGGAAAATATTGTGATAGCTGCCGATGACCCACAGCGCGCCGTTGGGCTTCAATATGCGGCGCGCCTCAGCCAGCCATTCACGCGTAAATTTGTCATATATCGCAAAGCTGTCGAATTTGTCCCAGTGATCATTGACCGCATCGACTTTGCTGTTATCGGGCCGCAGCAAGTCGCCGCCAAGTTGCAGATTATACGGCGGGTCGGCAAAAACCATGTCGATGCACGCATCGGGCAGCGAGCGCATTGCCTGTATGCAATCCATCCGCAATATCCGGTTGAGTGGCAAATCAACAGGCATCGCCATCGGTTTGGCGGTCGCCGGTTTGATCTTCTCTAATACGCCCATATTGCCCGCTCCGAACCCCACAAGACCCCGCGATGAGTCCGTCAGTGGTTAACGTCAAGGCCGTTAACCTGCACGAAAGCTGGAAAGATATGGTTAACGCCGCATCATATGGGCGGAACGAAACGAGTCTGACACAAGATATAGAGTCTGCAGATTCCGGTGGGACTCAACCGGTAGTGGTGTTGCCGAGAGAACTCACTGGCAAAGAATTTACACTGCGTTACCAGTTAACCTCCCCATCGGCTTGCGATGGGGAGGGGGCCGTTTGCGAAGTAAATGGTGGAAGGGCCTCTGCCGTCGATTGCCCCTCCGTCACGCCTTCGGCGCGCTACCTCCCCAGCGCAAGTCGATGGGGAGGATTACGAGAGGATCATCTGCGCTACGGGTGCGAAGCTTTTGCGGTGCAGCGGCGTCGGCCCTAAGCGGCGCAGCGCGTCCATATGCACAGCAGCGCCATAGCCTTTGTTCGATGCCCAACCATAGCCGGGATAATCGGCATCGGCAGCGACCATCATCCGGTCGCGATGCTCTTTGGCAATGATGCTTGCGGCGGAAATACAGGGGTGGATAGCGTCGCCGCCGATGATCGCCTCGGCGTGGTAGCTCCAGCGTGGCAGGCGGTTGCCATCGACCATGACTTTGCTCGGCTCGATAGCCAATGCCTGGACCGCTCGGGTCATCGCCAGCATAGTTGCCTGCAATATGTTGATCGCGTCGATTTCTTCGACCGTTGCAAGGCCGATCGCCCACCTGCACTTGGCCTTGATTTCGGCTTCCAAAACCGCGCGGCGTCTGGCGCTCAATTTCTTGCTGTCATCCAGTCCGACGATACCATCGGGACACAGCACGACAGCCCCCGCCACAACCGGCCCGGCAAGCGGCCCGCGACCAGCTTCGTCCACTCCGACGATCATTCAAGCCGCCACATATTTGAGAGTTCAGTCGTGTCGTCCCAACGGTTCGTTTCCGCGACGCATTCGCGCATCCGGGCGAACACCGAATGGTCCCGGACAGTATCGAACGCAGCGTCACGCGTTGCCACATCTGGCCAGCGCGCCAATGCGCTAAACCTGCCATCCTCACCCCGAAACAGCGCCGAACCGAGCGAGCCATGCTCCAGAAGCAATGCCGTTCCTTCGTTCCAAATTTCTACGAAATCCGCTTCCCGGCCCGGGTGTATCGTCCATTGGAAGAACGTCGCGAACATCAAATCCGCCACGCCGGATATCGCCGGTTCTCGCCCGCACTATAGAGACAGACCAAATTACCCGCCGGATCGAACAACCGCGCCTCGCGCCAGCCCCAATCTTCATCTTGTGGCATTTGTTCAAAGGCATATCCCTGGCTGGCAAGCTCGGTCACCCACGCGTCGAGCCGCTTGCTTTCAAAATACACCACGGTCGAGGTCGAAAAATCTTCGTTGGCGTGAATCGAAAAAGTCACGCCATTTGGCACTTCGAACCGCGCATAGCCGTTGGACGGGCTATCGACGATCTGCTGGAGACCCAGCGCTTTGTAGAAATCGACCGATGCCCGGTAGTCGCGGCAACCAACCGTCACCTGGTTGAGCGATGGCCCCGCGACCATCGCGTCCTCACGCACCGATTGATGCCCCATCGGGCCGTGTCCCTGCCCCAATCCCGGCGCATCATGCAGGGCAAGCCGGACAAAAAGGCGCGCGCGTTCTATCGCGGGAACGAGGTCCATTCCCTGCCCCAGCCCCGTCGCAATCGCAGTTGCCAAGGTGCAACCTGTGCCATGTGTGCTGCGAGTCTCGATGCGCCGATCGCTCCAGATCGTCTCTTGCTCCGCCGCGATATGCAGTTCATCGATGATCTCGTCACCGTCCGAGTGCCCGCCCTTGATCAGCAACGGTATGCCTTTTGCCTCTAAAGCGTCTTTCCCCCCAAGCGCCTCCAACTCGGGCAGGTTGGGCGTCGTCAGCCTGGCTAGCCGCATTAGCCGCTCGAACGCCGAAATAGTCTCTCCATCGGCCAGCGTAGCACCGCTGGTTGAAACCATCACGGGATCAAACACGATCGGACATGACAATTCAGACAGGCTGTCCGCCACAGCATGCGCGGTTTGCGCGCTGCCGATCATGCCGATTTTAACCGCGTCCACGCCGATGTCGCTAACCACCGCGACAATCTGATCGATGACCATTTGCGTCGGCACCAGATGAACCGAGTCAACGCCAAGCGTGTTTTGCGCGGTAACCGCGGTAATCGCGGTCATGGCATGCGCGCCTAACATCGTGGCGGTCTTGATATCGGCCTGAATACCGGCCCCGCCACCACTGTCGGAGCCGGCAATAATCAAGATGCGAGCAGGCTTTTCCTCTGCCATCAGCCGGCGGCGATCCTCACCGCATCGCAAATGCCATCGACGAGGCGTTCAATCTGGGCGGCGTCATCGCCCTCTGCCATGACACGAATGACCGGTTCGGTACCTGATGGCCGGATAACCAGACGGCCTTTGCCCGCGAGTTCGGCTTCAGCGGCGGCGATCACCGCCTGCACATCGGGATTTTCCAACGGCTTGCCGCCTGAGAAACGAACGTTTTTCAGCAATTGAGGCACAGGATCGAACAAGTGAAGTACCTGACTTGCCGGTTTCCCGCTCTCCACAAGTTGCGCCAACACAAGCAGCGCCGCAATCGTGCCGTCGCCGGTCGTCGCATGGTCAAGCAGGATCATATGACCCGATTGTTCGCCGCCCACGTTGATACCGTGGCGCCGCATTTCCTCCAGTACATACCGGTCGCCGACCTTGGCACGAATAAGTTTCAGATGCTGGCTGGCGAGATATCGTTCGAGGCCCAGATTAGACATGACGGTCGCAACAATACCGTCACCGGTCAACTTTCCGGCCCGGCTCATTGCTGTGCCAAGCAGGGCCATGATCTGGTCGCCATCGACGGCGCGGCCCTTTTCATCGACGACGATTAGCCGGTCGGCATCTCCATCGAGCGCAATCCCGATATCTGCGCCCGACGAGACCACGGTTTCCTGCAACGTCGCGATATGGGTCGAACCCACCTTATCGTTTATATTCTTGCCGTTCGGGCTAACCCCGATTGGCGTAAGCTTAGCTCCAAGCTCCCAGATCGCCGTCGGTGCAACCTGATAAGCCGCGCCATTGGCGCAATCGAGCACGACATGAAGCCCGTCAAAACGGATATGTTCGGGAACACAGGCTTTTATCGCGTGAATATAACGCCCGCGGCTATCCTCGATCCGGCGCGCGCGGCCGACGTCGGGCGAATCGGCCAGCCGTGCCGGCTGGTCAAGCAACGCCTCAATGGCCATTTCATCGGCATCAGACAGTTTGAAGCCATCGGGCCCGAACAGTTTGATACCATTGTCCTCGAACGGATTATGGCTCGCCGAAATCATGACCCCCAGATCGGCCCTCATCGATCGCGTCAGTAATGCCACCGCAGGTGTCGGAATTGGCCCGAATTGTACGACATCCATGCCTACACTGGTGAACCCGGCGACCAGGGCATTTTCGATCATATAGCCTGAAAGGCGTGTATCCTTGCCAATCACGACCCGGTGCTTGTGGTCACCGCGCAGGAAGTGGGCACCTGCCGCCTGCCCAACCTTCATTGCCATTTCCGCCGTCATTGCGCCGGTATTGGTGCGACCCCTAATCCCGTCGGTTCCGAAATATTTCCGGCTCATTTCAAATCCTGCCCTGCGTCGGATAATGCCGTCAATTGCAGCTCCGCGTCGGCACTCCCTTGCATAGCGGGCGGCGCGCTGGCAAGACCTCATCACATGTCAAACGCCACCCGCATTCTCATTGCCCTCGTCGTCGGCCTTTTGTTCGGCATCCTTGCAGCAGCGCAGGCCCCGGATATCGGCGAGCAGGCCGCTTACTGGCTCGATATCGTCGGCTCGCTTTGGCTCAACGGGCTTCGAATGACCGTCGTGCCGCTGGTCGTCGCATTGCTGATTACCGGGATCGTCAAAAGCGCAGCAGCGGCGCGGGCCGGCCCGATGGCAGCCCGGACGATAAGCTGGATCGTCACGATGATGATATTGTCGGCGGTCATGGGCGCGCTGCTGACGCCGCTGTTTTTGTCGATATGGCCAATGCCAGAGGAGAGCGCAGCGGCATTGCGCGCAGCACTCACCACCGCACCTGCTGTCGCCGACCAACCCGCCTTGCGGGATTTCATCGTGGCTCTGGTGCCAACCAATCCGATTTCGGCAGCGGCAAATGATTCCATCCTTCCCCTATTGATTTTTACGCTAGTTTTCGCCTTTGCCGTGACGCGGCTGGCCCAGGGCCCGCGTGCCCAGATGGCCGGTTTCTTCGAAGCTCTGGCCGATGCAATGGTGATCGTAATCGAATGGGTATTGAAACTTGCCCCTATCGGCGTGTTCGCGCTGGCCTTTGTGGTAGGCGCAAGGTCGGGGCTGGCTGCGCTTGGTGCGGTGGCCCATTATATTGTGACTATTTCCCTTATTGGCATCGTCGTCGGCGGATTTGCCTATTTTGTGGCGGTGTTTGCAGGCAAAGTCCGCTTCACCGATTACGCGCGCCAGATCGCGCCGGTACAGGCCTTTGCCGTGTCGACTCAGTCATCATTGGCAAGCCTGCCGCTAATGCTCCAGAAAGCAGAAGCATTGGGCGTGCGAGAATCAACCGCAGGGCTGGTTTTGCCGATGGCAGTCGCGTTGCTGCGCGTCACCGGTCCCGCCATGAACCTGGCCGTCGCGCTGTATGTTGCCAACTGGTACGGCATCGAACTCGACGCCATCGATTACAGCTTTGCCGTTTTCATCGCCGCGCTGACGTCGATGGGCGCGGTCAGCCTGCCCGGCACCGTCAGCTTCATAACGTCGATTGCGCCGATTTGCCTCGCACTCGGGATTCCGGTCGAACCGCTTGCACTGCTCATCGCAGTCGAGACTCTGCCGGATATTTTCCGTACTACAGGTAATGTTCAAATGGACGTCGCCCTCGCCACGGCGATCGAAGCACCCGAAAAGGACCAAGCCGATGCAATATCGCGATCTGGGAACTAATGGTTCTGAACCACTTAAAGTAAGTGCGATCGGCGTCGGCTGTATGCCGATGATCAAAGGCGGTAACATCATCTATGGTGAGGATGCCGATCCTGCTGAAGCCATCAAAACCATTCACCGCGCCATTGACCTGGGCATCACTTTTTTCGATACCGCACAAATTTACGGTCCTTTCCAGAATGAAGAACTGCTGGGCGAAGCGATCAAGGGCAAGCGTGACGGATTGATTATCGCCAGCAAATTCGGCTTCACATTCGAAGGTAACAATATCGTGGGTGTCGATGGATCGGCGGCCAATGCGAAGAATGCGGTCGAAGGTTCGCTGAAGCGGCTGGGTGTGGATTGTATCGACTTATATTACCAGCACCGGGTCGACCAAAATGTTCCGATCGAGGAAACCGTTGGCGCCATGGCTGATCTGGTTGCCGAGGGTAAGATCAAGCATATCGGCCTATCCGAAGCGGGTCCAGAAACGCTGCGCCGTGCGGCGGCCGTAGCGCCGATTTCCGCGCTGCAGAGTGAGTATTCGTTATGGGAACGCGAGATCGAGGAAGATATTCTGCCGACTTGCCGCACCCTTGGCATTGGCTTTGTCCCTTATTCGCCGCTTGGCCGCGGTTTCCTGACGGGATCGATCCGCAGTCTTGACGATTTACCCCACAATGACTGGCGACGGCAGGATCCGCGCTATCAGGGCGATAATTTTGCGACTAACCTGAAACTTGTCGATATCGTGGGCGAGGTTGCTGCCAAGCATGAGGCATCGAACGCGCAGGTCGCGCTTGCGTGGCTATTGGCGCAGGGTAGCGATATCGTGCCCATTCCAGGGTTCAAGCGCCGGGTAACGATGGAAGACAGCGCTAAAGCTGCTGATATAACGCTCGATAGCGACGATCTTGCGAAACTGGATGCAGCAGCGCCGCGTGGGGCAACTGCTGGGCCGCGTTATGGTGAGCGCGGTATGAAAATGGTGCGGCTTTAATTGGCTAGCCAGCGGAACAGCCCTGCACCAGCGACACCAAGATAGGGATGCGCCCAGGTAGCAATGGCCCACAAGACCGTACCGGCCAGCCAGGGCCCGACGCCTGCCTTGGGTAAGCGCAACAATTTAGGCCAGAAATTTGTCCGGCGCAGCCATGCATCCCATTCGACGCCAGTCAGCTTCGCCTTCTTTATTTCCTGCGCCTTCGCCCCGACCAACGCCAGAAAGGCGATACTGCCCGCAAAAATGAAATTGTCGACGCGCGGCGCAACCAGGATGTGCGCGATACCCCATAATGCAAAACCCCACATCATCGGGTGACGCGTCACGCGGAACACGCCCGCCGGATTTTGCGCTGCCATGGTGTCCGGCGCACCGGGCAATGCAGGATTACGGACGAATGACCCAGTAAACAAAACCGCCGCGATCAGGGTTATCAACGATGCAACGACCCATATTACGTCGCCAACGGGCCAGAACATACCCGTTTTAGGGGCGCGATTAAACTCGACGATCATCCAGTAAAACAGCACAAGCGAAACGGCCGAATAGGCAAGAGCAAATCCGTTAGCGCCAAGGGCACGGACCAGTGCGCGCCGCAAGGGATGCGACATCAGGAAATGTGTCCCGACAAAAGCGAGACAAGCAACGCTTAATTGCAGATAGTCGTTCAATTCAACGTCTCCTGCCCCCAATATATTTCATTATAGCAGCTTCAACATTAACGGTCATAGGCCTTTGGTAGATCGCCTTCGGTTGGCCGCGCATATCGGTCGCGCAATCGCGCCTGACGGTTGGCTAGCGGTTGCTCGATGCCATCGATGATCACCGTCGTAGCCGCGCTCGACAACTCAAGCGGGTCGCCGTCCCATACCACGACATCCGCAGCCTTTCCGGATTTCAGGCTGCCATAACGGTCGCCGACGCCCATGATATCCGCCGGAACCGAACTGATGGATGCAAAGGCCTCGTCCCAACTCAGGCCCGTTGCACCCGGAACGCGTTCGAGGCTCACCAGATTGCCAGCATATTGCGTGGTATATCGCAGTTGGTGCGAATCCCGGTCGTTGATCATGCCGATTGCGACCCGGACACCGGCAGCCTTCATCCTACCGATATTGCTTTGCGTAGCACCCAGCATTTCGAACGATGCAGGCAGATCGTTGAGCGCCGAGGCAATTACCGGAATGCCAGCTTGCGCCAGTTGAGGTGCGACACGCCACCCCTCGGTCGCACCCACAAACACCATCTTGATTGCTGGGAATTCGCGCTTCAGTTCCATCAGGCGCAGCATGTCGTTCGCGCCCTCGACATGAATCAAAAGCCTCGTTTCACCGCGCAGCACCGCCAGCAATGCCTTAGCATCTTCGGCCTTGAGCAGTTCGTCGTCGAACGTACCGCGCCCAGCTGCATAATCCTGCGCCTCACGCAGCATCGCGCGAAAATGCAGATGTGTGCCGGCACGGCTTCCGCCTGCGTTGGCGGCTCCTTCCTCGCCGAATTCAGCAAATTGGAAAGCACGCGCTTTGGCCACTGCGTTGGTGTCAACGCCAAGGTCGGCAATCGCGCCTTGCCCCGCAAAGATGTTATCGGACGCCTCTGGCGCTACGACCGCGCGCGTCACTCCCGCTGCACGGTTGACCGCAAAGGGCGAACGAAACGGATCGATGGCAGGTGCTATGTCGATCGCTGCAGAAAACCCGCTTTTCCCACCGCTCTTGTCGTTGGTGCCATTGACCGCATCGACTTCCGACAGGCCGAGGCGCGTAAACCCGGCAAACACGCCTGGAGTAACCCATTTACCTGTCGCGTCGATTTGCCGCGCGCCTTCCGGTACGGCAACATTGCCGCCTGCCGCGACTACGTTGCCGTCCTGAATGATTACTGTTCCGCCATCGATTGGGGCGGAACCATCACCGATAACAAGCTTGCCACCAGTAATCGCAATTGTTTCGGCATTGGCGGGCGCCGGGAGGGCGGCCAGTGCCGCCGCTGCAAAAAGGATATGCCTCATTTTACGTCCCCTTCGCCCGGCTGCCCAAGTTCGAAATCGCTAACCGGACGCCGTTTCGGATCGCTGGCGTCGAACATCAGAGCGCCGTCGATCCACACCTTTTCGGGCCGCGAGTACACGCTGAGTGGGTTACCGTTCCATAATACCACATCGGCCATCTTGCCGACTTTCAGGCTGCCGGTTTTATCCTGGATACCCATGGCTTTGGCTGGATTATATGTCAGCCATTTGATGACTTCGGCATCGGAAATGTTAACGCCCATTCGCCGACCGTCCGCCTGCGCCTTGGCCGCTTCCTGATTCAATCGCTGGATCTGATTTTCATCGTCAGAATGGATGACAACGCACGCGCCGGTGTTTTGCAGGATGGCAGCATTTTCGGGTATGGCGTCATAAGCCTCCATCTTGAACCCCCACCAGTCGGCCCAGATTGCGGCGCAAACATTGTTGTCACGCAACAGATCGCCAATCTTATACGCTTCCACAGCGTGGTGAAATGCAGAGACCTTGTAACCGAATTCCTTTGCCATATCGAGGACGATTGCCATTTCGTCGGCACGATAACAGTGGTTCTGGATGAGTATTTTTCCGTCAAGCACACCGGCCAGCGTCTCCATGCCGATGTCACGGGTAAAATCCTTGCCGCTGTCGCGTTTCTTTCGATATTCCTGCGCCTTGATCCAGGTCTGGCGGTTGACCGCAAGATTTCCCATCCGCGTCGATGGCATCCGGCCTTTGGTTCCGTAAACGCGCTTTGGATTTTCGCCGCACGCCATTTTCAGGCCATAAGGTGCGTCTGGAAACTTCATGCCCTGAACAGTACGCGCGTATACATTCTTGAGCACAACGGACCGTCCGCCCATGAGGTTTGCCGACCCCGGCAAAACCTGAAGCGTTGTGATTCCGCCATTGGCGAGTGCACGACTGAACCCGGGGTCTTGCGGCCAGACGCTATGCTCGGCCCAGACTTCGGGCGTGGTCGGCGATGTCGCCTCATTGCCATCGCTATGAGCCTCAACCGAGGGCGAAGGATAATCGCCCAGATGGCTGTGGATGTCAATGATGCCGGGCGTCACGAATTTGCCGGTACCGTCGAACACGGCAATGCCGGCGGCGATCGGCGTTTCAGGACCGCCGATGCTGCTGATCTTGCCGCTGGCCATGAACACGACACCATTGTCGATCTTGCCGCCTTCGCCATCATAAATCGTGACGTTTCGAATGGCCGTCGCCATTCCGGGATACGCTTTATATGTCGACGCATATGGCGCGGGCACTGCATCGGCAGTCTTCGAAGCCGACGCGGTTTTGGGCCTGTCCGACGCCGAGCATGCAGCAAGATATAGCGGCAATAGACACGCAAGAGCGGCCTTCCGGGCAAAAATCATGGGATATTCAGCTCCTTGTAGTCGTCGGATGGACACCGGCACTGGCCGGTTCGCCTGCCTCTTTTGCGCCTTCCAACGCATCTTCCTTCAGCAGGTCGAGATGCATCAGACGTTTGATAAAGGGCGACACGATCAGCACAGCCACGCCGACGCCAACCCCAATCCAGCCGATTTTCTCATAGACCGAAACGACGTCAGCCGCTGAAGCCGCGCCTTCGGTGCCGCCGGTCGATGCGGATATCAGGCCGGCAATAAAGTTCCCTGCGGCTGTTGACAGGAACCACGTCCCCATCATCAAGCTTAGCATGTGGGGAAGCGTCAACCGCGCCATCGCCGACAGTCCAACGGGCGACAATGCCAGTTCTGCCACCGTATGCAGAAAATAGATCGCAAAGATGAATAGCACCGGTGTCAATGTTCCCGATGTCGCGGT
>JANOPT010000067.1:0-3105 GCA_031421975.1 Sphingomonadales bacterium | reverse complement strand
ACCACCGCGAGCGAAGCGAACCGGGCCGTGATCCGTTGGTGTCGCGGTATAACTAAGCGTGAAAAAATACTGATATTCAATGGTTGTTATCATGGCGCAGTTGACGATGTGTTCGTTGATTTGCGCGATGGCGAACCCGTCAACCGGCCAAGCCTGATTGGTCAGGTGCAGGATTTGCTGCCGACAACCGTTACTATCGAATTCAACGATGTTGAAGCGTTGGAGGCTGCGTTGTGCGGCGGCGATATCGCCTGCGTTCTGGCTGAACCGGTGATGACCAACATCGGCATGGTCCGCGATGCGCCGGGCTATCTGGCGACGCTGCGGCGGCTGTGCAGCGAAACCGGGACGGTGCTGGTGTTCGATGAAACCCACACAATTTCGTCGGGATTCGGCGGGCATAGCAATACGCATGGACCAAAACCCGACATCATGGTTATTGGCAAATCGATCGGCGGGGGGGTGCCGTGCGCGGTCTATGGGTTTACCGCCGAAATCGCCGCGAAGATGGAGGCGCTCAACCGTTCGCGCCCGCCGGGGCATAGCGGTATCGGCACGACGCTGTCGGCCAATGCGCTGGCGATTGCGGCGATGCACGCGATGCTGGGGCAAGTCATCACCGGCGATGCCTACGCGCATATGCTGGCAATGGCGGAGCGGCTTGTTGCCGGGTTGAATGCGATAATTGCGGCAAATAGGCTGGGCTGGCATGTCAGCCATGTCGGTGCGCGGGTCGAATTTGTGTGTTCCGCCAAGCCGCCCGCCAACGGCAGCGAGGCAAGGGCGGCGATGGATCATCAGCTTGAAGCCGCGATCCACCTCTACCTCACCAATCGCGGCATATTGCTCGCCCCTTTTCATAATATGATGCTGCTCAGCCCTGTTACGAAGCCCGATCAAATCGACCGCCTCTTGCACGAATTGTCCAACTGTGTAGGCGAGTTGCAGGAGTTCTCTAAATGATCAAACGCGCCAAATCATCCGCTCAAATCGCACCGCGTAGCGAGGCCGAGGCCTTTTTTGCGGCCAATCCGGACATCGATTCCATTGAGATGATCTACACCGACATGGGCGGTGTACCGCGCGGCAAGCGGCTGCGGCAGCATGAGGTGTTGTCGGTGTACGAAATCGGACGCTTCTTTCCCGGATCAATCACCGTGGTCGATATCACCGGCCAAGATACAGTCGAAACCGGCCTCGTCTGGGAAGATGGCGACGCCGACCGCTCGATGAAGCCGATTCCCGGCACTTTGGTCAAAACGCCGTGGGCGGGCGACAATGCGGGCCAGTTCATGGTCGATTTTTACGAGCTCACGGGTGAACCGCATGACCTGGACTCGCGTCATGTGCTGGGCTTGGTGGTCGACCGTTTTGCCGAGATGGGCCTGACACCGGCGCTCGCCGTAGAGCTGGAATTCTATCTGCTTGATCCAAAGCGCGCGCGTGACGGTTCTATCCGCCCCGCACGGCCCGAATATAGCGGTACGGCGCCGCAAATGGTTGAGGTCTATGGCCTGCGCGAACTCGACGATTTCCGGCCATTTTTCGATGAACTTTATGAGGCGTGTGACATTCAGGGCCTGCCGCTCGAATCCGCCATCTCCGAATTCGCACCGGGTCAGTGCGAGCTTACCTTGCGGTACAAACCAGACGTATTGCGCGCGGTTGACGACGCCATCATGTACAAACGCGTCGTGAAAGCCGTCGCACAAGCCCACGGGCTGGAGGCGACGTTCATGGCCAAGCCATTCGCCGAGCAGGCGGGCAGCGGCATGCACATCCATGTTTCGATGAACGATGCGGACGGCAAAAACCTGTTTGCCAGCGACGACCCCGAAGGCACACCGATGCTGCGCCATGCCATTGGCGGAATGATTGCATCGGTAGGCGATTGCTTTGCCCTGTTCGCGCCGCACGCCAACAGCTACCGCCGGTTCAAGGCCAACAGCTATGCCCCGGTCGCGCCGACCTGGGGCGTCAACAATCGCACGGTCAGCTTCCGTATTCCGGCGGGGCCGCCATCAAGCCGCCATGTCGAACATCGCGCCTGCGGGGCCGATGCCAACCCATATCTGGCCGTTGCCGGCGTGCTGGCCGGGATGCATCATGGTATCGTGAACCAGACCGATCCCGGAAAAGCCGTAGTCGGCAATGGCTATGACCGGGACAGTTCGGGTGATGACAAGCCACCAAGCAACTGGTTCGCTGCGGTTGACAGGTTCAACGGGTCAACGCTGATGCGGGAGTATCTGGGCGAGCGGTTTGTCGACATGTTCACGATCGTCAAACGCGTCGAACAGGACCGCTATTTCGGGCAAGTTCCGTCCATCGACTATGACTGGTATTTAAGGAATGCTTAGCTAAGCCTGCGCCGGAAACCGTGCGAGGATGTTTTGCATGACGGCTGCGTTAAGCAGCGTGTCGAATTCGCAACCAACCATTGTGCCGTCGTTCCAAACGATTTTTGCCTGAAGCGCTGACAGGCCGGGCAGCGTCAGCCAAACCCTGGTTCCTGCCGCCATTCCGGTCAGGGCCTCACACGCAACCCCTGACAGCGACAGATCGCGCACGATCACGGCAAAGCCGGGCGACCCGGATGGCCGCATCGATGCCGGAATTTTCAACCGGATTCGCGGCGCACTGCGATCTTCTTGCGCTGCGTCCTCATAACGCAAGTAATGCTGACCCGTCGATTGCGAGACTGTCATGTCGCGACTCCCACCTTGAATAGCCCGCGATAACCGCACAGGGTGAATCACCCGTTCGCAAGGAAGGTAAACCCGAATTTACTGTATCGCTTCACGGCGCGACTTGCCTTTTGCGTGCAGCCTCGCCATAGGCGCTGCGGGAGTCGGATGGACGTGGCACTCGCCAACCTGGTCAGATCCTGACGGAAGCAGCCACAACGAATTCGCTGCGGGTCATTCGGCTCCTATTTCATACATATCGCTAGACTAAGGCTTCGACTTTCGTAAGGCAGCGTCCTAACATGATGCCGATGCCCGATTCCAATAATCCAGACTTCGCCGAACGCGATCCCGACATGCCGGACGACGCGCTTGGTCTCGGGCTGGATATGCCGCCGCAGCCGAAGCCTGCGGCCTC
>JANOPT010000066.1:0-3356 GCA_031421975.1 Sphingomonadales bacterium | reverse complement strand
GGCGCATGTCGGCTACGAAAAAATCAATTATTTGATGCTGATGATGGTCGATCCCCATGTCCATTTCCATGTCATCCCGCGCTATGAAGGTGCAAGGGAATGGGACGGGCTGGAGTTCGTCGATGCCGGATGGCCCAAGGTACCCGATCTCGCTTTGGCGGTGACATTGAATGACGCTCAAATTGGCTCGCTAATCACAAAGCTTTCGCCAAAACCCTGAGGCTATCTTTTAAGCAGCCCATCTAGATGTAAGGCGAGTCGCAATCTCGATATCGTTGAGGAAATCGACCTCGGCCCAATCGAGACCCTGGATCGATAACGTCCCGACCTTGCCCGATGGCGCGATCGAATCGACAATTTTCAGGTACCAGTTTTCGACGCCAGCAGGGGTACGCATATATGCGTCGATTGTGTCGCGGAACAATGCGACACCCTCGCCACGGAAAGCTAAAAAGCCGATTGATTCGGCATTGCTCTGCGCTGCGGTCAAGGTTTTGCCGATCGCCACAAGCTTTTCGCCGACTCGCGATACTTTCATGTCGTCGCTATCATATCCGTCTTTGACATCGACCGTAACGGTGATTGGCCATGATCCTTCGTTCACGACCTTGGCAACGATTTCCGGCGAAACCAGCGTGTCCCCATTCAAAATGACAAAGTCAGTGACCATGGCCGACCGCACCATCCAGCAGGATGCCAGGTTGTCGGCCACTTTGTAGAATGGGTTAAAACAGACATTGATGGTTAAGCCCGACCGTTCCAACGACTTTATTTCTTGCTCGACCATGTCAGTCATGAAGCCAGTGACGATCTGGATTTCGGTGACATTATTGGCAAACAGCGCGTCAACCTGCCACGCAAGCAAGCTTTTGCCCGAGAAATCGATCAGGCATTTCGGTCGATCAGCGGTGAGCGGCAGGAGGCGCGAGCCTTGGCCAGCGCTTAAAATGATGGCTTTTCTTATCATGGCGACGCCTCTGGATAACAAAAATGGCCGATTTATGTCGCGGTTCATCGCAGGGCTATCGCCCCGCATCGTTTTTTTGTAGCGCAGGCCGATGTCATTGCGCGATTTTTTCCAGAGCGAACGGCCGATTGCCCGCGTTATGAACAATCTTGGCTGGTTGATGGGCGGCAAAGGATTCGGCGCGGCATTAAGCCTGTTTTACCTCGCGCTGGCGACCCAATTGCTTGGTCCTGAACAATTCGGTTATTTCACGCTAGTGCTGGGGACTGCCCAGGCGATTTCCGGAATCGTTTCGTTTCAAAGCTGGCAACTCGTTATCCGGTTTGGCAACCACAATCTGGCAAACCAAGAGGACGGGTCAGGCGAAAATAACCGATTGGTTACCTTTTGCGTCATGCTGGATGTGTGCGCCGCGATCATTGGCCTGATCCTGGCCGCCGTCGTCATTGGTGTTTTTGCCGAACGGTTTGACTGGACGAGAAACTTTACCATCACGGCGCTGCTGTTCACAGCGGTAATGCTGCTATCGGTAAAATCGAGCGCGATCGGTGCTTTGCGGTTATACGACCGCTTCCGCGATGATGCCCTTGCCGCCGCAGTCATACCCTTGGTCAGAATGCTCGGTGCACTCGCCGCATGGCATTTTTCGCCGACCGTTCAGGGTTTTCTGATGGCATGGGCCACAGCAGAACTCACGGCAGCGACCGCATATTGGCTGCTTGTCCGGGCGAAAACTCCCATCCGCTTCGCCCGATCAAATTTTGCCGCCCTCAAAAATCTTCCGGGACGCTATACCGATTTTTATCATTTCGCCTTCATCACTAACGGCGGCGCAACACTGAAATCATTGGCGCAGCAAGTTCCGGTCCTTGTTGTGGGGTTTGTTGTGGGGCCGTCTGCTGCCGGATTTTTCAGGTTGGCGTATCAGTTGAAAGATGCCGCATCTCGGTTTGCCGAGATGCTCAGCCGCTCGCTGTACGCGGAGTTCAGTAGCCTTCACGCCCGCGGCAGCACGGAAGATAGCATGCTTTTATTTGTCCAGCTCCGCAAGATTGCAGCGATCGGAGCGTTGTTATTAATTTCGCTGGCCTATTTTGCGGGAAAGCCCATTTTGACATTTGTCGCGGGACGAGATTTCTTGCCTGCTTACCCCATCTTGCTCGTCCTGGCGGCGGCGTCGGCTGTCGAATTGTTCGGCGTAGGTCATGAACCGCGGTTGATGGCAATCGGCAAGCCTCAAATCAGCTTAGGTATTCGTGCGGTTTCGGCGATTGCACTGATCGGCGTTATGGTTGTGTTATTGCCCCGTTTGGGAACAATGGGAGCGGCCTATGCAAGCTTGAGTTACAGCTCATTATCGATTGCCATGCTGCTTTGGTACAACTGGCGAACGAACAGGTAAATACGACCAGCGATGCTAAAGCATCAGGCCGCGCGCAACCGATCAAGGAAATTGCGGCTGGCCTCGCGCAATGCCGCTGCCCGGCTTTCAAGGCCAGTCATGACCTGCTGCATTTCGTCAGCGACTTCGCCGACCTGAACCGCCGCAACATTCACTTCGCGGCTGAATTCGCGGACATGCTCGGCATCTTGCGCCGCGTGTTCGGCGTGGCTGGTAATGTCGCGTGTGGCTGCCTGTTGCTGGGTAATGGCCGTCGCGATATTGTTCGCGCCGTGCTGAACCTGAGTCATTTTGAGCGCGACCGAACCGACCATCCGTGCGGCATTGTCCATCTGGTCCTTGATCGTCGTCACAGTTTGCGTGACTGAGCCAATTGCCCCATGCGTCTGGTTCGCCAGGCTTTTTACTTCCTGTGCAACCACGGCAAATCCACGGCCTGCCTCGCCGGCGCGCGCAGCCTCGATTGTGGCGTTAAGCGCCAGCAAATTGGTTTTTCCGGCCACATCCTGAATCATGGCAGCAATCTCTGCAACCTTTTCGGCCTCGCCCGCCAGATGCGCCATGACGCCACTGCCTTGCTTGCTGCTGGTGGTGGCGGCCTCGGAGGCGGCGACCTGATCATGCACTTGAGTCGAAATAGCGTCTGATGAATCGCTTAATTGTCTGGCGGCGGCGGCGACCATGTGAATCGCACCGCTCATATTTGTCGCCATATCCGCCATGGCGTCAGTCCGCTCGCGCGTCTGGGTGCCGATGGCAGCCAATTGCTGCGACGATTCACCTACCGCGCGCACCGCCGATTCCATGACATCGATAATCGCGTGGACCGAATGTTCAAATTCGCTAGCCAGCGCTGCCATAGCCCGCCGCTGTTCTGCATCGGCCCGGTTGCGTTCTTCGCCGCGCACCGCATTCGTGTTGCGGCGTTCGGCATCCACCGCAGCTAGCCGGTCCTGTTCGGCAGCAAAGAATTTTTCCTGAGTCCGC
>JANOPT010000065.1:0-11697 GCA_031421975.1 Sphingomonadales bacterium | reverse complement strand
CCCTGCGGCAGGGTGTGCCCTTCGCGACGCTGCCCGAGAAGCGTGTCGATCCGCTCTAAATCCATTACTCGGCCCCTGCTCATGTCTGACGGACGATTGCATGGGCCAGTTCGCCGACGTAACAAAATCGCATTTTCGCATAGCCCTATCTCAAAATGTCGGGCAAAGTTTGCAACGTTAGATAGCGTTCAGTTGAAAGGTCCATACCATTCCCAACCGTAGCACCATCAACCGTCGCTGGTTACCGCTGAACGCCCTGCGTGCGTTCGAAGCGGTGGGCCAGCATCTAAGTTTTACCGGCGGCGCATCGGCGTTGTCGGTGTCGCAAAGCGCGATGAGCCGTCACGTCGGCGGGCTTGAAGAGTTGTTGGGCAAGCAGCTGTTTGTGCGCGATGCTTCAAGGCTCGCATTGACCGCAGCGGGTGAGGAACTTTTGCCTGTGATCAGCAAATGCCTCGACCGGCTCGAGCAAAGCATGAATTCGATCAGGGATGACGAAGTAACCGGCCGGTCGCTTCGGCTGCATGTGCCGCCGTCACTGCTGCAGCAATTATTCCTGCCGATGCTGCGCGATTTCCATGCTGAAAATCCAGACATCCGGCTCGATGTGTCTAGCGCGCATGTTACCGGCTTGCCGCCGACCGATTTCGACATGGCGATTGCGTATGACCGGCCCAATGTCGACGACCGGGTGACCGACCTGTTGTGGATGGTGCGCGTCGCGCCGCTATGTTCGCCGGAAACCGCGATGGCCAGCCCCGGCCAATCGCTTGAGGTATTTCTCCAACATCACGAACTGCTGCACTTGAAACTCGACGGTGAACCGCGCGATCTTTTATGGATGGCGTATCTTCGGCAAAGCGGCCTGGCCGTGCAAACGCACGGCGGATTGGCTTTTGATACCACGATTGCTGCGGCTCAATATGCGATGACCGGGAGCGGCGTTTTCCTTGGCGATGTCGACATGTTTGCTCAGGAAATTGCCGATGGGCGGCTGGTCATGCCCTATGATGCCGTGATCGAGGACGGCTATGGCTATTATCTGAAGCTCCATGCCGATGATTTGGCGGACCCTGCGATCGCAATGTTTCGCAGCTGGCTGATCAGTCGTTTTGGCGCATTGCGGAGATAGCCAAATCCGGCCCTCCTATTGTTGGAACGGACCGGATATGTGGGCGGTTCACGCCGTGCTTTGGGTTTCAGCAAGCCGGCTGATTGCTGCAGCGGCGACGGGGGAAAGGCCGTCGCCATTTTGCCGGATCAGCTTTTTCATTCGCGGATCCCAGAATAAATGAATGTGATCCGCCGTCGCACTGACTGGGTCGTCATCGGTGGCAAGATTGGTGGCGATCTGGTTGGCCATATGCACGAGGCGTTCGGCGCTGTTCATTCGGCAGGCACCTCGGTCGCGATCCGGCGCGCGCGTTCGGACAGGGCTTCATATTCTTCCTGCCAGTTGGTTGGCCCGTTCGACGCGCTGATCTGCACTGCGGTGACTTTATATTCGGGGCAGTTGGTCGCCCAGTCGCTGTAATCGGTGGTGACGACGTTGGCCTGCGTCACGGCATGGTGGAATGTGGTGTAGACGACGCCGGGGGCCACGCGGTCGGTTACTGTGGCCCGCAACGTGGTTTCACCTGCGCGGCTGGCAAGCTTGACCCAATCACCCGATTTTATCCCTCGATCCTCGGCATCGACCGGATGGATTTCGAGCAGATCTTCTGTGTGCCAGACGACATTCTGCGTCCGCCGGGTTTGTGCGCCGACGTTATAATGCGACAGGATGCGTCCGGTCGTCAGCAGCAACGGGAATCTTGGGCCGGTTTTCTCGTCAGTCGGGACATAGTCAGTCACCACGAACTTGCCCTTGCCGCGAACAAAGCCATCGATATGCATGATCGGCGATCCATCGGGCGCTGCATCATTCACGGGCCATTGCAGCGAACCGTGCTCGTCCAGCTTTTTGAACGAAACACCGGCAAAGGTGGGCGTTAGCCGGGCAATCTCGTCCATGATTTCGGATGGATGCGTGTAGTTCCAGTCCAGCCCCATCGCCTGCGCCAACGCTTGCGTGATTTCCCAATCTTCCAGCCCGTTCATTGGCGACATCACCTTGCGGACTGGCTGAATGCGGCGTTCGGCATTGGTGAAGGTGCCGTTTTTTTCAAGGAAGGTCGATCCCGGCAAAAAGACATGCGCGTAGTTCGCAGTTTCGTTCAAAAACAGGTCGTGGACGATTACACATTCCATCGCCGCCAGCCCTGCTGAAACATGTTTGGTATTGGGATCGGATTGCAGGATATCTTCGCCCTGCACATACAGTGCCTTGAACACGCCATCGACGGCGGCATCCAGCATGTTGGGTATACGCAAACCCGGCTCGGGGTCCAAAGACACGCCCCAATCCGTTTCGAACAAAGCCCGCGCATCGCCATCGCTGATATGACGATAGCCCGAAAGTTCGTGCGGGAAGCTGCCCATGTCGCACGCGCCCTGGACGTTATTCTGCCCACGCAACGGGTTCACCCCGACGCCGCGTCGCCCGATGTTGCCGGTCGCCATCGCCAGATTGGCAATGGCCATGACGGTCGAGCTGCCCTGGCTATGCTCGGTCACGCCAAGCCCGTAATAGATCGCCCCATTGCCGCCAGTGGCATACAGCCGCGCCGCGCCGCGAAGCTCGTCGGCATCGACCAAAGTGACCGGTTGCAGATTTTCCGGGCTGTTGCGCGGCAGCGAGACGAAGTCGGCCCAATGGCTATATTCGTCCCAATCGCAACGCTCCTTGATGAACGCTTCGTCGGCCAAGCCCTCGGTCACAATCACATGCGCCATGGCGGTCAGCACCGCGACATTGGTGCCGGGGCGAAGCGGCAGATGATGCTGCGCCTCGATATGCGGCGAACGCACAATGTCGGTGCGGCGCGGGTCGATGACGATCAGCTTTGCTGGCGGCCGTCCATCCTGTCCGCGCAACCGGCGCTTCATCCGGCTGGCAAAGACCGGGTGGCCGTCGGTCGGGTTGGCACCGATAATCAGGATAACATCGCAGTCTTCGACGCTGTCGAAATCCTGCGTCCCCGCGCTCGTTCCGAATGTGGTCTTCAGGCCATAACCCGTTGGCGAATGACAAACACGCGCGCAGGTATCGACGTTGTTATTGCCAAAGCCCGCGCGGACCAGTTTCTGGACAAGGAAGGTTTCTTCATTAGTGCAGCGGCTGGACGTGATGCCGCCAAGCGCATGACGACCATATGTATCGCTGATCCGTTTCAGTTCGGACGCGGTATAGGCGAAAGCCTCGTCCCATTCGACCTCGCGCCACGGGTCGCTGATCGACTGGCGGATCATGGGTTTGAGGATGCGTTCCTGATGCTGGGCATAACCCCATGCAAATCGGCCCTTGACGCAGCTGTGTCCGCGATTGGCCTTGCCGTCTTTCCACGGCACCATCCGCACCAGTTGCTCGCCACGCATTTCGGCGCGAAAGGTGCAACCGACGCCGCAATAGGCGCAGGTGGTGACGACGCTGCGTTCCGGCGTGCCGACTTCGACGACTTTCTTTTCGATCAATGTGGCGGTGGGGCAGGCGGCAACACACGCGCCGCACGATACGCATTCCGATCCTAGAAAATTATCGCTTTCCAGCCCTGCCGAAATCATCGAATCAAACCCGCGTCCCGCCATCGTCAGCGCGAGTGTTCCCTGCACTTCGTCGCAAGCGCGGATGCAGCGCGAACAGGCGATGCATTTGCTTGGGTCGAAATCGAAATAGGGGTTGGAGTGGTCCTTTTCCTGCCCCAGATGCGATGCCTGCACATCATAACGCACATCGCGAAGGCCAACCGCGCCCGCCTGATCCTGCAACTCGCAATCGCCATTGGCAGCGCAGGTCAGGCAATCGAGCGGATGGTCGGAAATATACAGCTCCATCACGCCCTTGCGTAATTTTGCCAGATGCGGTGTCTGCGTGCGGACGATCATGCCGGGTTCGACAGGCGTCGTGCAGCTGGCTGGCGTACCCTTGCGGCCGTCGATTTCGACCAGGCACAGGCGGCACGAGCCGAAGCTTTTGACGCTGTCGGTGGCGCATAATTTAGGGATCGACGTCCCTTGCTCGGCCGCCGCGCGCATCACGCTGGTGCCGACCGGGACCGACGTTTCACGGCCGTCGATGGTGAGGCTGACCATCCCGGTACTTTTCGATGCGGGCGTGCCAAAATCGGTTTGCGGCTGGTACGTCATGACTTGCCTCTTACCATAAAATCGTCGCGAAAGTGAGTGATTGCGCTCATCACCGGATAGGGCGTAAATCCGCCCAACGCGCACAGCGATCCGAATTTCATGGTTTCCGACAGATCAGCGATCAGGGCCAGATTGGCTTCGATATTTTTGCCTGCAATAATCTGGTCGATTGTTTCGACGCCCCGGGTGCTGCCCAACCGGCACGGTGTGCATTTGCCGCAGCTTTCGACCGCACAAAACTCCATCGCAAAGCGCGCCATTTGCGCCATGTCCGTTGTGTCGTCAAATACCGTAATTCCGGCATGGCCAATCAGAGCGTCGGCAGCGGCAAACGCTTCATAGTCGAACGGCAAGTCGAATTGTGCGGGCGGAATATAAGCGCCTAACGGGCCGCCGACCTGAACACATTTCACAGGGCGGCCACTATCGGTTCCGCCGCCTATATCGTAAACCAGCTCACCAAGGGTAATCCCAAATGCAACCTCGAACAAGCCGCCATGCTTGACATTGCCAGCAAGTTGCACTGGCATCGTGCCCTTGGAACGCCCCATGCCGAACGCCGCATAGGCATCACCGCCATGCAATAATATCCAGGGTATAGCGGCGAGGGTCAGCACATTGTTGACCACGGTGGGCTGCCCGAACAGGCCTTCGAGCGCGGGCAGGGGCGGTTTGGCGCGAACCTCGCCGCGTTTGCCTTCGAGGCTGTTGAGCAACGATGTTTCTTCGCCGCAGACATAGGCTCCTGCGCCAACGCGGACCTCGACAACGAACGGCGCGATCAGATGGGCACATACCAGAATGGCGGCTTCCATCTTGGCAATCGCGTGGGGATATTCGGAGCGAATATATACATAACCTTTACCTGCGCCGACGGCGAGCGCGGCAATCGCCATGCCCTCGATCAGCATGAAGGGATCGCCCTCCATCACCATCCGGTCGGCAAAGGTTCCGCTATCGCCTTCGTCGGCGTTGCAAACGATGTACTTTTGATCAGACTCCGCGCCCGCAACGGTTTTCCACTTGATACCAGCAGGAAAACCAGCGCCCCCGCGACCGCGCAATCCCGATGCCAGAACCACATCGATGGTCGCCGCAGCACCCATTTCGCGCGCTTTGGCGAGGCCGCGCCAGCCATCGGTTGCATAATAATCGTCAAGCGATGTCGGCCGCGTTTTGCCCGCGCGGGCGAAGGTCAGGCGGCTTTGTCTGGCTATGAACGGGTGGTCCTCAATCCGGCCAATCGATGGCGCGCGCCCCTCCATAATCGGCGCAACGTCATTGACGCTTACCGGACCAAAGCCGACGCCATCAATCTCGACCAGAGGTTCCAGCCAGTGCATTCCCCAACTGGAGGTGCGTTCGACGGTCGCGCCGGCGTCTGCAAATGCCTTTGCAACGGCATCAGCACCGCACGCCAAAGCCAGCGCGTCGCCTGATATCCGGACATTCATATGGCCGCCATCAGCGCGACAAATCGATCTTGGTTGAGGCGGGCATGGACCTGATCGCCTAATATTGCCGCAGGGCCAACCGAACACAGGCCAAGGCAATAAATAGCCTCAACTTTTACCCGGCTTTGGCTCTCGGCAATGGGAACCAAAGCCTCAACGCCGCGCGCTTTGCATGCCTCCGCGCGGCAGAGTTTGAGCACTGGCCGCGTTTCGGGTTCGTTGCGGAAGTCATGGTAGAAACTGACAACGCCATAGACCTCGGCGCGCGTGAGATTAAGCGCATCCGCGATTTCGCGCATCGCGCCCTCGCTGACATGGCCGAAACATTTTTGCACATCATGCAAGATCGGCAGCAGTGGCCCCTCGCGCGCTTCATGTTCAGCCAGAATGTCGGCGATCGTCGTCATTCAGAAAACGACAACGCTTCGGATGCTTGTCCCTGCATGCATCAGGTCGAAGCCTTTGTTGATTTCATCCAGCGCCAGGACATGCGTTATCATGGGGTCGATCTGGATCGTGCCATCCATATAGAGATCGACGATCTTGGGCACGTCGGTCCTGCCCTTTGCCCCGCCGAACGCGGTTCCGCGCCAGTTGCGACCCGTCACCAGCTGGAACGGGCGCGTACTGATTTCCTTGCCTGCTTCGGCCACGCCAATGATGATGCTGGTGCCCCAGCCACGGTGGCAGGCCTCAAGCGCCTGGCGCATGACCGTGGTGTTGCCGGTGCAGTCGAACGTATATTCAGCGCCGCCATCGGTCAGCTCGACCAGATGCTGTACGATATCGCCGTCCACTTTGGCGGGGTTTACAAAATGCGTCATTCCAAATTTCTTGCCCCATTCCTCGCGGTCGGGATTGATGTCGACGCCGACGATCATGTTGGCGCCCGCCATCTTTGCACCCTGCAGCACGTTGAGGCCGATGCCGCCCAAACCGAAGATGATGACATTGTCGCCAGGCTGGACCTTTGCGGTGTTGGTGACCGCGCCGACGCCCGTCGTCACGCCGCAACCGATGTAGCAGGCGCTGTTGAACGGCGCGTCTTCGCGGATTTTGGCAACGGCGATTTCAGGGAGCACGGTGAAGTTGGAGAAGGTCGAACAACCCATGTAATGGAAAATAGTCTGGCCTTTATAGCTGAACCGCGACGTGCCATCGGGCATCAGCCCCTTGCCCTGCGTCGCGCGGATCGCGGTACACAGGTTGGTTTTGCCCGAAAGGCAGCTTTTGCACTGGCGGCATTCGGGCGTGTAAAGCGGAATAACATGATCGCCGGGTTTTACGCTTGTTACGCCAGGGCCAACCTCGCGTACGATGCCTGCGCCTTCATGCCCCAATACGCTGGGAAAGATACCCTCGCTGTCAAAACCGTCCAGCGTGTACGCATCGGTATGGCAAATCCCCGTCGCCATAATCTCGACCAGAACTTCGCCGGCCTTTGGCCCCTCAAGGTCAAGCTCCACGATTTCCAAAGGCTTCTTCGCCTCAAAAGCTACAGCAGCGCGCGTCTTCATGGGGACTCTCCAGTTTTGTTCGAATTATTTGAAAACAACGGTGCGGTTGCCATTCAGCATCACCCGGTGCTCAAGATGAAGTTTGACCGCGCGTGCAAGGACACGGCTTTCGGTGTCCTGGCCCTGGGCAATCAAATCTTCGACAGTATCGGCGTGATCTACGATCGATACATCCTGCGTGATAATCGGCCCTTCATCAAGGTCGGGGGTAACATAATGCGCGGTCGCGCCAACCATTTTCACGCCACGCTCATAGGCGCGGTGATAGGGCTTTGCTCCCTTGAAGCCAGGCAAAAAGCTGTGATGGATATTGATTACCCGGCCGCCTAGCTTGCGACATACATCGTCTGACAGGACCTGCATGTAGCGCGCCAGAATGATAAGATCGACGTCCTGATCTTCGACCATATCCAGCAATCTGGCTTCTTGCTCTGCTTTATTTTCGGGCGTCACGGGCAAATGGTGAAAGGCAATGCCTTCATGTTCGGCGCGGCGTTGCCAGTTCAGATGGTTCGACACAATGCTTGTGATTTCCATCGGCAACCGGTTGGTCGACGTCCGGTACAGCAGGTCATTGAGGCAATGGCCACCCTGGCTGACCATGATCATCGTTCGCAGTTTCTGGCGCAAATCGTGAATACGCCACTCAAGACGAAATGCGGTGGCGACGGGCATGAACGCATCGGTAAAGCTGTCGGTTGTGATGTCGCTAGCGCTGGAAAACGCCACGCGCATAAAGAAGCGTCCGGTGTTTCCGTCACCATATTGCGAGCTTTCGACGATGTTGCAATTTTGACTGGCGATGGAATTAGCGACCGCTGCCACGATGCCCTTACGATCCTCGCACCCTATTACCAGAACGAAATCAGCGCCAAAATGCATCAATCAACCCCCATCACATTTTGGTGACCGCGTAGCGTCGCAATCCCGTGCTAACCACTGCTCTGCTTATATATTAGGTCTTCTAATTGCAAAATGTAGATGATGTGATTGGTCGAGGAATTAATTTTACCAATGACCAAAATTTGGTCAGTTGCTTGCGGGGGACTCCAGTTTCAGTCTGACCAGTGGAGAATTGGGACCCTCGCAATGTCGGGGGATGGTTGAGGGGAAGAAAATTGAAAGCTTATCTGAAGATTTCGACAGCGGCGTTTGTTCTGGCTTCGATGGGGGCGGGCGCTGCGCCTGTTTACGCGCAATCGGCCACTGCGGACGACAATGACCGCGGAATCGCCGACATTGTCGTCACCGCAACCAGGCGCGAGGAAGCGGCAAACAGGGTGCCACTCGCCATCACCGCATTGGGCGGCGATACGCTGAGCGACCTGAATATCACCAAGTTCGACAAGCTGATCGAATATCTTCCCAACGTCCGTTCGGCGTCACGCGGTCCGGGCGCGTCATCCATCTTCATCCGCGGTCTTTCCACTGACTCGCCCGGCCTTCAGATTGCCGGTACAGCGGGTGCACAGCCGACCGTTGCGTTGTACGTCAACGATGCGCCAGCATCGCTGGTCGGGCGCAACCTCGATCTGTATGCTGTCGATCTGCAGCGCGTTGAAGTGCTTGCTGGTCCGCAGGGCACTCTTTTTGGGGCCAGCGCCATGGGTGGTGCGGTTCGCTACATAACTAACAAGCCTGATGCCAGCGAATTTCACGCCGGGTTTAACGCCAGCTATGCCTTCACGCGCAAGGGCGAAGAGAGCGTCGCCGGTGACGCCTTTATCAACATCCCTATCGTCAAGGATAAGCTGGCGTTGCGTGCGGTGTTCTATACCGATCGGCAAGGCGGCTATATCGACAACGTAGCAGGAACTTTCCAGATGCCGTTCAACGGCAATGTCGGGATCGCGGGGAAGCTTCCGACCGGAAACCCGCTGCTGGTCAGGCGTGCGCTGCAATCTTGCGCGGGCGTCGTCAATTGCACTGGTAGCAATTACCAAGTGCCGATCCGCCAATCCATCAACAATGACGCGTTCGTCGAAAATGATTATAATGATGCGACCTATCGCGGCGGACGTATTGCTCTGTCCTGGAATTTGACTGAAGACTGGTCAGTGGATTTAATGCATGTTCGTCAAGAGCTTGATACCGACGGCGTGTTCGACTTTGAAGCCGATGTCGGTGATCTTCAGGTCACCAAATTTAACGACAATTCATTGCGTGACCGTGTCAACCTGTCCACCCTGACAATCAACGGCCGTCTCGGCGCGTTGGATCTGATCTACACAGGTTCGTACATGAAGCATCGCGCCACGCAAATTGCCGATTATGCCGGTTACTCGAATATCGGCTTGTATCTGCCTTATTATGAATGTGATGCGGGCGTTTATTACAGCAACGTGGCGAGGGGGAACACTTGCTACGCGCCATATAAAAGTTACCAAACTCGGAACAAGACCAAGCGTTTCACGCAGGAATTCCGTGTCACGACACCAGCGGAAAACCGCCTCCGTGGTACTTTTGGTCTGTTTTATGATAACAACAAGCTGTTCGATAATACGGACTGGTCGTATCTGAGCGAGGCGGCGGGCTTTATCTATCCCCGCGCGCCCAATCCATCGGTCAACCCGAATGATCCGAGCGTTCGCCCCGTAAAGGTCGGCTTTTTCAACGATATTCAGCGCAAGGACGAGCAATTTGCTGCTTATGGTGAGGCCTCGTTCGATATCATTCCGGAAAAGCTGATACTCACCGGCGGTCTGCGTTATTACAACGAGAAGGCCTCGATAAATGGTTCATCGAACACGAGTTTCGACGGCGTGTCGCGCGGCTTCTATGATCCAGCTACGGGTACATATTCTCCAACGCCGCCACCGCCGCTGCCAGGGCAGCCTGCTCCACCGCCATTTGTTCCACCTGCCTTCTATGGCATAAGCGCGAACCTGAATACGCTGTATGCTGACGCGTCGCCGGCAAAATACACGGGTGTATTGTTCAAGGGCAATCTGACCTATAAAATCGGCGACGGGTCGTTGGTATATGCAACCTATTCGGACGGTTTCCGCCCGGGTGGTTTCAATCGACGGCCTTGCCGCGTCCCCAGCGCGATTTGTCCGACTGACGCCGACTTCGTGCGTCTTGGCACCTATGTACCTGACAAAGTACAGAATTACGAAATCGGCGGCAAGTTCTCGCTACTTGACCGGCGTTTGCAAATCAATCTGGCGGCCTATCAGATTGATTGGAGCAACATCCAGATTACGGTTTTCGACCAGAATATTTCGAACCAGACATTCACGACAAACCTTATCGATGCGCGGATAAAAGGCGTGGAGGGCGATGTGACGTGGCGCGCGACGCCTGAAATAACGCTTAACAGTGCCTTTTCTTACAATGATTCGGAACTAACGAAATATCGGAAGAACACGACGGTCCTTCGTCCGCTTGGTGGGCCTTTGGCGCTCAGTCCCAAATTCCAGTTCAATGCCCGCCTGCATTGGGAAAAAGAGCTGAGCTCTGGCCTGGCTCCCTTTGCAGGTGTTAGCTTCCATCATGTTGGCAAGAGCATTTCCGACGTGATTGACAATGTCGATATCCGCTATTCGGGTCCAGCAGTCACTTACAACGGTGTTCTTGTTCGTCCGGGTGATGTCGTTTCGCCAATACCAGCGGCACAGCAGCTCGGGTCATATAGCACTATTGCGGCGTCGTTCGGCGTGTCGAAAGATGATTGGCGAATTGAGCTGTTTGGCGACAATCTTACCGATGAACGGCCGGAACTTTACAAGAGCGGGAATGATGGCGAGCTTCGCACGACCACATCGCGTCCCCGCACACTTGGGTTGCGGTTCTCGTACAAGATGTAATGAACGAAGTGGGGCACCGGCCAATATGGTCGGTGCCCCAATTCGATTCCATTTCGGCATTGCGTCCGATGCACGAAGTGCGGCAGTGTCCCCACAACCGTTCGTCGCAACATAGGAGTTTGTGTGACAATGTTGGCGGAGGCTTCGCCGGAAGATATGGACGCGGCTTTGCGCGATGCACGGACACATCTTCAGAATGCGCGGTTGGCAGAGGCTGTGGCAACATGCGAACAGCTGCTGAAACTGGCGCCGACAAACATCGACGCGTTATACACGCTTGCTGTTTCGCAACGTATGCGGCGGCAGATTCCGGTGGCGATGGAAACCCTCGACCAACTGATTGCGATCGATCCCGGCTATGGACGGGCCTGGCAGGAACGCGGGCATTGCTTGCGCGACAGCGGCCGCAGCGAAGAAGCGATCACTGCATATCAGCGTGCGGTAACACATAATGGCGCGCTACCGGCCAGTTGGCGTCAACTTGCCGAAGCGCATGGCAACGCGGGACGTGACACCGCCGCTGATTTTGCACGTGCACAATACAGCCATCTGTCGCAGCTTCCGCCAGAATTGCTAAGCGTTGCCAGTTTCATTCAGGAAGGCCGCATATTCAAAGCCGAGCAGCTTTGCCGGGCGTTCCTGCAGCGGAACGGCCATCATGTAGAGGCCATG
>JANOPT010000064.1:0-11933 GCA_031421975.1 Sphingomonadales bacterium | reverse complement strand
CCGCCCATGCGGTCATACCGGTCATAGACATGCACGTCATAACCGGCAACGCGCAGATATTCTGCGGTGGTGAGGCCGCCGGGACCCCCACCGATAATGCCGACCGACTGCCCGCGCGATGGGCCTACTTCGATTGGCTCGACCCAGCCTTCTTCCCATGCAGTATCGGTGATATATTTCTCGACCGAACCGATGGTGACCGCGTCATGGCCGGAAAATTCGATGACGCAATTACCCTCGCACAGCCTGTCCTGCGGACAAATGCGTCCACAGATTTCGGGCATCGTCGATGTCAGGTTCGATAATTCATAAGCCTCGCGCAGCCTGCCTTCAGCGGTTAGACGAAGCCAGTCCGGGATATGATTGTGTAGCGGACAATGCACCGAGCAATACGGTACGCCGCATTGCGAACATCGCGACGCTTGGTCTTTGGCTTCATCGGGCGGATATCGACTGGCAATTTCGGCGAAATCCTCTGCACGCAACTGGGCCTCGCGTTTCGCGGGATAAGCCTGCGGCTTCGATATAAATTTCAGCATTGGGTCTTTCGCCACGACGCGCTCCTTGAAGATGCGTCGCGATAGACCGGTTATCCCCGGTTGTCACGCCGAAACAGCAAATATAGGACAGTAATTATGCCTTATATCGCCGCTACTTTGTGCTAGTTTCGTCCCGATGAAATTATATTACAATAATATATATCCGGTTCGGACCTATCTTTGCCCTAGCCATATCAGCGCGGCAACGCCCGCGATGATTCGATACCAGGCAAACGGCCCGAACCCATAACGTGTTACCACCGCCAGAAACGCCTTGATGACTGCCCATGCGACGATGAACGAAACGAAAAACCCGATCCCGATTAATCCCATATCGTCCATCGTCACGGCATCGCGATGTTTGAACAGTTGCAGGATCGTTGCGCCAGTCAGTGTTGGCAGAGCCAAGAAAAAACTGAACTCGGCCGCCGTCTTGCGGTCCACACCGAGCGACATCGCGCCGAGGATAGTTGCGCCCGACCGGCTTACGCCAGGAATCATGGCCAGGCACTGGACGAGCCCGATCATCGCCGACTGCCTGACGGTCAAAGCGGCAACACCGCCAGTTTCTTGCGGACGCGCGTATTTCTCTACGACGAGTATCGCGAACCCGCCGATAATCAGCGCCCATGCCACGATAGCCGCGTTTTCGAGCATTACTTCGATCAAGTCGCCAAATGCCAGGCCAAGAACGACCGCCGGTGTGAACGCCAACAGCAGATTGCGGACAAAGGCGACCGCGCCTGCGTCCCAGGTAAACAATCCCTTGAACACGTCGACAAATGTCCGCCAGTACAGAACGACTACGGCGAGGATTGCTCCGGGCTGAATCGCAATGTTAAAAATCGCCCATCTTCCCGCGTCATAACCTAGTAGTTCGGTCGCCAAGATCAGATGCCCGGTCGAGGAAACCGGCAGGAACTCGGTCAGGCCCTCCACAATGCCGAGGACGATGGCAACCCAGATATCGGTCATGCCCCAAAGCGTCCATGCTTGCGATAAATGTCAAGCCAGTCATCGCCCACCGCTTTAAGCGACGTTGGCGTAATGCCGAAAGCTGCCAAGCCGTCGGTACCAGTTACGACGTTATCCGACCCCAGCATTGCGAATTGATCTTGTGTTATTGGTGCACCGGGAAGCCAGCCAGTTGTTTTTGCCAACAATCCGGCGGCAAAATCAGGTACCGGAATAAAGCTGCGATCATAACCGATGGCTTTACCTATCCACTGGTTCAATTCCAGCATTGTGAGCACATCCGGGCCGCCAAGCTCAAACGTATCGCCGCCCATGAATGTCAATGCCGGGACAACGGCCTTTGCGACATCGCCAACAAACACCGGCTGAAATTTCGTATCAGCACCGATCACCGGTACTACCGGAAGCATCCGGATTAAGCCGGCAAAACGGTTGATAAACTGATCCTCGCGGCCAAACACAATGGAAGGCCGCAAAATCGTAGCCGTCGGGTAAGCGGTTCGTACCGCTGCCTCACCCGCTGCCTTGCTGCGTCCGTATTCCGCTTCGCTTTCTGGGTCGGCTCCAATGGCAGAGATATGCACCAATGCAGCGACACCGGCCGCTGCGGCCGCTTTCGCAATATTAGCCGCGCCGACATTTTGTATAGCGTCCATATCGGTAAAGCTGCCGACCAGATTGACCACGGCGTCGGCGTCTTTTACAGCGCGGGCGACGCTTGCGGGTTTACGTATGTCTGCGGCGACAAGCTGCAATTGGCCCAGATTGGCCAGTGGTTTGATATGAATGGCACTTCCCGGATTGCGGCAGGCGATCCGGATCCGTGCGCCTTGTTCAAACAACGCCTGCGCGACGTAGCGACCTAAAAACCCACCGCCACCGAAAACCGTTACCAATTTGCCTTGCATAAATGCTCCGTCACGCAGCGCGATTGAATCGCTGCGCTTTGCACGAGCACAGTTGCGCTTTCAAGGCCGGTGTACCGTAAATTTGACCGCAGTCATCGGGCGCATGGCACTTGTCTCGGCTGCCGCCTGCCGAAACTATTTTCGCGTGAGCCGGATCGTTGCGCCATTTGCCGATTTTACGAGCAACCAACCTTCGGATGTGGCCGTAAACGACGCCGCAGTCCCGACCATCGCCAGAAACGTCTGTTTCTGCTGCATTATCGCAGGCACGCACGCGATCAGGGTTACGGTCATCGGCGGATAAACAATGACCCTTTCACTTGTCATCCGGTAATTGGCAGAATACCCGTTGCACGCGATCTGCCGCGAACATTGCCATCGCTGCCAAGCATCAGCGTCACTTTGCCGCGCTCTATTATGCCCCAGCCTGCGATATCCTCTATACGCCACCTTAAAATATCGTTTTAGCCTTTACGGGTGGGCTCACTCGAATGAAATAAAAATGCTGTAACCGACCAGTTGCAGAATTTGACACAAAGCGGCGCGTCACACCAGCATCCTGATGAACGCCGCATATAGCGGTGTCCATGTCTAAAATGTAGATTTCCACGCTGTCCGTTGCATCTGCCGCTCTTAGCGTTAACGAAGGACTGCGGCTTTATTGGGAACCTTTTGAAAGTGCACGCGTTCGCCGCCTAGGGAGTCTGTTTGGTTCGATCGATTACTTCTTTTTTGCTGGGCTGCATCGCGGCGCCGTCGATGGCTCAGGAAATGCCGGCGTCGCCGTCGACCGCCGAACCTGTCGTTGTGTCTGCCGATCAGGACGCACAAACAACTTTGCCACAAGAAACCCTTCGCCCTGCCGACCCGCGCGCGCCGATTATAACGGATGAAGAATTCGAAAAAGCGATCCCCAGTCTCAACGCCGCTCCGCTGGAAAGCGTGGAGGAATGGCAAAAGGCACAAGACAAAGCAGACGGTGGCAGTGGCACGTCTGGGGCGCAGCAGCAGGCAGAACAGACCGCCTCGGACCCGCCCATCAGCGCGGTTCAAGACAATGATGCAGTTGAAATACTGCCCGATCCGCCCGTTACAGACCCGCTGCTCGATGATCCTCTGCCGCCAATCGACAGTTTCGATGCCGAACCGCCCCCCACGCCAACCGAAGAGGCGGAGGTGTCACGCGCGGTGCGTTATGTCGTTCGACTTGAAGGGCTCGATCCCGCCAAGGCAACCGGGACGGACGCCGGCGATATAAAGCGTACAGCGGATGCCTGGCGCGATACAAGGCGGCGGTTCAACGATCTTTCGGCGTTGGATGATGCTAATGGTCGTGCCGACAATCGCGCCGAGGTCGGGCAACGAGCGCGGGCGGATCGTCAGTTGCTTCTCGACATACTGAACGGACAGGGGTTTTTCGATGCTGATGTGAATGTCGGCGCAGAGCCGCCGGTTGACGCGGGCGGTCCGATTACGATCTCGATGAGTGTCGTGCCCGGACGGCGTTATTATCTGGGCGAGATAGCCTTTACCGCGCCTCCGGTAATACCCGCCGACCTTATCAGCAGCAATTTTGTTCCAGCGACCGGTGATCCGATTGTCGCCGATACGATTTTATCGGCGGAAGCGAATATTTCCGTCAAACTGCCACAGAACGGATATCCTTTTGCCAAGGTTGGGCAGCGCGACATCCTGCTCGACGGCGATATGGGTACGGGTGACTACACGCTGCCCGTTGATACCGGACAGCGCAGCTATTTCGGGAAAGTACGCAGCGAAGGAAACCAAGCCTTCGATGCAGATCATGTTGCTCTGCTTCGGCGGTTCAGAACCGGTGATTTATATGATTCACGGCTGGTCGACGATTTGCGCGCAGCACTGGTGGCGACCGGGCTACTGTCCACCGTATCGATTGAGCCTGTGGCCGGCGAGGGGGTAGCGACGGACGGGACATCCTATGCTGATTTGCTGGTCCAGCAGGAGGCTGGCCCTCCTCGCACGCTGGCGGCCAGTGCTGGATATGGCACCGGGCAGGGTTTTCGTGCCGAAGGCAGCTGGACACATCGCAACCTGTTTCCGCCCGAAGGTTCGCTGACGGTGGCAGGGGTGATCGGAACGCAAGAACAGGCTGCAAGCGTGTCCTTTGCCAGGGCTAATGCCGGGCATCGCGACCGGAATATCGAACTGTCGCTATCAGCACTGCACAGCAATTATGATGCTTTCGAGGCGTTTACCGGTCGGCTGGGGGGCGTGATGAGCTACGTCTCGACACCGATATGGCAAAAGAAATTCACCTGGTCGATCGGTGCTGAGATTCTGGGAACGTCCGAGGACGGTTTCGACCGGGCTCGTGGGCTTCGTGATCGCCGCATTTACTATATCGCGGCTTTGCCGGGGCAGGTCGGCTTCGATCGTTCCGACGATTTGCTTAATCCGACCAAGGGATATCGTCTGACACTGCGCGTATCGCCAGAAGCTTCTTTAGGCTCAGGTCAGCAAATTTATGCCCGCACGATGCTTGATGCGTCCTATTATTTTCCTGCCGGTGACAGCCTGGTTCTGGCGGCACGGGCGCGGGTCGGTTCGATTTCCGGAATCGAGCGCGAAAACCTTGCGCCGTCCAGGCGATATTATGGTGGGGGTGGCGGATCGGTTCGTGGCTTTGGATATCAGCAGCTCGGGCCGAAAGATCCGAGCAACGATCCCATCGGTGGACGGAGCACCAATGAAGCGGCGATCGAGGCGCGCTACCGGTTCGGGAATTTCGGCGTGGTCGGTTTTGTCGATGCAGGGCAAATTTACCAAAGCAGCATTCCAAAGTTTGACGACT
Source organism: Sphingomonadales bacterium (assembly GCA_031421975.1). Lineage (GTDB taxonomy): Bacteria > Pseudomonadota > Alphaproteobacteria > Sphingomonadales > Sphingomonadaceae > Sphingorhabdus_B. The sequence goes on along the minus strand of JANOPT010000064.1, from coordinate 6,681 downwards.
GGCGTTTCGGTGTTGGCATCGGCGGACGCTTTTACACCAATTTCGGACCGATCAGGCTGGATATTGCAACGCCGATTAACAAGCAGCCCGGCGAATCGCGCGTTTCGGTCTATGTGTCGATTGGGCAAGCATTCTGATGCTCTGGCGGCGCGTTGCAATCGGGGCGGGATCATTGGTGGCGCTGTTGCTGCTAGTGTTCGTGGGCGGCTATGTCTGGCTCGACACCCAAACAGGACGCGATTTCGTTGCACGCCAAGTGGCGGCATTCGAGTTGGAAAATGGTTTGAATATCCGAATCGGCCGGATCGAAGGGTCGATTTATGGCAGCGCGGTGCTGAAAAATGTGCGGTTCCGCGACCCGAAGGGTGATTTTGCGCGGTCGCCGGAAATCATACTCGACTGGAACCCGTTTGCCTATGTGCGCGGCGGGGTAAACATTAAATCGCTGACCGCGCGTGAACTGAAAGTGGCGCGGATGCCGGCATTCCGGATCGTTCCTGACCGCGGCGAACCGTTGTTGCCCGATCTCGATATTGATATCGACCGGCTGAAGATTGACCGGATCGTATTTGATAAAGCAATAACGGGCGAGCAGCAGGTCGCTTCGCTGGAAGGCAAAGTCCGTATTGCTGACCGCCGTGCGGTGGTCGATGCGGCTGCCGGGACATTGCAGGGCGACCGGCTGGTGTTGAAACTCGATGCGGTGCCTGACGACAACCGGTTCGATGTCGATTTGAAGGTCGATGCACCTGCGGATGGCTTGGTGGCTGGGCTGATGGGCAAGAATGTTGCCGTAAAGGCGGCGCTCAACGGACGCGGTAGCTGGCAGAAATGGGACGGCGCCTTAACCGCTCAAATGGGCAGCGAAGACATCGCTGACCTTGCGCTAACCGCCCGTGACGGCACTTTTACTGCCAAAGGGTTGGCCGCACCTGCACAAATCATGGCTGACAGCCTCATCATGCGCGCTTTGTCGCCGGTGGCAAATATCGAGATGGCCGCGACATTCCAGGATCGCACCGCCGACGTCAAAGGAAGTATCCGTTCAGCAGCAATCGTGTTGGGCGCAAGCGGTATTGCCGATCTGGGCGAAGGGCGCTTCAACGACCTCGCGCTCGATATCCGGTTGCTCCGCCCGTCGATTATCGCGCGCAGTGTGAGCGGCGCGAACGTGCGGGGCAGGGCGTTACTCAATGGCGCATTTGCTGCGCCGACGGTCGCCTATTCGGCGACCGCAACGCGGCTGACATTCGATACCACGACGTTTGAAGGCGTGAGCGCAAGCGGCGAAGCGCAGGGTCAGCCTGACCGGTTCCTGATTCCCGTAAACGCCAGAGCGCGGAGGGTGACAGGCATCAACCAGATCGCGGGCGGCTTGCTCAATAACGTCCGGTTAAACGGCGACCTTGCCGTCGCTGACGGGCGTTTGCTGTCCGACAATATGAAAATCAGGTCGGATCGCATCAACGCGACTGCATTGATCATCGGGGACATCGACAAGGGGTTTTATACAGGCGCGCTGAATGGCAAGGTCGACGGGTTTCAGGTGGATTCGGTTGGGCTGTTCAACGTGGTTGCCGATGTCGACCTGGAGACGACATTAGGACGCGGCTATGCTTTGGTAGGTACGGTAAAGGCGCGTTCGACCCGGTTGTTCAGCCCGGGCTTCCAGAATTTTCTGGGCGGACAGATGTTTGTCAATGCAGGCATCCGCTATGGCACCAACGGAGTGTTGCAGATCACGCGAACGAGCGTCGTCGCGCCGCAATTCCGGCTGAATAGCGGTACCGGCACTTATATCACCGACGGCGGGCGAGTGGTGTTCAAAGGCGCTGGCTATTCCAATCAATATGGCCCCGTCAGTGTCGCCATGACCGGCACGTTTGACCGGCCAGTCGTTCGTGTGACGGCATCACGCCCCGGTTTCGGAGTAGGCCTGTCGAACGTGGTCGGGTTGGTCACGCGAAGCCGAAAGGGATACGCCATCACGTTGACCGGCGCGACTGATTATGGCCTGGTCACCGGCGACATCGACGTGCTGTCGGGCAACGGGCCGCTGACGATCGACATATTGCGCGGTAATTTCGCCGGGATCGGGGTCGTGGGAAGGGTCAGGCAAGCCGCAGCGGGACCGTTTGTCGGCACGTTGACGGGCGTTGGTTCCGGCTTTGACGGGACTATCGCATTATCGGCGCAAGGCAAATATCAGCGTGCAGTTGTCGATGCCATCGCTACCAATGCCCAGCTTGCGGGCGCGCAGAAACTTGCCATTGGCCGGGGCATCATCAACGCTGACATCATCCTGTTCGACAGTCCGCAAATCATTGCCGATGTGCAGGTCGAGAATGCGCTCTACAACGAAATCTCGCTTGCTGCGGCGCGGGCAAAGGTCGACTATCGCGGCGGCGCTGGCACCGCGCAGATCCTTGCCGAGGGCCGCAGCCAAGTACCATTCCGCATCGCCGCCAATGCCGACCTGACCCAGCAATTATGGCGCGTGTCGGCCAAGGGAAGAGCCAACAGCATCGATTTCGAAACCGTTGGTCCAGTCCGCATTCTGCCACGGCGCAGTGCATATGAAATTCTACCCGCGACAATCAAGGTTGCCGACGGAACGATAAAATTCGCAGGCGGGTATGGTAACAGCATTGAAGTTCAATCGCGGCTCGAAAACGTGAACCTGGCGGTGATCAATCCTTTCTTGCCGGGCCTGAGCGTCAGCGGGCGAGCGAAGGGCAGCATCGATTGGTCGCAGGCGTCGCTGACGGCTTTTCCCAGCGCCGACGCCCGGCTCGAGATCGATAATTTCAGGCGGACCAGCCTGGGTTCGGCGTCCCAGCCGGTAGACATCAGCCTCGTCGGACGATTGTTACCCGAAGGCGGAAATGCCCGCGCGGTTTTCCGGCGGCGCGGCGTGGCCGTCGGGCGTCTGCAAGTCGACCTCACGCCTTTGCCGCCGGGCAACGCAGCCTGGACTCAACGGTTGCTCGCCGCGCCGCTATCGGGTGGTATTCGCTATAATGGCCCTGCCGACACATTGTTCTCGCTGGCCGCGATTGCTGACCAGAGCCTGTCGGGCAATATCGGCGTTGCTGCCGATTTTTCCGGCCTGGTGCAGGCACCGCGCCTAACCGGGGTCGTTCGCGCCAATGACCTGGTATATGAAAACGACGTCTATGGTACCCGCCTGACCAAACTTCGCGTGCGCGGGATTTTTTCGAACGACCAGCTGGAGGTCACCGAATTGACAGCATTGGCCGGAACCGGATCGGTCAGCGGCAAGGGGTTTGTCAATCTAAGCTCGGCAAAGGGATTTCCGCTGCAACTTGACCTCGATCTTGACCGTGCCCGCGTGGCGCGCAGTGAAATGATTTCCACGACCGCTACCGGCAGGATCAGCGTCACCAATACCGCTGATGGCGACGCGGTGATCAGCGGCAAGCTCCGCCTGCCCGAAACGCGGTTCAAGATTATCCGCCAGAGCGCTGCCGCAGTCGCCACGCTGACCGGTGTGCGCCGCAAGGTTGCGGCGGGACGGCCGCGCGTTTCAGGCGATGCCGATGCGATCACCAGCCTGCCCAGCAACTGGAAGCTGGACATAGAATTGGTCGCGCCTGACGAGATATACGTTACTGGCATGGGTCTGGAATCCGAATGGGGCGCAAACCTGCGCGTGACCGGCACCAGCGATGCGCCACGGATTGCAGGCGAGATCAATCTGGTGCGCGGAACGCTTGGCTTTGCTGGACGTTCGTTCGACCTGGAGAGTGGCCGGATATCGTTCAATGGCGGCCCCGCCAGTAACCCGTCGATCCGGGTCGCAGCGGCAAGTGAAGTCGATGGCACCACGGTGCGCGTCAACATTCGCGGCACGGGGCAGAATCCCGACATCAGCTTCGGCTCGACCCCTGCCTTGCCGCAGGATGAAATCATGGCCCGCATCTTGTTCGGCAATTCGATCGGCGAACTCAGCGCTATTCAGGCTGTGCAACTCGCGGCGTCGCTTAACAATTTACGTGGCGGGGCAGGCGGGCTCAATCCTTTGGGCGTGCTGCAATCGGCGACCGGGCTTGATCAGTTGCGAATTTTGGGCGCCGACGAAAAAACCGGTCGCGGCACGGCTGTAGCTTTCGGCCAGTATATTACGAACGACGTCTACGTCGAAATCGTCACCGATGCGCGTGGCTATACCGCAACGCAGCTGGAAATCAGCCTGACCCGGGCTTTGTCGGTGTTAAGCCAGATCGGTTCGGGCGGTCAGTCGAACGTCAACGTCCGATACAAAAAGGATTACTGATGCGCGGTGCGTTTCCTCTGCTGCTCTTGCTGGGTGGTTGCCAGAAGGATTTCGACGATCAATACGCCGAGACCGAAAAAAAGGTGAAGGCGGCCGAGGCGAGGCTGGATGCTGATATGGCAAAAGAAGCTGCAAAAGAACCCGGCGAGGGACGCAACAATAAATAGCGCGCCTCTTCCAATAACGGTGGTTCGCCCCTAACAGTCCTTTATGTGGCACCTCCATCAATATCCGCTTTGTCCGTTTTCGCGCAAAGTTCGCTTGCTCCTCGGTGAAAAGGGCATTGCTTACAGTCTTGTCCGCGAAAATCCGTGGGAGCAGCGCGACGATTTTCTGCACATGAACCCAGCGGGCCGCACGCCCGTCATGCGCGATGCCGAACGCAACATCACCTTGGCGGATTCGGTTGCGATCTCGGAATATATCGACGAGACCGTGGTGGCTAATCCTATGATTAGCGGTACAGCTCAATATCGTGCCGAAATCCGGCGGTTGGTATCCTGGTTCGACGAGCAATTTTATGGCGACGTCACTCAGCCATTGCTCCACGAGCGAATGAAGAAGCGCCTGATTGATCGCCAGCCACCTGACTCTAAAGTTCTGCGTGAGGCCATGAAGCTGGCAAACGGGCATCTCGATTATGTCGATTACCTGATAGACCACCGCGCGTGGATGGCAGGTTCGACCATGAGTATGGCAGACCTTGCCGCCGCCGCGCAAATATCGGTTGCCGATTATCTCGGCGGGATCGACTGGAACGGGCACGAGCAGACTAAGGCGTGGTACGCCATGTTCAAATCACGCCCCAGTTTTCGGCCCTTGTTATCCGAGCGCATGGAAGTAATTGCCCCGCCCAAACATTACGAGCAGGTCGACTTTTGATGCGCCACGTTATGCGAAGTGTGATGAAGCGTTACCCCGGACTTGATTCGGGGGTAACGAGTAACGATCGACTTTTATCCTGAAACAAGCTCAGAATGACGATTTCCTGTTTCGCTATTTAAGCCTCCGCCAACGCCTTTAGTTGATCGGCACACGCGCCCCAACCGTCCTCAAAGCCCATTTCCACATGGCGCTGGCAATCGCCCTCGACCCAGTGCCGACAGGTTGCGGTGTAGCGTGTGCCGTCACCTTCTGGAGTAACTTCCCAGATGCCGATCATGAAAGGCCCGGCGGGCATCAGGTCACCGACAATCGCGTCGGTAAAGGCAAAACGCCGCCCCTCGTCCCATGCCAGCACCGTGCCCGGATGCGGATGGACTTCGCCATCGGGGCCATACATCGTGCAGGATGACGTACCACCGGCGCGACGTTCGAGCGCGGCAAATTCGGCGCGCCAAGGTTTGGGGCACCACCATTCTTCAATGCGGTTGGCCATGACGTCCCAGACCTTTTCGGGCGGCGCGGCGATCAGGCGCGTGACGGAAAGTTCCCAGCGGTTTTCAGGCGTGGCGGTCATATTGTTATCCTTTCACCGCCGCCTCGATCTTGGCGACGTCGATCTTGACCATCATCGCCATCGCATCGAACGCACGTTTGGCGACGTCGCCGCCTTGCGCTATCGCATCGGTCAGTATGCGCGGCGTGATTTGCCAATTGATGCCCCATTTGTCCTTGCACCATCCGCACTGGCTTTCCGCACCACCATTGCCGACGATGGCGTTCCAGTAACGGTCGGTTTCTTCCTGACTGTCGGTTGCGATCTGGAAAGAGAAGGCCTCACTATGTGGAAAAAGCGGTCCTCCGTTCAGGCCGATGCAGGGGATGCCGCAGACGGTGAATTCAACGACCATAACATTGCCCGCTTTTCCGCCCGGGGAATCGCTGGGGGCATGATGGATTGCTCCGACTTGGCTATCAGGAAAAGTTGCCGCGTAAAAATGTGCGGCTCCTTCTGCGGCATTGTCATACCAAATGCAGATTGTATTTTTGCCCATTATCTCTCTCCCTGTTTGGAAAACTTAAAATAACCAGCCTTTGCGTTGCCAGTGCCGGGATAATTGCCACTGGAGCACCGCCATCACCACGATGAACATCGGGAAGGCAAGCATGGCGACGTCCGATTGTGAACCCTTCGCGACGAGAAAGGGGTAACTGAACTGGATCAGAATCGCGATCAGGCTCAAAGCAAAGGCAAGCGGCGCCCACCACTTGCGCTGGATGAGGCCGATGGCGCCGAACGTCCCGGCGCCGACGCCAATTGCATAGGCCGCCCACGCCCAGCCGGGCATCCCGGCCCACAGGTCGCGCTGGATCTGCGGCAAAGCGGCAATATCGGCGGCGGACATCGTCCACTGGCTGACAAAGGCCCCAACGCCCATCAAGTTCCAGAGTAGGAACAGGATGCCGGCCCATGTGAACCAGCGCGGTATCATTGCGGTCTG
>JANOPT010000063.1:0-25047 GCA_031421975.1 Sphingomonadales bacterium | reverse complement strand
GGACCGGATCGACCGGGGTCTGGAATGGGGAAGTATCGAATGTACGATACCCGATGGCTCCGTCCGCTTGCTCGGCGGACGTGGTCCGGGGCCTGTGGCGACGGGAACGCTGCACAGCTGGAGGGCTTTGCTCCGGCTGGTGCGCGGCGGTTCGGCGGGCTGGTATGAGGCATGGGCGGCTGGCGAGTGGAGCAGCCCTGATCCCGTGCAGATTTTCGACTTGTTCATGCGGAACCGCGTGTCGCTGGGCAGTGTCGGGCGACCCTCCGGCCTGGCAAAGCTGATTGGCACCGCGATACACGCGCTCCGTCGCAACAGCCGCAACGGCGCACGGCGGAACATCGAATTTCACTATGATCTGGGCAATGACTTTTATAGCGCCTGGCTTGATGAAAGCATGACATATTCGAGCGCGCTGTTCGCTGAAAATGACACATTTGAGCGCGCGCAGCGTCGCAAAATCGAGGCTTTGCTTGACCGGTTGAAACTGAAGGTCGGCGACGGCCTTCTGGAAATCGGCTGCGGCTGGGGCAGCCTGGCGGAACTGGCCCTGCGCGAGCACAGCGTTCGCTATCATGGCGTCACCCTGTCGTTGGCGCAGAAAGCTTATGCCGATGCGCGGCTGACAGGGCTCGGCGACGCGTTGGTGACGCTGACCGACTATCGCGACGTGCGCGGCCAATATGACGCGATCGCCAGCGTTGAAATGGTTGAGGCGGTGGGGCGGCATTATTGGCCGGATTATCTGGCCAGCCTGTCGCGTTGCCTGAAACCCGGTGGCCGCGCGGCGATACAGTATATCCGTATCGAGGATGACATCTTCGAATCCTACGCAAGCGGGACGGATTTTATCCAGCACTATATTTTTCCTGGCGGCATGTTGCTTTCGGAAAGTCGTTTCAGGGCGTTGGCCCACACCAATGGCCTCGAATGGCAAGACCAGCATGACTTCGGTATGGATTACGCAGAAACGCTAAAACGCTGGCGCGAACGTTTTGATTTGGCGGTCGAGAAGGGGCGGCTACCGTCCGGCTTCGACGAAAAATTCGTTCGCCTCTGGCGCTATTATCTGATGTATTGCGAAGGGGGTTTCAGAGGCGGCGGCATCAATGTTGCGCAGGTCACTTTGATAAAAAGATAAACGGTTCTGGGAGGCGCGCGATGAAAAAATGGCTGTTGGGAATGTTGCTGCTGGTCGTGGGTGCCGTCGGGATACTCTGGGTCACGGCGGACAAGGATATGAAGGCGCTTGTTTCAAGCATGCCGACCGATGCGAACGTGCTGTTCTGGACCATCCCCCAACGCGACGCGGCGTTCCGCACGATGGATCGCATTCCGATCCTTGCCAAAGCCAACATCATCGCGGCAGGTGACGACGTCTTTCCGCTTCCCAAGGGCGAACCGCTGAAAGTCGACGCCGATGTAGACGCCTACATGAAGGACCAACGTACCGCCGGACTCGTAATCGTTCACGACGGCAAGATCCGGCTCGAAAAATACGGCCTGGGTTTTAACGGTGACGGCAAATGGACCAGTTTCTCGGTCGCGAAATCCTTTACTTCGACGCTGGTCGGGGCGGCGATCGAGGATGGCTATATCAAGAGTATCGAAGACAAGGTTTCGGCCTATATCCCCGATCTGAAAGGTTCGGTTTATGATGATGTCACCATCCGGCAGTTGCTGACCATGACCTCGGGCGTCAGGTGGAATGAAGATTATGCCGATCCCAAATCCGACGTAGCGCTGTTCAATCAGCACAAGGCCAAAGACGGCATGGACGTGACCGTCAGCTATATGCGGGTATTGCCGCGCGAGGCTCCGGCTGGAACAAAATGGGTTTACAAGACCGGCGAAACGAACCTGATCGGGGTACTGGTCAGCGCGGCAACCAAAAAGACATTGTCCGAATATCTGTCTGAAAAACTATGGGCGCCATTTGGTATGGAGCAGGATGCAAGCTGGCTTTTAGGCTCGACTGGGCATGAGATCAGCGGGTGCTGTGTGCAGGCGTCAACGCGCGATTATGCCAGGTTCGGTGTTTTCATGCTGGGCGGCGCAATGGTGAATGGCAAAGCTGTCCTGCCCGATGACTGGATGACACCTGCCACCACGAAACAGGCCGACATCGGTGTGGCGGGCAAAGGGTACGGGTTCCAGTGGTGGACATATGACGATGGCAGCTATGCCGCGCAGGGTATTTTCGGACAGGGGATTTTTATCGATCCAAAGCGCAAACTGGTCATCGCGTCTAACAGCAACTGGCCAAAGGCGACCGACCCTGCAACGGTCGGACAGCAGCGTGAAACCTTTTACAATATGGTTCAGGCAGCGGTCGATTAGGAAGCCATGTCCCTTGCCAGACCATGATATCGCGGCGCGTAATAAGCGCGATGCGGCGCAATTTAATGGCGTTTCAAATGCTGGAAAAAAGGGGCTTTTCTAAGCTTCGTATTTGGTCCAGCATGTTAGTCAGGATAACCAGGGTCCAGCGGGAGAAAAAACATGGATTTCAAGACATTTCTGCATGCAGGCAGCAACCGTCGCGCGATGCTGAAAGGCATGGGCGTCGCTGCCGTCGGCTTTTCGCTGACTGGCGCGCTGGCTGGTTGCGGCGAGAAGGAAGCCAAGAAGCTGGCCAATGGCGAAGAGGCCAAGCTGAACTTTTATAATTGGGACACATATATCGGAGAGACAACTCTGGCGGATTACAAGGACAGCGCCGATGTCGACGTGAACATGACTTTATTCGCCAGTAACGACGAATTATTTGCTAAGCTGCGGGCCGGCAATCAGGGTTATGATGTCATTGTGCCGTCGAACGATTTTGTCGAACGGATGGCGGTTGCGGATATGCTGATGCCGATTGATCAGGCGCAAATTCCGAACTTCAAAAATGTCGCCAAGGATTATCAGGACGTGCCCTATGATCCGGCGCGTAAATATTCAATGCCCTACACCTGGCTGGTGATGGGCATCGGTTATCGAAAATCGAAGGTGCAGGGCGTACCCGATAGCTGGAAAGTGCTGTTCGACAGTGACCAGTATAAGGGCCGCATCGCAGTTCTGTCCGAGGCTGGCGACATGTTCCGGCTGTACGGTAAATATATGGGTAAGTCGGTCAACGGCCTGACCGACGGCGATCTCAAGACCATCGAAGCGATGATGATCAAACAGAAGCCGAACATCAAATCGTTTCACGAGGACAATGGTCAGGACTTGCTGCTGAAGGGTGAAGTCGATGTCGTGCTGGAATATAATGGCGATATCGCACAGGCAATGGCCGAGGATCCCGACATCGGCTTTGTCGTTCCCAAAGAAGGCAGCCAGTTGAACTCTGATAATCTGTGCATTCCCAAAGGGGCGCCGCATCCGAAGAACGCGCACGCATTTATCAACTATCTGCTGGATGCCGAAGCGGGCAAGAAGATAACCGAGACGATCCTGTACCCAACGCCGAACGATGCGGCGAAGGCCCTGATGCCCGATGAGTACAGGAACAATACGGTCATATTCCCGCCAGCCGACGTCCTTGCAAAATGTGAGTATGCAAAGTTCGATCCGGAGCTTCAGCCGAAATATGAGGAGGCCTTTACTCGCGTCAGGGCAGCTTGATGCTTAAAGCGATTCTCTTGTTCGTCATCCCTGCGAAAGCAGGGATCTCGGGCGGCAATGCACCACGGCCTGAGACCCCAGCTTTCGCTGGGGTGACGGTTTAGGGCCGCGAAGTCGGTATGGCAGGTTCGCTCCAAGACTGGAAAGGCCAGAAACGCCCGTTCGCGGCCATCGCGTCGGTGCCGCTGTTCTGGCTTTGCCTGTTCTTTATCGCGCCGATGGGCATTGTCTGGCTCTATAGTTTCGGTGAAAATGTCGGGCCCGCCAGCATCGACATTTCCGGAACACTCGAAAATTACAAACGTGCGACCGAGTGGCTGTATCTTTCGATTTTTCTGAAAAGCCTCGCGGTCGCGGCGCTCACGACGCTGATCTGCCTGATAATCGGTTTCCCCGTGGCCATGGCGATTACCTTTGCCGCGCCAAAATGGCGGCCATGGTTGCTGCTTGGCATCATGCTGCCCTTCTGGACCAATCTGCTTATCCGCACTTATGCATTGATGGCTCTGATGGGCACCAATGGCTATATGAACAAGGGCCTTGGCGGGCTGTGGGAGGGCGCGAGCTGGCTGCGGACGCTGGTCGGGATGCAACCGCTCGATGCATGGACGCCGGTCCAGCTCTTGTACAATAATTTCGCGGTGGTGTTGGGGCTGGTCTATGTCCATTTGCCCTTCATGGTCCTGCCGCTCTATTCGGCGCTTGACCGACTGGATAAAAGCTTGATCGAAGCCAGTCTTGACTTGGGTGCCGGGCATTTCAAGACCTTCATGAAAGTTGTCGTTCCGCTGGCCGCGCCGGGCATAGTCGCGGGCGTGATGATAACGCTTATTCCCGCATTGGGGGCTTACCTGACCCCCGACTTGATGGGCGGTACGGACAGCCAGATGATCGCCAATGTCATTGAGCGCCAGTTCAAGCGCGCCAATGACTGGCCGTTTGGCGCGGCGCTTTCGTTCCTTTTGATTTACGCGATGTTTATCCTGATTGCGCTGCAATCGATGAAAGCCAATAAGACGGTGGCGCGCTGATGTTCAACCGCACCGCGATCGCGCCACTCGAATATACCCGCAAATTGTGGATGCGGGGCTGGGTCGGGCTGACCATGTTGTTCCTGTACGCGCCGCTGCTAGTGCTCATGATTTTCAGCTTCAACGATAGCAAACGCAATGTCGTGTGGAAGGGATTCACGCTCAAATATTACGAAAAGGCGTTGAACAACGACAGTCTGGTCGAGGCGATGGTCAATTCGCTGACCATTGCCTTCCTCGCGACCATCGCCAGCCTCGTCATCGGCGCGCTGGCGGCGGTGATGCTGTGGCGCTTTCGCTTTCCGTTCAAAGGGCTAATCGAGGGCACCATGTCGCTGCCGATCATCGTGCCGGAAATATGCCTTGGCGTTGCGTTCCTTATCTTCTTTGCGAAGATGGACTGGCCGACTGACCTTGTATGGCCGCTCAACCTGTCGGCGATCACCATCGCGCATATCACCTTCTGCTTTCCCTTCGTCGCCATGGTCGTGCGCGCCCGGCTGGCGAGTTTCAACAAGGAGGAGGAAGAGGCGGCAAAGGACCTGGGCGCCACCGAATGGCAGGCATTCCGTGATGTCCTGTTGCCGCATATAAAGCCGGGGCTGGTCGCAGGTGCATTGCTTGCATTCACGCTCAGCCTTGATGATTTCGTCATCACCTTTTTTACCAGCGGGCCGGATACGATTACCTTCCCCGTAAAGGTTTACTCAATGGTCCGCTTTTCTGTCACGCCAGAGGTCAACGCTGCGTCGACCATTCTTATTCTACTCACCGTCATCCTGACCTTCATCGCGCTGAAGCTGCAAGGGGTGAAGGGCATCGCGGAAACCCATTGATATGGGTCTCCTTCTCCGCTCGACACGAACGGATTCTTTTGGAACACTGATATGACCGAAACCAAACAACCCATCATCCAGATCCGCAACGTCTCCAAACGCTTCGGCAAGGTGACCGCGGTGGATAATGTCAGTCTCGACATCCTGGCTGGCGAATTTTTCGTGCTGCTTGGCCCATCGGGTTGCGGCAAGACGACGCTGCTCCGCATGATTGCCGGATTTGAAATGCCCACAGAGGGCCAGATCATCATCGACGGGCAGGATATGAGCATGGTCCCGCCGAACAAACGGCCCGTCAACATGGTGTTCCAGAGCTATGCTGTATTCCCGCATATGAACGTCACCGACAATGTCGGCTATGGCTTGCGTATATCCGGAGTGGCCAAAAGCGAGATAAAAGAGCGCGTGCAGGAAGCGCTCGAGCTGGTCAAACTCGGCGGGTTCGAAGACCGGATGCCTGACCAGATGTCGGGCGGGCAGCGGCAGCGCGTGGCGTTGGCGCGCAGTCTGGTCATGCGGCCCAAAGTGTTGTTGCTTGACGAGCCGCTTTCGGCGCTGGACGCGAAACTGCGCGCCCAGATGCAGTTTGAATTGCAGGATTTGCAGGAAGAAGTCGGCATCACTTTTGTTACCGTCACGCACGATCAGGATGAGGCCTTATCGATGGCGAGCCGGATAGCCGTGATCAACAAGGGCGAAGTCGCCCAGTTGGCAGCATGCTCCGACCTTTATGAATATCCAGCCAACCGCTTCGTTGCCGACTTTGTTGGTTCGGTGAATATTTTTGAGGGCAAGCTGACCCTCGACCAACCCGACAAAGCTGCGGTTGATTGCCCCGGCCTCGGCAAAGTCTTTCTAAACCACGGTGTCACCGGTCCGCATGGTGCCGATGTCTGGGTCGCATTGCGCCCCGAAAAGATTTACCTGCATGTTCCTGGCAAGGGTGACGCGGTGAAGGCGGCAGCAAGAGATGCGCCCGAGGGGCATAATTTCGCGCGCGGGACTATTAAAGGCATGAGTTATCTTGGCGACTGTACCATCTTCGAGATATTGCTTGAAAGCGGCACGATGATCCGGGTGCGGCGATCCAATATCTCCCGCCACGATCAGGAAGATTTTACTTGGGATGACAAGGTATCCATGCACTGGCGCGCGGACAGCCCGGTTGTGCTATTGAGCTAATCCGTCAGGGCTGGGGCAGGCCGCAAGTCTAAAAGGCTTACGATGATGTTGCTGCTCGCCTCAGGCATATTCTGGGCATCGGCCGGTTTCGGTATGCAGAAGCGGTATGTCGCGCCGATCTGCATCATTTTCAGACCTTCGGCGAAAATCGCGCTCGCTTGGCCGACCGGAATTTTCTCCCATTCGCGCTTGTCCTGAACTGCGCCGCTTGTCGCATCGAAGACGGTAAAATCGACCAGCGCCATATCGGCGTTGGTCGGCGCGCGACCAGTTCCCGGCTTTAATATCGCAAAGCCAAGGCCTGACGCGGTGCTCTTATCGCAACTGCGCTCAGCGACCGGAATAACCGGCTTTGGCGGCGGAGTAGTGAAAGACAGCAGTTCGACCTCGAACACCAAATCGGCATTGGCAGGTATCGGACCAGTACCTGCCTCGCCATAGCCGAGCTTAGACGGAATGCAGAGACGATAGCTGCCGCCGGGCTGCATCAGTTGCAGTCCTTGGGCGAAGCCAGGAATGACGCCGCCGACCTTGAATTCGGCGCCTTCGCCTTTGTCGAACTCGCTGCCGTCCGAAGTCAGCATGCCCTTGTAGTTGACCTTCACCTTGGCATCCGCCCCGGGCTTGTCGCCCTTTCCGGCTTTGATGACGGTGTAGGTCAGGCCATCGGCTGCTGCGGTTTTGCAAGTTAGGACAGGCGGTTTGGGCTTGGCCGGTTTCGGGGCGGCGATTGCCGGTGTTGCTAGGAGGGCGGGGATGAGGAGTATTGAGAATGTTTTGTGCATGGCGGGTTGGTAGCGGGTGACAATGAATTGTCTAGCAGCAGTTTGTCCTCCCCATCGACTTGCGATGGGGAGGTGGCGCGCTGGAGCGCAGCGGAAGCGTGACGGAGGGGCCTTCAACGTAGAGGCCCCTCCACCATTTGCTTCGCAAACGGTCCCCCTCCCCATCGCAAGTCGATGGGGAGGAAACTACTACAGCGCCCGCAATTTCGGCTCGGCCTCATCCAGCGACTTACGGATAATACCAACAAGATCGTCGATCTGTGTAGTGGTGATGATCAACGGCGGGCACATCACGATGCTGTCACGGATGCCGCGAACCATGAGGCCGTTGGCAATACAATGGTCGCGGACTATCGGCCCTGCCGTGCCTTCCTTGCCGCCAAAGCGCGCCCCAGTGGCTTTATCGACGACAATCTCTACCGCACCAAGCAGGCCGATGCTGCGCGCTTCGCCCACCAATGGATGATCGTCCAATGTCGCCAGCATCTTGGCGAGATACGGCCCGGTTTCGCTGCGTGTGCGTTCGACTAGTCCTTCGCGCTCGATGATTTCGATATTGCGAAGCGCGACCGCCGATGCCACGGGATGCCCCGAATAGGTATAGCCGTGAGCAAAGTCGCCGCCCGTTTTCATCACCTTGATGATCTCGGCGCTCACTGCAACGGCGGAAATCGGCAGATAACCCGACGACAGTCCCTTGGCCATGGCAATAATATCGGGCTGAACCCCAACGGTTTCATGCCCCCACATATTGCCTGTCCGCCCAAAGCCGCAGATGACTTCGTCGCACACCAGCAGGATGCCATATTTGCGGCAGATCGCCTCGACCTGCGGCCAGTAATTGGCGGGCGGGACGATAACGCCGCCTGCGCCCTGGACGGGTTCGCCAATGAAAGCGGCAACATTTTCCGCACCGACTTCAAGGATTTTGTCTTCGATTGCCTGGGCGCATGCGGTGCCGAAATCCTCCGGACTCATGTCGCGGCCTTCATTATACCAATAAGGTTGGCGGACATGTTCGATACCAGCCATCGGCAATACGCCGGGGGCCGGGAAGCCTTGGCCATGCATCATTTTCATGCCGCCCATCGAAACCCCGGCGACGGTTGATCCATGATAGGCGTTGTGGCGGCTGATGAAGATTGTACGGCTATGCTCTCCCTTCACCTGCCAGTAATGGCGCACGAGGCGAAGAATGGTATCGTTCGCTTCCGAGCCGCTGCTGTTGAAAAACACATGCGGCAAGCGGCCACCGGTCAGGCTGGCGATTTTATCGGCCAGCATGACCGCAGGCGCGTTCGCGGTTTTGAAGAAGCTGTTATAATAGGGCAGCTCAAGCATTTGTTCTTTGGCAACATCCGCCAGCTCGTCGCGGCCATAGCCGATATTGACGCACCATAATCCCGCCATGCCGTCGAGGATTCGGTTACCGTCGCCGTCATGGATGTAACAGCCATCGGCATGGGTAATGATGCGGCTACCGCCCAGATCCTCGATTTCCTGCCAGTCTGCTTGGGCAGGCAAATGGTGCGCGATGTCTAGGCGGCGGAGTTCGGCGATATCGTAATTACGGGGCATAAAATTATCCTTTTGATTAGGTTCACGCGGAGACGCGGAGAGAGAAAGCAGAGAACGAAGTTTACTACTCCGCGTCTCCGCGTCTCCGCGTGAATCAAAAGGAAATTACGGCGAGAAGCCGATGCGGGCCTGGTAGCGGTTAAAACGGGTGACCGTACAATTCATAGATCCCCTCTTAACGCTTTTCCAAGCAGGTGAAAATAGATTTGCGAATCCGGGTCATTTTCGGTTCCCCATTCGGGGTGCCACTGCACGGCAAGCAACGGCGCGCCGTTGGGACGGGCGCTATAGGCTTCGATTAACCCATCGGGTGCGCGGGCCTCGATGGAGAGGCCATCTGCCAGCTTGCCGATGCCCTGATAATGCACCGAATTTACGTCCATCGCGGATTTGTCATAAGCGGTCGCCAGAAATCCTCCATCGACAAGCTCGACCGGATGGCGGTGGCTGAACATCGCGTCGAACGCGACGTCGTCAGGCGCATGATGGCGGATGAGATCGTCGCTGGCGCTGGTATCGCGGCGTAACGTCCCGCCCAATGCAACATTGATTTCCTGAAAGCCCCGGCAAATACCGAAAACCGGTTTTTTCGCATCGATCATGCGGTCGACCATCGACAGCGCGATTTCGTCACGCGCATTGTCGAACGGGCCTTCGCCGCTGTCTTCGCCGTAGCGCCGGGTTGCAACGTTCGACGGGCTGCCGGTCAGCAGTATGCCGTCCAGCCTCGGCGCAACTTCCGCGGCTGTCATAAGGTCAGGAAGCGAGGGAACGATCAATGCGGCAACATCGGCATAGGTCATCGCGGCGCGGATATACCGGTCCATAACGGCCTGTGCGCCTTCAGTACCAACCATTCGGTTACATGCGATGACGCCAAGAACCGGGCGATTCATTACGACAGCTCCTGCTTTGCCTGTTCGGTAATTTCTTCGGCTTTATCGATCTCGCGCTTTTTCTTGCGGCTGATGAGAAATTGCCAGACGCCGAACAGATTGATGAGGAGCAAAACGGCGTTCTGGATGGCCAAGGGCATGCCGTCCTTGGCAGTCAGTCCCGAATAGATCCACAGGCACGACACAATCGCGAATAACGCGAATCCAAACCCCGAAACCCGGCGGCTATAGTCGGCAGCGACCATTGCGGCTGCCAGCATCGTGCCGACCGCAGCAATCCATTCGAGCGGGCCGTTCACGTCGCACCAATTAATTCGCGGCCGATCAGCATCCGGCGGATTTCGTTGGTGCCAGCGCCGATGTCGAGCAATTTCGCGTCGCGGAAAAGCCGTTCGACCGGCCAGTCCTTGGTATAGCCAGCGCCGCCCAGAGCCTGGATTGCTTCGCCCGCAACCTTGACCGCATTTTCCGATGCCAGCAGGATAACGCCCGCTGCGTCGAACCGCGTCGTCTGGCCTGCATCACAGGCCCGGGCCACCGCATAAGTATATGCCCTTGCCGAATTGAGCGCCACATACATGTCGGCAATTTTAGCCTGCATCAGCTGGAACGATCCGATTGCTTTGCCGAACTGTTTGCGCTCACGCACGAACGGCAGAACAACGTCGAGGCAAGCCTGCATGATACCCAGTTGTAACCCGGCCAGCACGACACGCTCATAATCCAGACCCGACATCAGCACACCGACGCCGCCATGCAGCGGGCCGATTATCTGTTCATCGTTGACGAAACAGTCGTTGAATACCAGCTCTGCCGTGGGCGAACCACGCATCCCCATTTTGTCGATTTTCTGGCCAATGGAGAATCCTTCCATCCCGGATTCGATGAGGAATGCCGTTATTCCGCGAGATGACGCTTCTGGTGCCGTTTTGGCATATACCACCAATGTGTCGGCATAAGGTGCGTTGGTAATCCAGAATTTGGTGCCGTTCAGGACATAGCCGCCTTGGACTGCGTCCGCTTTCAGCTTCATCGACACGACGTCCGACCCTGCGCCTGCTTCAGACATTGCCAGGCTACCGACATGTTGACCGGAAATGAGCTTGGGCAGATATTTTGCTTTCTGTTCAGGCGAGGCCCATCGGCGAATTTGGTTGATACACAGATTGCTGTGCGCGCCATAAGACAGGCCAATGGACGCAGACCCGCGGCTCACTTCCTCGACCGCGATGACATGCTCCAGATAGCCAAGGCCAAGCCCGCCGTCTTCCTCGTCAACCGTCAGGCCGTGCAGCCCAAGCTCTCCCATTGCCGTCCAAAGTTCCTCACGCGGGAACCAGTCGTCTGCGTCGATTCTGGCGGCCAGTGGGGCGATTTTATCGGCGGCGAAGCGCTGGGTCGTATCGCGGATCATCTCGGCATTTTCGCCAAGACCGAAGTCTAATGTCATAAAGCTGCTCATGCCACTCCCTGCCACCTATCTGGCATATTCGCAAGCATGGGGACTAGTCAGCGGCAGCGCTTTTGCCTACCGCGATAACATGCTCTTTGAACAAAAGGATCGCCGCGATGCTGCAATATGATGTGCTGATAGTCGGCGGCGGGCATGCCGGTGCACAGGCGGCGATTGCTCTGCGGCAGGCAAAGTTCGAAGGTAGCATCGGCATTTTGAATGCCGAGCCTGAATATCCGTATGAACGCCCGCCGCTGTCGAAGGACTATCTGGCGGGTGACAAGGTATTCGAACGCATCATGATCCGCCCACCTGCTTTTTGGGCCGAGCGCAACATCGATATGCTGCTTGGGAAAAGGGTCGAGACGGTCGATGCTGCGGCGTACTCGGTGACAACCGCGAGTGGCGACGTCATCAGCTTTGGCAAAATGATTTGGGCAACGGGCGGCAGCCCGCGCTGGTTGCAATGCGCCGGCGGAAATCTGAAGGGCGTGCATGTCGTTCGCACGCGCGCCGAAGTCGATGCTATGATCGAAGAGCTGGACGACGTCTCAGACGTCGCCATTGTCGGCGGCGGCTATATCGGACTTGAGGCCGCCGCTGTGTTGCGAAAAATGGGCAAAAAAGTAACCGTGCTGGAGGCGATGGACCGCGTGCTGGCGCGCGTTGCAGGCGAGCCGCTGTCGCGCTTTTATGAAGCCGAACATCGGGCGCATGGTGTCGATGTACGATTGGGTGTCGAGATTACGGCTATCCAGGGCGACGGTAATGCCAACGGTGTGCAGTTGGCGGATGGCGAAATTATCCCGGCGCAAATGGTGATTGTCGGTATCGGTATTATTCCGGCGGTAGGTCCGTTGCTGACTGCGGGTGCGGCTGGCGGTGCCGGGGTCGATGTCGACGAATATTGCCGGACGTCACTGCCGGATATCTTTGCCATCGGCGATTGCGCCGCGCATGCCAACGCCTTTGCCGGTGGGGCAATCATGCGGGTGGAATCGGTCCAGAACGCCAATGACATGGCCAATGCCGTGGTGAAAAGCATCATGGGCGATTTGACCCGTTATCACGCGGTGCCGTGGTTCTGGTCGAACCAATATGATTTGCGGCTGCAGACTGTGGGGTTGTCGGTAGGCTATGATGCGTCAGTCGTGCGCGGCGACCCTGCCATGCGTGCCTTTTCGGTGATCTACCTGAAACAGGGCAAGGTCATCGCCCTTGATTGCGTCAACGTGACCAAGGATTATGTGCAGGGCAAGGCTTTGGTTGTCGAGGGCGTACAGCCCACGCTCGCCCAACTGGCCGACACCAACCTCACTTTGAAAGAGTTGGCCGCAAGCGTCATATCCGCCTGATCAAGTGCCTGAAATCCGATCTTCTCTGACGGCCATTCTCGGCCCGACCAATACCGGCAAGACTCATCTCGCTGTCGAGCGGATGTGCGCGCATTCGAGCGGAATGATGGGCTTTCCGTTGCGGTTGCTCGCGCGCGAGATTTATGACCGGGTGGTCGCGATCAAGGGCGCGCATCAGGTTGCACTGATTACCGGTGAAGAACGGATCGAACCGCCACAGGCTCGGTGGTATTGTTGCACTGTTGAATCGATGCCGATCCAAAGGGAGTTTGCCTTCGTCGCCATTGATGAAGCGCAACTCGGCTATGATCCGGAGCGCGGGCATATTTTCACCGACCGGATATTACATGCACGCGGGCGGGACGAGACGATGATCCTCGGTTCCGAAAGCCTTCGTCCGCTGATCCGCAGCCTGTTGCCCGATGCCGAAATCATCTCCCGCCCGCGCTTTTCGACACTGAGCTATGCGGGCGCGAAAAAGCTGTCGCGTTTGCCCAAACGATCCGCCATTGTCGCCTTTTCAATCGAACAAGTGTACGCAGTAGCCGAAACGCTGCGCCGGATGCGCGGCGGCGCGGCGGTGGTGATGGGGGCGCTTAGCCCGCGTACCCGAAACGCGCAGGTTGCGATGTTTCAGTCCGGCGAAGTTGATTACCTGGTGGCTACCGATGCCATCGGCATGGGGCTGAATCTCGACGTCGCGCATGTCGCTTTTGTCAGCCTATCCAAATTCGACGGATCGCGCCGACGGCGGCTGACGATCGCAGAGATGGCGCAGATTGCCGGGCGTGCGGGACGGCACCAACGCGACGGGAGTTTCGGAACGTTGGCGGGCGAAGGTAGCGAGTTCATGCCCGAAGAGGTTTTGGCCATTGAGGGCCATAATTTTCCGCGGCTGGACTGGCTGTACTGGCGCAATGCCGAGCCCCGATTCGACGATATTGGCACGCTGATTGCCGATTTGGAAAAGAAGCCGAGCCGTCCAGGCTTGCTCCCCGCGCCAAAGGCGGTCGACCTCGCTGTGCTTAAACGGCTAGCCGAAATGCCGGACGTCACCGCGCTCATCCGCCATCCCGTAAATGTCGCGCGGCTTTGGGAGGTCGCGAGTCTGCCCGATTTCCGGCAGATGGGTGAAGAGCACCACAGCCGTTTCGTTGCCTCTTTGTGGCAGCATCTGGGGCAGAGTGACCGCGTACTGCCGCAATCCTTGTACGCCAGCGAACTGGCGCGGCTCGACAATATTCAGGGCGATGTCGATACGCTGTCGGCTCGCATCGCGGGCGTGCGGACCTGGACCTATATTGCCCATCGCGGCGACTGGCTGGCCAATCCGGCGATGATGGCCGAACGGGCACGGGCAATCGAAGAAAAACTGTCCGACGCGCTGCACGATGCGCTGCGCCAACGCTTTGTCGATAAACGCACCTCGATGCTGTTGCGTAAAGGCGCGGCTGACATCGGGGTGCTGCCCGTCGAAATCGGCGCGGATAAACGGGTTCTCGTCGATGGTGAGGATATTGGCTCTTTACAGGGCTTTGCGTTTCGGGTTGACGCAGGCGCTAAAGCAGCGGACCGTAAACTATTACTGGCTGCAGCTGAAAAGCATCTGGCCGCGCATTTGAGGCAAAAGGCAAGGGACGTGGGCATGGCAGAAGATAGCGAATTCGCGCTGGCCGCCGATGGCGAGGGCAGGCCGGCCATTTTCTGGAAAGGCGAAATGCTTGGTGCGCTGTCCAAGGGGCGATCAATGATGCAGCCCGCTTTTGCGCCGGTCAAAGCCGTGGCGGGGCTCGAAGGCGATGCGTTGCGCGCCATTACCACGCGGGCCGAAGCGTGGATCGAGGCGCAACTCGCCAAAGCCATGGGCGGCATCGTCGGACTTCAGGAACTGGCGCAACAGCCCGACATCGACGGCAATGTTCGCGCCTTGGCGGTGCGGTTGGCCGATGAGGGCGGGATTGCCGGGCGACAGTATCTCGCCGACGCTATCGCCGCCCTGCCAAAAGAGGCGCGCGGCGCGGCGCGCAAGGGCGGTATCGTCTTCGGTGCGCTTGACATTTATCATCATGCCGCGTTGAAGCCCGCCGCCGCCAAGTGGCGCGCAGCGTTGTTTGCGGCGCGCGACGGACGTCCTATGCCAGAGCTGCCACCGGAAAGCGCAGTGCATTTGAAGGAATGGAAATTCGCCAATCCGTCGGATGCGCGCAACGCCGGTTATCGACGGATCGGTGACGAATATGTTCGTATCGATCTTGCCGAACGAGTCATCAAAAAGGCCCATGAAGCCCGAGGGCAGGGCAATGTGCTGAGCATGGACATGGCATTTGCGACATCGCTCGGCATCAGCGATGGCGGCTTGAAATCGTTGATGCGCGACGCCGGGTTCAGACCTTTCGAAGCCCCTGAAAAGAAGCTTGAGGAAGAAGCTCCTCCGCTGGCCGGGGAAATCGCCGTCGAAGCGCCTACGTTGGATGTCGAAGCCACGCCCGCCTTAAAGGATGAGGTTTCCTCCGCATCGTCGCTTACCCCTTCCGCTGCGCCGGATGGGTCCCCTCTGCCTGCCGGGGAAGAATTATTGCAGCCTGCTCAACCGGTGACGTTGACTCACTGGCGCTGGGTTGGCCTGCCGAAGCCTCGTCCTCAGGAACACCGGCAACATCGCAATCAACCGGATCGTTCGAAACCGCAGAGTGCCGCAAAGACGAAAAACAAACCCGATCGCGCACCACCGCCGCCCAAACCGGTTTCGCCACCATCGGCGCTCGCCCTGCAACTGGCGGCGCTCAAAGGCCTGAAGCTGTAACTGGCAATGACAGCAACGGCGGTGCGGATCGATAAGCTGCTGTTCTTTCTACGGATCGCCAAAAGTCGCACCTTGGCGCAGGGTTGGGCGGAAGCTGGCCATATCCGCGTCAACGGACGCAGGGTTGAAAAAGGCAGCATTATGGTCAGTCCCGGCGATGTCATAACACTGCCAAAAGGCGATGCGGTTCTGACATTCCGGCTTTTGAGGCTACCCGCCCGCCGGGGTCCGCCCGACGAAGCCTGGTTTTGCTATCAAATACTTGCATAAAAATCGGGCTACAGCGATATTCCCCCGTTGACTTGATAGGCTGACTGACAATAGGCAGCGTTAAGAGAGTGCCGCGTTTTTGGACAGTTTGGGGCGGACAGTTTTGGGAGTGTGTTGCCAATGACCTATGTAGTCACCGATGCCTGCATCAAATGCAAATATATGGATTGCGTCGAGGTTTGTCCGGTCGACTGCTTCTATGAGGGCGACAACATGCTCGTCATCAACCCCAGCGAATGCATTGATTGCGGTGTGTGCGAGCCTGAATGCCCGGCTGAGGCCATATTACCCGACACCGAAAGCGGGCTTGAGCAGTGGCTTGAGCTGAACGCTACCTACAGCGCCGAATGGCCGAACATTACGTCAAGCCGAGAACCTCCTGCCGATGCCGATGAGCATAAGGGTGAAGAAGGCAAGTTCGACAAATATTTCAGCGCAGAGCCAGGTGACGGCGACTAACGGCCCAGGTTCCGCCGCGCTTTCAGCCAGTTTTTTTGGTAGCTTTCAACTTCGCGCATCGCCGCGAACACGGTCATGTCCAGCTTCGTCCTGCCCGTACGGCCAAGCGCGTATATCTGACTGTAGAACCAGTATTGCACGGCAAAGCCCTCAATCCCACGCACCATTTTGACTTTGCGAAGCGGGGCCAGCCATTCCGGCAATAGCTTCAACTGGTTCTCCACCCTCGGCAACATCGCCATGCCCCCAATCAGGCGCTTGGGTGCCTCTGGCATGACGCACATGGGGCGCCCCAGCCCGATAACGTCAGCGGCGCCTGATTTTAACGCTTGATCCATGGCCGAAGCAGATCGAAAACCGCCTGTTACCATTAGTGGGATCGATATCTCGTCCTTCATCGCTTTGGCGAAATCGACGAAATAGGCCTCGCGTGCCAAGGTCGTTTCGGCAACGGGCTGGGCTTCTTCGGCTTCCATGCCTTCGATACCGAGTAATTTGGGTTGTTCGTACGTCCCGCCTGAAATTTCGATTAGGTCCACGCCCGCATCCTGCAGCCACGACGCGACCTGCACGCTGTCATCGAAGGCGAAACCGCCCCGCTGGAAATCGGCACTGTTGAGTTTTACGGAAATCGGAAATCCGGGTCCGACTCGTTGCCGTACCGTATTCACAGTGAACAATAGAAACCGCGCGCGATTTTCCAGACTGCCGCCCCATCGGTCATCGCGCCGGTTGGAGCGCGGACTGAGGAACTGGGAAATCAGATAGCCATGTGCGGCATGGATCTGGACGCCGGTAAAGCCGCTGTCACGGCACACCTGCGCTGCTTGCCCGAACCGGCTTATCAGCCGCAATATTTCTTCCTCGGTCAACGCCACCGGCATCCCGAACTGTCCGCCCGGCAGCCCCAGCTTTACCGCCGAGGGCGCTTTTGGATGCGGGTTGACCGATTTCATCGTCTGCCGCCCGGCATGGCTGATTTGCGCCCAGAAATGGTTGCCATTCCGCGTCGCCGCAGCGGTCCAGCGGTTCAGCGCCTCGCGCATGGCTTCATCGGGCATCGTATCGATGATCACATTGCCCGGTCGTTCCAGGTGGTCTGCATCGACCTGGATATTACCCGATAGGTGCAACCCGGCGCCGCCGTCGGACCAGATACCGTAAAGCTTTTCCAGCTCTGCCGTTGGCCGACCAGCAACATCAGCCAGGCCTTCAGTCATCGCCGCCTTCGCGATGCGGTTCGACAAAACCGCGCCGCAGGGCAGTTTCAGCTGTTCGGCAAGTTTCATTCGGCGGCGGCTTTGTCGTCCAGTTTGGCGGATCCATCCGGCTGGGCGGTATCGGCGGGCTGCGATTCCTTTTTTGCCGATGCCTTGCCTTCGGCGGGCGGTGCTGCCTCTACCGGTGCTTCGTCCGTCGATGCGTCGGTGTTAATCATGTCGTCGCTAATTGTTCCTTCGAGACTGTCAAGATCGTCCATCCGGGTTTCGGTGACTTGGTTATCTTCCTTAGACGAACCGCATGCGGCCAAGGCAAACAGGGCAAGAACGGGGATATAACAAGCGACGCGCATAACGATCTCTCCGGTTTTACAACTCCGTGACCGTACAATCTCCGCCCGCTTTGGCAAGGCTGTTGAGGAACGCAGGGAGCGTCGCGGCCAGCGCTTCGTCGAAATCCTGGAGCGTCGCGTCGATCCCCAAATCAGCGAGGCTGGTGACAGGAAATTCTGCAATCCCGCACGGAACAATACCGCTGAAATGCGACAAGTCCGGTGCGATGTTGACCGCGAAACCATGCATCGTCACCCACCGGCGGATGCGGACGCCAATCGCGCCGATCTTGGCTTCCTGCCCATTGGGCGTATCGCACCAGATGCCAATGCGGCCGTTGGCGCGGCGGGCGTTGACGTCGAATCTGGCAAGGGTATCGATAACCCAGCCTTCCAGGGCATGGACATAGCCGCGCACATCCTTGCCGCGTTTGGCCAGGTCAAGCATTACATAACCGACGCGCTGGCCCGGCCCGTGATAGGTGTACCGTCCACCACGCCCGGTATCATAGACCGGAAATTGCCGGCTTAACAATTCGGCAGGGTCGGCGCTGGTCCCTCCTGTATACAGCGGCGGATGTTCGAGCAGCCAGACCAGTTCGCGTGCTTCATCATCACGGATAGCCTTTTGCAACGCTTCCATGCGCGTCACCGCTAGCGGATAGGGTGTCAGTCCGCTGGATATTTCCCAGCCGACATTCATGCGATGACCGGTATCTGCGGCGCAGCGTCGCGCGGAATCAGGCCGGACAGCCGCGGATCGGGAAAGGTTTCCAATTCGCGCTGATAGGGCGTAAATCCCGATTTGATGTAAAAATTCAGCGCGCCCGGTGCATCGAGTGTGCAAGTGTGGACAAAGATCCGGTCAACACCGGTTTCGCTCCAGCCCGCCTGTAGCGCAAGCGTCATGAGCCATTTGCCGTGACCTTTACCCGCTAGCTCCGGCACTAAACCGAAGAATGCAATTTCGCATTGGCCAGCCTTGCGGAAATCCAGTTCTAGGATGCCGACCTCGATCCCGCGCCGGTCAAGCACTGCCCAGATCCGCACTTTGGCGTCGTGGATGATGGCGGACAGCGCTTCATCATCGATGTCCAGCCGAGACCACCAAAGCCATGGTTCGCCAATCCGGCGATACAGCGTGCGATACTTTCCGGCGGTTGGCGCAGACCATCTTTCCAGTTGCAAGTCTGAAGGCGGCATCGCGCGCAGGGCCGGGCGGCTGGTCATTTCCAGCGACGTTACGATTGTGCCAATATGGCCATTAGGAATTGGTGTGTAAGCCAAGATAACCTTCGGGATGGTCATTCCTGCCCGCGCAGAAATGACGAAATGAAATTGGAGGAAACCGAGGCCATTAGTCCCAGGCCGCTTCAGGAGGCAGGCTCATCAGGATAGCATCGACATTGCCGCCAGTTTTCAGGCCGAACGTTGTACCGCGATCATATACCAGATTGAACTCTGCATACAGCCCGCGCCAACGAAGCTGGGCTTGCTTTTCTTCTGACGTGAACGGCTGGCTCATCCGGCGGCGAACCAGTTTCGGGAAAATGTCGAGAAATGCATCCCCGACGTCGCGGGTCAGCGCGAAATTCTGTTCAAACAGGGCATCGCTTGTGTTTTCCAGATGGTCATAAAATATCCCGCCGACACCGCGGTGAACACCGCGATGGGGAATCCAGAAATATTCCTCGGCCCACGCGCGGTAGCGTTCATACACATCGGGTCCATAAGGCGCACAGGCAGCGCGAAAGCGCGCGTGAAAGTCTGCGGTATCCTCTTCATATGGCACGGGCGGATTGAGGTCCGCGCCGCCGCCAAACCAGCTTTTGGTGGTAACCAAATAGCGGCAGTTCATATGCACGGCGGGCACGTGCGGGTTAGACATATGGGCCACCAGGCTGATCCCGGTCGCAAAGAAATTCGGGTCTTCGGCGGCGCCATGGATGGTTTTGGCAAATTCGGGGTTAAAGCTGCCGCCAACGGTCGAGACATTGACGCCGACCTTTTCGAAAACTTTGCCCTTCATGGCGCCGCGAACCCCGCCGCCACCCGGTGAACCGTCATGGTCGTTGCGGTCCCATGGCGTATATTCGAACGACGCGTCAGAACCTGCCTCACGCTCGATTTCCTCGAACGCCGCCGTAATCCGGTCACGCAATGATTCGAACCATTCGCGCGCTGCCTGTTGGCGGGTGTCGAGGATCAGGGTCACGCATATTCTCCAGGAAACTGGTGGGTTTGTCGCAGTGCTTCGGCCAAAGCGATGCCAGCCGAGACCGAAATGTTCAAGGACCGAAATCCGGCGGCCATGGGAATATACACTCTGGCGTCGGCACGGTCGTGAACATGGGCCGGCGCGCCGCTGCTTTCCGACCCCATCAAGATCACATCGTCAGGCCGAAAGGCGAATTGAACCAACGGTATCGCCGCTTTGGTCGACATCAGGATGAGGCGTGCGCCGCCGAGCGTATCAAGAAAGGATGCCCAGTCGGCATGGCGACGGATTTCCGCCTTTGCCGCGTAATCCATACCGGCCCGTTTCAACGCGCGTTCGGAAAATGCAAAACCGCATGGTTCAATGATATCGCACGGCACGGAAAGACACGCTGTCGTGCGTAAAACAGCGCCAACATTTCCGGCGATGTCAGGCTGATAAAGGGCAACGCGCATTAAAATTCTTCCACAAAACCAATTCGGGACGATTAGCCGGTCAGTGTAGCATATGGCAACCGCCGCAGGCTTGACGGCACTGGCCGTACAATATCATAATTGGGCCAAAAGGGCCGCTGTTTTCGCGCGATCGTGGTCACATCGGTGGTCAATGGGGTTCTACTAAGCACTTCATAAAATGGTATAATATTGTATAATTAACGCCTGGGTGACAGGCCGTCCCATGCTGGCACAGCGCTAAAATGGCTGGAGCGGCCACGTCGATATTGAGCTATTGGAGCGTTTCCCACCGATTCCGGGCACTCTGTTGGTAAAGCGCGGCATGATTCACGAGCCAATCGATAAAGCAATTGCAGTGCGGTTACGGGCCGGGCGCAAACGCGCACCGCGGCGGTTGCTTGGCACGCGGGAAGTCATTCTGGTTCTGCTTGCATTCGCGCTGCTCGCGCTGGTCCCCTCGGTCGCACAAATTGCGCCGTTCAGCCGGTCGGGCGACGCTTCGGCGGCAGGTCGGCTGAAATGGGATGCCGAATATCCGGCCGAGAACTTTCCGGGATCGGCGTTTTTCTATCTGGACCAGAATTATACCCTCCCGCCAGCCATAGTAGGCTCCGAACTGGGTAATGACGCGATCGCTCTCGGTGCTTTGCCGAACGATGATATCAAATCACCCGCCGATTTTGCGGCAGGAGGCGCGGCAAGACCGTTCGTGATGCGGGCCGGAAGCATCGATCATTCGCGCGCGCTGAAATGCTTGACCGACGCGATTTATTATGAAGCAGCAAATGAACCGGATGCCGGCCAAAGAGGCGTTGCCCAGGTCATTTTGAACCGCATGCGCCATCCGACCTATCCCAACAGCGTTTGCGGGGTAATTTATCAGGGCTCCGAACGCGCAACCGGGTGCCAGTTCAGCTACAGCTGCGATGGATCGATGGCGCGTATTCCGGCGCAAGCGTCCTGGTTCCGCGCACAGCGTGTTGCCGCTCAGGCGTTGGCGGGATATGTTTTTGCTCCTGTGGGCATGGCGACGCATTATCATGCCACCTACGTCTATCCCTATTGGGCCCCCAGCCTCAACTTTGTCGGCACCATCGGCGCGCATCGCTTTTACAGCTGGAAGGGTAGCGCCGGACGTCAGTCTGCATTTTTCCGGGGTCATGCCGGACGCGAGCCTTTTCCTGGGCCAAAGCCACGTGCATGGACACCGACGCTTGCCGATAATCTCGATCCGATCCAGCTTCAAAAGAAGTATGAGAAAGAATTCGCTGCGGCACGGTTGAAGGCAGAGGCAGAGGCAAGCGCATCGCTAAACGGATCGCCGCTCTCACCCTATGCCGACATCGTGCCCGCCCGGCAGCGCGCGGCTGTTTCCTATAGCGTGCCGGAATATTCGCGCGAAGCACGCAGTCGCGGCGGCGAGGCCGCTTATGGCGGCGAACGGCTACCGCAAGCAACGAACGTACGGCCTGAATTTCAGAATAGCGGAACCTGGAAAGTACAACCCACCGGATAAGCAACCCGCAAAAAAAGGCGACGTGCCGCTAAACAATTTTCGCTCGCGCTCGTTTACATAATCAGACCGGCTGGACTGCCTGTTCTTGAGTGGCGAGAGCCGCGATACTGGTCCATCTGAACGGGTAATCTGCGCGGTCGGCAGAGGTTTGCAGCGTCATGCTGCTACGCTCGAAGACATCGGCCTCCGGAAGCGATCCCACATCCACGCTTCCGGGGGCCGGTTTACCTTTATTGCTGGAACGTCATGACGGCCTTCAAGCCGCCGGTCTCCCGGTTCTTGAGGATAACATCGCCGCCATGCGCGCGCGCGATGGCGCGTGAGATATTAAGGCCAAGGCCCGATCCACCAGTGGCGCGACTTCGCGATTTTTCTGCCCGGGTAAATGGTTCGAACATAGTTTCGACAACGTCAGGGTCGATGCCCGGGCCTTCATCGTCGATTTCTACAGCAACGATATTTTGCCGATGCCCGACACGGACAACCGCTGTCTTGCCATAAGTGATGGCATTGCCGATCAGATTACGAAGCGCACGGCGCAGCAGAACCGGACGGACATGGGCAACGATCCGCGAATCCGGCGTGATGAACTGCGTGGCGATAAATTCGCTGGCGACGGATTCGACCAATGCAGCGATGTCGACTGACTGCAGGGCCTCGCCGGACCTTCCGAGCCGCGCCAATGTCAGAATATCGTCGAGTATCGTGACCATCTCATCGACTGTCGCGGCCATTTTCTCTCGCTCATTATCATCGTCGACCGACTCGATCCGTACGCGAAGCGCGGCCAATGGGGTCTTCAGATCATGACCGATTGCACCGAGCATGACATCTTTTTCACCCAACAGGGTCGAGACGCGCGCCTGCATCATGTTGAACGCTTCAATCAGGTGCTTGACGTCATCGGGGCCTTCGCTCGGCATCGGTTGACCTGAATCGGCAATGCCGACCCCCTGAACCCGGACGGTCAATTTTTCCAGCGGTTTGGCAATGCGCCGTGCCACCAGCGCAAGCGGAATCATCACGGCCGCGAATAACAATGCAGTTTGCAGCAATAACGCAAAAATGGACGCTGTTTCGGTCGGGCGGATCAGCCCTGCCGCATTGATCCATTTCCCGTCGGGCAAACGGGCGGTAAGCAATATCGCAGCTTTCGGGACCGATTTTTCAGGCTGCCGGATCAGCATCCGGTGCCAGCGCCTGAGTTGCGGGTCGCGCAATTCAGGGGGAAGCAGGTTGACCGATACCGAAGAAATGCTGATATCGCTTAGGCTTATTTCTCCATGTCGCAGAAATTCCCCGGCGCGTTCGGAAATTTCGTCCTGCAATTTAGCGCGTTCGATTATGACGGGCGCAGCACCAACGGATATCGACACCGGCGGTGAACGCCGACGCGAGCGCGCCGACCCATCGCGCCGTTGTCTGGCTGACCGATCGGCTTCCCCGATGGGAATGCCTGTAGCCTCCATTCGTTCGATCTGGCTGGCGATGCGGCTGACCAGCATCGTCGACGTTTCGACTATCGCCCGGTTACGCGCGCCCATCAGCAACAGCGCGGCGTTGATCGTTTGTGCAACCAAAAGGGCTGATGCGGCGACCAGCAATATCTGGCCGTACAGGCTTCTCGGCCAAATGCGGATGCCCCATAAATCCCTCACAGCCGTTTTACTTCAGTCGAGAAACGGTAGCCGCCACCCCATATCGTTTTGATATGCTGCGGATCTTTGGGGTCGGACTCGATTTTCCGTCGCAAACGGCTGATTTGATTGTCAATCGCGCGGTCGAAAGGTCCGCCTTCGCGACCGCGGGTGAGGTCGAGCAACTGATCGCGCGTGAGCACATGGCCGGCACGCGATACCAGCGCCTCCAGCATACGGTGTTCACCTGAGGACAATGGCACCAGTACGGCTTGCGGATCATGCAGCGATTGTTCCCCGGTGTTCAATGTCCATCCGGCAAAGCTGTAATGCTCGCCCATCCGGTCGGGTTTCGGCGCGCCGGAACTGACTCGGCGGAGCACGACCTTAATCCGTGCCACCAATTCGCGGGGTGAGAAAGGTTTGACGACGTAATCGTCGGCCCCGATCTCAAGTCCGATGATCCGGTCAGTTTCTTCGGATTTTGCCGTGAGCAGGATGACCGGAGGACCGTCATTCGCCGAAATATGGCGACACAGGCTAAGTCCGTCTTCGCCGGGCATCATGATATCAAGCAAGACCAGATCGATGTCGTAAGACAATAACGCCGACCTGGCCATCGATGCATCGGCTGTATCGGTAACCCGAAATCCCTGCCGCTCCAGATACTTGCCCAGCGGATCGCGTATCGATGCTTCATCATCGACCAGTAAAAGGTGAGGGCGGCTTTTGTTCATGGCGCTTCGATGGTCAATGATTATGCTGCAACAAGCAAGAAAAAGGCCGGAGGAGAAGGAAGGGGAAACTCCTCCGGCCAGGAATGACACGGTCCAAAGGGGAGGGAAGACCGCGCCAGCAAAGCTTGTTTAACCTGCGTCGGATGTCGCAGCGGGGGCAGGGTTACGCTGGCCGCGCCATTTGCCGTTACGTTGGGCCTTCCGCTCCTCGGCAGTAATCGTTCCATCGCTGTTGGCGTCGGATTTGGCAAAGCGCGCTTCGGCCGCAGCGCGGAACTCGGCGCTGGAAACCGACTTGTCGCTATTGGCGTCGGCCATCGCCATCATCCTCATGCCGCCGCCATGGCGTCCAGCGTGGCGACCCATTTTGCCTTCGGCGCCACCTCGACCCATGCGCTTTTCACGGCGATCTTCGCGTTTGTCGGCGCGTGCTTCGTGGGCGGCGACGAATTCGGCTTCGTTGACTGCGCCGTTTTTATCAGCGTCCATTTCAGCAAAGCGCATTTTGACCCTGGCTATTTTGTCGGCTTTATTCAGCACGCCATCGGCGTTGGCATCCATTTTGGCAAAGCGTGCATCGGCCGCTGCGATCGCTTCGGTTCGCGTAACCGCTTTGGCGCCATCGGCGTCTGCCTTCATACCCGGCGCAGCATACAACGCCGCTGATGTCGC
>JANOPT010000062.1:0-8142 GCA_031421975.1 Sphingomonadales bacterium | reverse complement strand
GCCTGCATAAGCAAAAGGGCGCGAACGGCAAGTGCCGCCCACGCCCTTTTGCGCATAATTCGAGGTGGAAGCTTAAGCCGCCTTGGCTAAAGCCGCCTTCGATTGCGCAATGATGGTGCTAAACATCGCCGCTTCGTTCATTGCCATGTCGGCCATGATCTTGCGGTCGAGTTCAATTCCAGCGAGCTTTACGCCGTGCATGAACACGCCATAGGTCATGCCTTCGGCGCGGACTGCGGCGTTGATACGCTGAATCCACAATGCGCGGAAATTACGCTTGTTTACCTTGCGGTCGCGATACGCATATTGGCCAGCCTTTTCGACCGCCTGCCGCGCGACGCGGATGGTATTTTTGCGGCGGCCACGAAAGCCCTTCGCTTGCTCTAATATTCTTTTGTGTTTGGCGTGGGTGGTAACACCCCGTTTGACGCGTGCCATAGTCTATATCCTTAATATCTGAAAAATCTGCGCTGGTCTTAAAGACCGTAGGGCGCCCATTTTTTGATGGTTTTGGCATCAGGCGCAGAAATTACGCTGGTGCCGCGGTTCTGGCGGATATATTTCGCGTTATGGCTGCTCAAACGGTGCCGTTTGCCAACGACGCCATGTTTGATCTTGCCGGTTGCGGTGATTTTGAAGCGTTTCTTAACACCGCTCTTGGTCTTGAGCTTGGGCATTTTGGTCTCCTTTGTTGAGTCCGTATCAAGCCGACATGGCAGCCCTATTGGCCAGCCTGCTTATTCGGAAGGCGGGCGCGTAGCGGGATTCGCGGACAAATGCAACCCTGAAGCCAGCCTAATACCGGTCTGACAATCCAGGCCCTTGCAGAACCTGAAGCGGATGTCCGACATATTTTGCGCGGGCCAATGTCGATGCGATGCTGATCGGGCGCGGCATCGCAATATACTGGCCGGGTGACATGCCCATAAATGCCTGAAAATCACGGTTGAAATGCGCCTGATCGAAATATTGATCGTCAAGCGCAGACGACCATTTCAGTTCCGTATCCATCATCACCGTACCCAACGTCCGAAGAAACCGCTGACGGCGCAGCAATCGCTTGGGAGGAAAGCCGAATATCCGGCGGGACAAGCGCTCAAGTCGTTGTTGGCCGATGCCAGTCGCGATCGCCAGATCGGCAACGCTGCTAATATCCGGACTGGCCAGTGCCTCATGGATATTCTCGATTTCGGTTTCCAAGGGATCGGGCCCGTTAATCGCGCCCAGCAAAATATGATCGAACAACGCCGCGATCTTGTCAGGGTCATTCACGCCTTTCATGCGATCCCCGATAGAATGGAACAACGCGAACTCGGCGACGCCGGCCAGCGGGCTGATCTTGTTGGCCCAGCGATCGGCTGGACAATCGACCAGCCGATACCAGCCAAGCGGCAAAAGTCCGATGCCTACCAGGCTGAGTTCATGAAAGAAAATCCGCGCGGCCTTACCCGTCGGGCCGGTCATGTTGGCGTCCGGAGTTGGCATGGGCGCTTCGCCTACGATACTGCCACGCGATGCCCCCGATAGCGTGTAATGAACGCTGGGCCCTTCCGGGTGAAGCAGGTCTTCAAGTTCGCCATTGTCGCTTTTGAAATCGAAGAAATAATATGTCGACACGTAACGCCGGAGCGCGTGGGTTGGCAAAATGAAACTGACGGGGGCGGCTGTGTTTAGTGGTGGCATGCAAGGGCCTCCAGCACGTCTTCCAACCGTGCCGGATCGCCTACTGCAATAACATGTCCATCTGAGCCCGCATGCAGCGGATCTCCTGTCCAGTCACTCATGATGCCACCCGATCCTATTATGACCGGGATTAAAGCAGCAAAATCATGAAGCTTCAAGCCAGCTTCGACGACAATGTCGATGTGGCCGCTGGCAAGAAGCGCGTAATTGTAACAGTCACCACCAAACAGCATCCGCTTGTGCGCGGTCTTTGCGGCAAGTTCCATGAAATGATCGCCGTCAAGCTGGCTGAAATATTGAGGGCCGCTGGTTGCCAGCGTGGCCTGTGCAAGCCCGGTGCAGGACCGTGCCGCGACGGTGGCACCGTTCAACGTCGTAGGATAGCCTGTGGCCCCGACCCAGCGTTCGCGGTTGATACACTGGTCGATCACGCCGAGCACCGGCCAGTCGTCCTCAAGCAGCGCAATCAGCGTGCCGAATATCGGACGCCCCGCCATGAAGCTAACCGTTCCGTCGATCGGGTCGATAACCCAGCTTCGCCCTGAACTACCCTGTTTCTCGCCATATTCCTCACCGATGATGGCATCGCGCGGGTGCTCTGCGTCCAGGATCCGGCGGATAGCGGCCTCAGCTGCGCGGTCGGCTTCGGTCACCGGTGAAAGGTCCTGCTTCGTTTCGTGCTTAAAGGCAGCACGAAAGAAAGGGCGGATGGCATCGCCCGCTGCTTCGGCAAGCCGGTTTGCAAGGGCAATGTCCGCCGGCGTCATCAATCGAACAGCGAGCTGACCGAACTTTCGTCGGCAATTCGTTTGATAGCCTCGCCAAGCAACGGGGCGATGGGCAGCTGGCGGATTTTCGGGCTATCCTTTGCGGCGTCATAGGCAAGGATCGAATCGGTTATCACCAGTTTACGTAGCGTCGATGCGTTGACCCGGTTTACTGCCTCCCCCGACAGAACCCCATGGGTAATGTAGGCCACGACGTCCGAAGCGCCTGCCGCCTTGAGTGCATCGGCAGCGTTGCATAACGTTCCAGCAGAATCGGCGATATCGTCGATCATGATACAAAAACGGTCCTTCACATCACCGATAATGTTCATCACTTCGGAAACGCCAGCTTTTTCGCGGCGCTTGTCGACAATAGCGAGCGGCGCATCGTCGAGCCGCTTGGCAATCGCGCGCGCGCGGACGACGCCGCCGACGTCAGGGGATACGACAGTGATATTCTTATCGCCATGTCTCGACAGGATATCAGCGCTCATCACCGGCGCGCCATACAGATTGTCGGTCGGAATATCGAAAAAGCCCTGAATTTGGCCGGCATGCAAATCGACGGTCAATACCCGGTCGGCGCCCGCCTCGGTAATCAGGTTGGCCACAAGCTTTGCCGATATCGGTGTGCGCGGGCCGGGCTTCCGGTCCTGCCGGGCATAGCCGAAATAAGGGAGAACTGCGGTGATGCGTTTTGCCGATGCACGGCGCAGCGCATCGATCATGATCAGCAATTCCATCAGATTGTCGTTGGCAGGATGGCTAGTCGACTGAATAACGAACATATCCTCGCCGCGCACATTTTCGTGAATTTCGACGAAAATTTCATTATCGGCAAAACGCCGGACGCTAGCGTCGGTCAATGGCAATCCAAGATAGTCGGCAATCCCCTTGGCCAGCGGAAGATTGCTGTTGCCAGTCATCAATTTCATTTGCGAGTCCCCGAATCGTAGCTCAAAAAATCCCACCACCGGATTTGGCAGCCGCTCTAGCCGCGCAGCATTAACCTGACAATCGGCTTGCGGCGCTAGATTGTGGACAATAGAGTGCGCTCATGACTGACCAGCTTATAATTGCGATGGCGCAGCTTAATCAGCGCGTTGGGGATTTGTCGGGCAACGCAAACGCCATGCTCGAATGGCGCGCCAAGGCGTCCGGCGCAGACCTCATCGTCTTTCCCGAGCAACAGCTTATAGGATACCCGGCCGAAGACCTGGTGCTGAAGCCGATTTTTGCAAAGCGGGCAGCCGAAAAGCTGGCAGAGCTTGCCAAAGCCACATCCGATGGCGGACCCGCGATGCTTGTCGGTTCGATTTTTGTCGACGGCGGTGCCCTTTACAACGGCATTGCGTTGCTGGACGGGGGCCGAGTCGCCGCAGTGCGCTATAAGCGTGAATTGCCAAATTATGGCACGTTCGATGAAAAACGGATATTTGCCCCGGGCCCGATGCCTGAGCCTATCGTGTTTCGCGGGGTTCGTCTTGGCGTGCCGATTTGCGAGGATGGCTGGCTCCCCGACGTTGCATTACATCTCAAGGCGCGTGGCGCAGAGCTGCTGATTTCAACAAATGGCAGCCCCTATGAAATCGACAAGGACGATCGCCGCCTTGAGGAGGTCTTTGCCGCGCGCGTCCGCGAGACCGGATTGCCGCTGATGTTCTTGAACCGCGTTGGCGGCCAGGACGAGCTGGTCTTCGATGGCAGCTCCTTTGTCCTGAACGCCGATGGTGCGGCCGCGCATCGCCTGCCCGACTGGGAGGAGCATTTACAGATGACGCACTGGAGCCGATCGCCGGGCGGATGGCTGTGTGCTGAAGGAGCCAGGGCAGTGTGGGAAGACCACCCCGCCGACATTTATAGCGCCATGGTTGTCGGCCTGCGCGACTATGTCGATACCAACCGTTTCCCTGGCGTGGTGCTAGGCATGTCGGGCGGGATCGATAGTGCAATTTGCGCGGCGATCGCTGCCGATGCGCTTGGCCCGGACCGGGTGTGGTGCGTCATGCTGCCGAGCCGTTATACCAGCCAGTCCAGTCTGGACGATGCCGCAGAATGCGCGCGAATGATCGGCTGCAGGCTCGATATCATTCCCATTACGCCTGCGGTCGAAGCATTCGACGTCATGTTGTCAGGCAGCTTTGCCGACCGCGAAGTCGACATTACCGAGGAAAATGTCCAGTCGCGCATCCGCGGCGTGACGTTGATGGCGCTGTCGAACAAGTTCGGTCATATGCTGATGACCACAGGTAACAAAAGCGAGATGAGTGTCGGTTACGCAACGATTTATGGCGACATGGCGGGCGGCTATAATCCGTTGAAAGATGCCTATAAAATGACCGTGTTCGCAATTTCCGAATGGCGAAACAAACATCGCCCGCGCATCGGCCTTGGACCCGACGGGCCGGTCATTCCGCCGCAGATCATTTCAAAACCGCCCAGCGCCGAGCTTCGTCCCGACCAGAAAGACAGCGATTCGCTCCCAGATTATCCGGTGCTTGACAAGATGCTGCATGCGCTGGTCGAAGAGGAGTTATCAGTCGATGAAGTGGTCGCACGCGGTTTCGACGAGGCCGTCGTCAGCCGAATCGAACGTTTACTCTACATCGCGGAATATAAGCGTCGGCAGGCCCCGCCAGGGGTCAAGCTGGGCACCCGCAATTTCGGTCGCGACCGCCGGTATCCGATCACCAACGCTTTTCGCAGCGGCTGATTGCTTTCTCAACAAATTCACTTGCCAATCAAACGTGATAGTATAACATAACTAATTGCACCTATGTCCTGCGTGGCACTCGTACCAGATTGCCGTCAGACATGGCGCAGCACATCGGGAGAGAGGAAACTCGATATGAGTTATGTAAGCGAGAAAAAACGCAGTAACCCCGTCGGTATGGGGGCTGCTATATTGGTCAACGGCTCGATTATTCTGGCGGTGGCGCTGTCCCCTCTCGTGGTTGATGCCCCCAAACCGCGCGACCCGTTCGAGGGACGTTCGCTCAACCTTGCGCCGCCGCCTAAACCAATAGACCAGCCTGAGGTCGCAAAAAAGCTGCCGCCGTTATTCGTACCAAAGCCTTTTACCGAAACGTTTGTCGACAACACTCCGCAAAACACGCTGAACGAGGAACAAGCCGTCGATTTTAGTGCCGCCAGCAGCGGCGGCGATGACGAGGCGATTTCCGGTTTGCGCGATCTACCCAAAATACCAGCGCCATTATTCAAAGCCGCTATCCGCGACCCGCAGTTCAGCAGAAATTTTCAGCCCGATTATCCAGTCGGCATGTTGCGGCAGGAAATCGAAGGTAGCGTAACCGTCCGGGTGCTGGTGGGCACCGATGGCAGGGTACGCGAAGTAGAAGTGTTGAGAGCAACCGACCCGGACTTTGCCCGCGCAACACAGAAACAGGCGCTAAAGGCCTGGCGGTTCAAGCCAGCAACGCGCAATGGCATCGCGGTCGAAGATTGGCAGACGCTGACAGTTCGGTTCGACATCACCTGATGCCTGTTAAGCGGGTCGCGATTCCAGCACTGGAAATTGCGGCCTGCCCACCCTATTGAAAGGCAATGTCCTTTTTCAAAGACGTTTCGTTTCGCAGTGCCGGATCCGACCTGATCGGATTTTTGCGGACATCGGGCGCACACAGCCCGTGGCTGTTCCTCGCTGCATGCGTGCCCACCGCCATCATTATCTACACATTTTATATCGATACGCTGGAAAAGGCAAAGCCGCCGCCACCGACGGTGACCTATTTTGAAAGCTGGCCAGCTACGCGAACCATCGAGGAATCGAAAGCCGCCATCGCCGAACGACAAATACTCAAAGACCAGATGATCGCTCGCGAAAAAGACGCCTATAAGGCCTTTGGCCGCGCGGTCGGGATGGACGTCGACCGCATAGAGCGAGAGGCCAAGGCCGACCGCGCCGCCGAAGACGCGCGTAAGCCCGCTGCCTTGGCAGGAGCAACAAAATAGCTTCCATTGCCGACTTCCGCTTTATGGCCGCAGCATTGGCATTGGCTGAACGAGGCGTTGGGCGCACCGGGCGCAATCCATCGGTGGGCTGTGTCATCGTAAAGAACGATCTCGTGGTCGCTCGTGGCTGGACGCAACCGGGTGGCCGCCCGCACGCCGAGGCGATGGCATTGGCTGTGGCAGGGGCGCAAGCTGAAGGATCGACGGTTTATGTGACGCTTGAACCATGCGCTCACATCTCCGACCGCGGGCGTTCGTGCGCTGAAATATTGGTCCAGGCGCGGCCCCATCGGGTCGTGGCGGCCATGTTGGATCCGGACGGGCGGACCGCTGGCAAAGGAATCGCGCAACTACAACAGGCGGGAATAGCGACTGAATCGGGCGTCATGGCGTCAGGGGCGGAGGCGATATTGGCTGGCTTTATCAGTCGGTTGTCACTTAAGCGGCCATTTGTAACGCTTAAGCTTGCGACATCGCTCGACGGGCAAATCGCCATGGGAGATGGCACCAGCCGATGGATAACCGGCGACGCGGCGCGCGCGCACAGCCATATCGAACGATCACGATGTGACGCGATTCTGGTCGGTGCCGGAACGGTCAGGTCCGATACACCGAAGCTTGACGTGCGGATTGCCGGAATGGCCGACAGAAGTCCCCGCCGGGTGATGCTGGGTATGGGAACGCCTCCCGACGGATGGGAAGCCATCGGCGATCCGGCGGAGATCGGCGACCTCGATTGCAATACCCTGCTGGTTGAAGGCGGCGCAATGACCGCCACCAGTTTCTTGCGCGCCGGCCTGGTTGACCGATTATTGCTTTACCGCGCGCCGATACTGATGGGCGCAGGCAAAGCCGCGATCGCCGACATCGGCCTTACAAGATTGGCCGATGCTCATGGCCGCTGGCAGATGTCGGACACACGCTGTCTTGGCAATGACCGGCTTGAGGTCTACCACGCCATCAAATAGACCAAGGGCCAGTTTCATGTTCACCGGAATCATTACCGACATTGGCAGTATCGCCAAGTCTGAACAACGAGGCGATCGCCGGCTCGTCATCGCATGCGGCTATGATATGGACAGCGTTGCAATTGGCGCGTCCATTGCTTGTTCCGGGGTATGCCTCACCGTCGTCGACAAGGGGTCGGGATGGTTCGCCGTCGATGCCTCTGCCGAAACCATTTCGCGCACGGCAAACGGCCTGTGGAGCGAAGGGACGCCGCTAAACCTTGAGCGGGCGCTTAAGGTCGGCGACGAGTTGGGCGGACATATAGTTACCGGCCATGTCGACGGCGTCGGGCAAATCGTCGATAGCGCAACGACAGGCGACAGCTGGAAAGTCACCATATCCGCGCCAGCATCGCTTTCACCCTATATCGCCAGTAAGGGTTCGATAACCGTCGATGGCGTGTCACTGACCGTCAACGACATCGCCGATCAAGCCGATGGCAGCGCGCATTTTACACTGAATATCATACCGCACACCGCCGAAATGACGACGCTGGATGACCTCGCGCCCGGACGGCAGGTCAACCTTGAAATCGATGTTCTCGCGCGGTACCTGAAACGAATGGAAGATTTGCGCCCCCGTTAGAACGGAACCCAGCGCTGCTTTTTCGAAAATTTCATGTAACCGACATTGGCACCAAGCCGAAGACCCGCACCAACGCGTATCGGGATGAGCACGACGTCGCCTCGCCGCAGGTAGCTGGCGTTAAAAC
>JANOPT010000061.1:0-4523 GCA_031421975.1 Sphingomonadales bacterium | reverse complement strand
ACGCTGTATCTTCACGAAGGCGCACCGGGCCATCATTTCCAGATCAGCATCGCGCAGGAAAATGAAGCGCTGCCCGCTTTCATGCGCTTTGGCGGCAACACCGCTTATGTCGAAGGTTGGGCGCTCTATTCTGAAACCCTTGGCTACGACATGGGTCTTTTCGCGGATCCCCATCAGCGGTTCGGCACATTATCCGACGAGATGCTGCGAGCGATGCGACTGGTGGTCGACACCGGACTGCATTCGAAAGGCTGGACCCGCGAACAGGCGATCGCATATATGCTGGCGAACAGCGATATGGGTAAAACCGATGCCACCGCCGAGGTCGAACGCTATATCGC
Source organism: Sphingomonadales bacterium (assembly GCA_031421975.1). Lineage (GTDB taxonomy): Bacteria > Pseudomonadota > Alphaproteobacteria > Sphingomonadales > Sphingomonadaceae > Sphingorhabdus_B. The sequence continues at coordinate 4,182 of JANOPT010000061.1, read as the reverse complement.
CATTCCTTCACAGGCCCTGGCGTACAAAATCGGCGCGCTGACGATCCTGCGGCTGAAGGATAAGGCGAAAAAAGGCTTAGGCAGCAAATTCGATGTTCGCGAATTTCACGATCAGGTTCTTAACACGGGCGCGCTGCCGTTGACTGTCCTTGAAAAGAAAATCGACGACTGGATCGCGGCTTCGAAATAAATATGAGATACTCCTCGTTGCAGCTACTGTGACGGGGAGCTTCATGACCGCGCGATCGGTCGGTATTTTCTGCCTGGTCGCCAAGCTGCGCCTTGACGTAACGCATTTGGCAGAAACCCCGCTTTGCTCTATCCTGCCGGTTCGATGTGCAGAATAACGCCATGCCAGCGGTAAAAGCCGCCAATCCGCGTTCCGTATTTGAAGCGGACCATTGGAAAACGCTGACCAGCGTATCGTCCTCGCGCGGCGCTTTGCTGGTCGTTCATGCCTGGCTGATCGTGGCGCTGGCGGCATTTGGTGGCGCGCTCGCGTGGGACTATCACTGGATAGCAGGCGTGCTGGCGACGCCCGTCGTCGTCGCCATATTGGGCGGACGGCAACTTGGCCTTGCGATATTGATGCATGAGGCCGCCCACGGTTTGCTGCATCCGGATCGAAAACTGAACAACTGGCTGGGGCAATGGCCAAGCGGGGCAGCAACCGGAAGCGATCTGCATGCCTATCGCGCCTATCATCTCACGCACCACAGATTTACCCAGCAACCCGAAGACCCCGATTTATCGCTGTCTGCGCCCTTCCCCACCAGCAGCGACAGCCTGCGCCGCAAGGCGATCCGCGACCTGACCGGACAAACCTTTTTCAAGCAACGTCAGGCGCAATTTGCCGTTGCCTGGCGCGGGCTGAAGGCAATGCTGCGCGATGAGCAGGGCGATGGCCACCGCGACACCAGCGCCGGACGGGCTTTGAACCTCCAAAGCCGGAGCGGTATCGCGGCGCCCGTTACCAATATCGACGGCGCAAAGACCACCGCGCGCACCGTTGGCCGTTTCCTGATCGTTCAAGCGGTGCTGCTGGCGACTTCATTGGTCCTTTGGGGTTGGACGCCGTTCCTGCTTTGGTTGGTAGCGCTGGTAACGACATTCCAGTTGTTCCTGCGTGTTCGCAATATCGCCGAACATGCCTGCACAACGACGGGCAGCGACGATCCGTTCTCCCACGCGCGGACCACATATGCAAATTGGATCGAGCGAGCGACGGTCGCGCCCTATTGGGTCAATTTCCACAGCGAGCATCATCTGTTCATGGGCGTACCATGTTATAATCTGAACCGTGCCCATGTTATTCTGGGTGAACGTGGCTACCACCCGCGCATGACGATCACCAAAGGCTATGCCGATGTGATGCGACAGGTCGTCACAACCACTTTGCCCGCTTGAAGCGCACATAAAGCGACAGGCAGATCGTCGCCATCACGCCGACAACGACATAATAGCCATATTCCCAGCGCAGTTCGGGCATGATATCGAAATTCATTCCGTAAATCCCGGCAATCGCCGTCGGCACCGCGAGGATTGCCGCCCACGCCGCCAGTTGCCGCGTGATCGCACCCTGCCGTTGTTGTTCCAACAATCCGCTGGTTTCGATCACCGAGGTGAGCGTGTCGCGCAGACCTTCGACGCGGTAAACCAGACGGCGGACATGGTCGAGCAGATCGCGCATATACGGATAGATGTTGGCATCGATCTGCGGCAGTTCGAGATTGATGAAGCGGCTGGTCAGATCTTCGGTCGGACCCAATATCCGTTGTAACCGGAACAGTTCACGGCGCAGCGTAAAGATGCGCGCGGTTTCAGCGCGGCCAAGAAAATTGGCAATCGCGCGATCCTCCATCGCCAGAATTTTGTCCTCCATTGCGTCGACCAGATCGCTGTACCCATCGACGATATAGTCGAGGATCGCATGCAACACATAGTCGGGTCCCTGCTTGAGCAACCACGGCGTCGCCTCAAGCTGCGCGCGCACCGGGCTGTGTGAACGCTCGGATCCCAACCGCACGGTGATGATGAACTGCCGCCCCATGAAGATCGCAGTGTTACCGTAGACGATTTTGTCGCCATCCAATTGCGGCGTGCGAACCACCAGGAAAAGATGTTCGCCATAAGGCTCGACTTTGGGCAGATGCTTGGGATCGAGTGCGTCCTCGACCGCCAACGGATGCAGGCAGAAATGCTCCTGAATTTTTGTCAGTACGCCCTCATCGGGCTCGTGCAGACCGATCCAGATGAAATCGGCTTTGTCGACATGCGGAATTGTTTTCGAAATATCGATTTTCTCGGCAACCTTGCCGTCGTGGTAAAGCTTGGCAGCAACTGTGCTCATGCCGCATCATCCTTTTTCGCCCGGTCGTGGAGGTCGGCAATCACCTCCACCAAAATATCGATTTTACGGTGCAGGTGCATGATTTCCAATTCTGCACGCAAGTTCACTTCAAAATCGTGCGATGCCGCCACCCGGTCCTTGTGCGCCTGCCGGTTTTGGCTCATCAAAATGATGGGAGCCTGAATGGCCGCCAGGGTCGACAGCATCAGGTTGAGAAAGATATATGGATAAGGGTCGAATGCATGACCGATGCGTCCCAATATCTCGCTGTTGAGCAGCATCCACCCGAACAGGACGATGCCAAAGGCGATGATGAACCCCCAGCTGCCGCCGACCGCTGCCGTGCGGTCCGCCAGCCGGTCGCCGAACGTCGAATTGGCTTCGGCTTCGTCGGGATTATAATCCATCACCTGCCGGTTGTGGATATGCTTCAATACACGGCGTTCGGATGGCGATAGCGCGCCTGACTGTTTGCCAAGCAGTTCTTCGGCGAGATCATCGAGGCTGCGCTGTCCGTTCACGCACATTCATCCAGTATCGGCACCGCAGGCGTGCCATCGGGTGCAGAGAATGTCTGGCGAAAGGTGAACGCTTCAGCGCCCGGGCCTCTCGCCCGCAGCAGCGCCACGCGCTCCATACCTTCGGCGACAGTTGGGATATGCCCGGCTGGTACCCACCACAAGGCCTGGAATATTTCGATTTTTTCGAACCATTCCTTTCGGCGGCGCATGAACGCCAGATGGTCGGCATTGCGGTAAACGAACGCGCCGAGTGTATCGACATTGCGCCATACCGACATGTTGACGAGCAGCTGCGGATCGCTTTCGTCAGGCACCAGATCAGTCGCATCATTGCCATTGCCGACCAACCGCCAGATGAAGCCCGGCGCATCATCGGCCTGCGCGTTGACAGGATCAAGGGCGTTCATGAAATCCGCGTTCAAGGGGTGGTCACGATTGTAGAGGAACCGGCCAACGTTGATCTGGGCGAGATGATAGCTGCTCATGCCAGCGCTTCGGCAATCAATTTACGGCTGTTGTCGACGCCGTAAAGTGCGATGAAGCTGCCCATGCGCGGTCCCGCGCTGGACCCCAGCAATGTCTCGTACAGCGCCTTGAACCAGTCACGCAGATTTTCAAAACCGCCTTCCTTGCCAATTTCGTAGACGATGTTCTGGATGTCTTCGGCAGTCGAACCAGCGGGCAGGTCAGCCAGCCTTGTGTCCAGCAGCTGCAACGCAGTCGTTTCCACGCCTTCGGGTTTGCGCTTGTGCAACGTCGGCGCAATGAAGTCGCGGTTATAGGCCAGTGCAATCGGAATCAGTTCAGCCAGTTCAGGCGATGTTTCGGCGCTCGCGTTTTCCGCATAATTGCCAAGATAGGCCCAAACCTGTTCTTCATTCGCGCCCGCCCCCATCACGCCGACAAGGTTGAGTAGCAATCCGAAGGTTACCGGAGGCTGGCCGGTCGGCACGTCGCCATTATGAATGTGGTGCACAGGGTTACCCAGTCGCTTTTCGAGCGGCTGGTCATGCCATGCGCTGCGAAACTGGAAATATTCGTCGACGGCCTTTGGCACCACACCCAGATGCAACTGCTTGGCGCTTTTAGGCTCGCGATAGGCGTAAAAGGCAACGCTGTTTTCGGTGCCATATTTCAGCCAGTCTTCCAGCGCGAGGCCATTGCCTTTCGACTTGGAAATTTTCTCGCCGTTTTCATCGAGGAACATTTCGTAGATCAGGCTCTCGGGCGGCCGCCCGCCCAGCACGCGGGCGATCTTGCCGCTCTGCACGCCGCTGTCGGTCAGATCCTTGCCGTACATTTCGTAATCGA
>JANOPT010000060.1:0-10007 GCA_031421975.1 Sphingomonadales bacterium | reverse complement strand
ACGATCACCGACGACGATTCACGCGTCACGCTACGCAAGCAGTGGACCAACGCAATTGTCGGCGACGATGCGACGCTTACGGTATCGAGATCGGCTGTTGTCATCGATACGCTGGCTTCGGATGCGGGTGCGGCGGGCGAGCTCGATACCGATGCTACGCCCGCCAATACCGTCATCGGCGAAACGCTGACGCTGGCGGAAACGCTGGCAGGCGGCAATGTCGGGGTATACACAGCGACTCTCGCCTGCACAGGCGCTGCCGACACCAATCTTGCCAACGGCCTGACAATCGCGGCGGGCGAGACCAACATTGTCTGCACGTATACCAACAGCCGCGACACACGACTAAGCGTCGCCAAAACCAGCAGCATTACCGCCGATGGTGTCAGCGGCACCAACCCCAAAGCGGTGCCGGGGTCGACCGTGCGCTATTGCTTGTTGGTGACCAATACAGGACCGGGAGCCAGCACCACCGTCAGCGCAACCGATACATTGCCGTCGTTGGTCACCTACTTCCCCGGCAGCATGCGAACAGGCACGACCTGTGCAGCCGCTGCCACGGTCGAGGATGATAATGCAACGGGTGCGGATGAAAGCGACCCGTTCGGTGTATCTGTTACCGGCTCGACCATCACCGGCGTGACCGCATCTCTCGCCGCAAACGCGACATTTGCGATGGCATTTAACGCCCTAGTCAATTGAGTCCTGCCGTCAGTTGATCCGGGTGCGGAATTGCAGGTTGAATTGTGGGGTAGGCGTGCCGCCAGAGAGCATCACGCCCTTTGGATTGAAACAGATATGGCGCACGGCAGGGTCATAGCCTGCAGCGGGCGTGTAGGTGCACGCGGCAAAGCTTGTTGGCGCTGCAACAAGGTTTGAATAGCGAAGGTCTGTAGCGGCCGTAAAAGCAAGCCCCGATCCAGTTTGGGTGAAGCTCACCGCCCCGGTCAAAGGCCCGCTTCCATCGATATCGCCGTTGAAGAAGGTCAATGTGCTCGGCAGGGTGTCGAATGCAACGATAGAATTAAGGTCCGTCGATGCCGACCCGGTGTTGGCGACCGAGATGGTGTACAGCATATCATTGCCGGGAATCGAAAACGGAATCGTTCCAGCAGGGGTATAAACCGCCGACGATTTAACCGTCGTCAGGGTCGCCACGCCCAGGCTGGTGAACGCATAATCCTCAACTTCACCGTTCGATAGTATGAGGGTTGAAGGCGGCGCGCTCAGCGTTGTCGACCATCTAAACCGCGCGAAGGTCTGGGTTAGCGTTGCCGTTGGCGGCGTGGTGATGGAAATCCCGATTGTGCCTGTTGCAGCGTTGGTATCGCCAGCGCCATTATCGGCAACATTTGTCGCAACTTGTTCCCCGGCATCGGCAAAATCACCATCGCCATTCCAATCGGCCCAACCTTGCAACCGTCCGTTTGCGCCAGCCACGGTGACGGTCGCTGTTGTAACGAAAGTCCGGCGGTATGTTCCCGCGCTATAACCATCATCGCCGGTATCACCGACAGCATTCGCATTGGCATAGCGCACTGTTTCAGCTGTATTAATCGTGCCGATCCGATAGCCTGTCACGATGTCATGGACAGGGTTTCCATAAGACGCCGGTGCGTCGCTGAAGTCCTGCGGCGGGTTCCCGCCGGGCGTCGGAGATACGAAAACGGTCGTTGGGCACGCAAAATCGAGCGAGGTAAGCCGCGTCGAATTACCGGTGCCCAAGGTGCCGATCCGGTAACCGAACGAACTGGTGTTGGTATAGGCAGCGGACACAATGTTTTGCGTTTCCGTTTCATCGATGCCTGCTGCGGTATAGGTCGTTGTGGATTCAAACCTGCGGCGCGTGCCCGATGAGGGACCAGACGCATTGACCGAAAGCCGGGTCGGCGAATCAAGTATATAACTAACCTGCTGGGTTGTTGAAAATTCGGCATATTCACGAAGTGAGCCGCTATCGCCGTCGACATCGATTGCCGATGCCACAACGTCGAAGGCAAAGGGCGTGGTCGTGCCTGCGACAACGAAGAAGAATGTAAAATCAACGCTGCGCGCATCAGTGCCATTGAGCTCGGGCTGAAAATTACCGGTTAGCCCAGCGTCATTGTCGACAGTTGCAAGCGTCGCGCCATTGTTCAGCGCATCGATCCGGACGCGGACATCGATGCCAGTCGCTGCATTGGCATATCTGTACACCGCGCCCACGCTAAGCGCTGTGCCGGAAACGAGTGTCGGTGCCTGCAAATTGAGCGGCGTTATTGGCCGACCGTGGCAGGTTGTCCCAATTTGCGCGTGTGCAGGCAGCGCCGATAGGGCGCAGAGGATGAAGGTCAACAAAGCTGTCAATCGCACAAATACGCGCCGTGGCTGGCTCATTGTTTCTCACTCATCGGAAACCGGTTCTAGCGACAGCCGTAATACTATAGGATTGAAGGATGGTTAATTGACGGTCAACCACTTTCGTTTGCTGCTCATTCCTTCATAGCTTCTGGTGAATGACAATTCACACACTACCGCAGAAAACTGTGTAAAAATTTCACATCTTATTGATTAAATTGGTAATTATGTGAGATTTTGAGTTAAGCAAATTTAACATTTTGCCGCTATCTTTATGTCGATATGAGGCCTTTTTTATCTTTGGGGACTGGACGTCCCAAGGCACGTAAGCTCGTCATGGCGGCCTGCTTCTTGATGCTGGCGGTATTCCTGCGCCCGGCCCTCGCATCCGCACAGACGGTCACTCAGTACAGCAACACCACCATTGGCGCGATTACCGATGTCAACTGCGGCACAGCGGCGCAAGTTACGCGTACGTTTTCCGTGCCGACCAGCTATATCGTCGGTGATGTCAATCTGGGGGTATTGCTGACTCACACCTATCGCAGCGATCTACGGATCACGCTTCAGTCGCCTGCTGGCACGACCGTCGCAGTCATGACAAATACCGCAGGCTCGGGCGATAACCTCAACGACCTGTTCGACGACGAAGCGGCGGCATTGATTGCTACGCATAATGGAACGGTAACCGACCCGATAATCCCCACGCCGCCGCCTTATTCGCACAGCTTTCGGCCGACGGCGGCGCTGTCGGCGTTCGACGGACAGAATGCGGCTGGCACATGGACGATGATCATCTGCGATTCGGTGGCGCAGGACGTCGGTAATTTCAGCCGCGCCGACCTGTTCATCACGTCGACCAGCCTGTCAGTTACTAAAGTCAGCACTGTGATCAGCGACGGCGTGAGCGGCAGCAATCCCAAAAGCCTGCCGGGCGCAATCTTGCGATACTGTATGCTCGTCACCAACAATGGCTCTGCGGCAACCGCAGCGTCGACTAATATCCAGGTCACCGACGCCATCCCGGCCAACATGACTTATGTCGCAGGCAGCATGTTGTCCGGGACAAGTTGCGCCACCGCGACGACTGCGGAGGACGACGATGCTGCAGGGGCCGATGAAAGCGACCCGTTCGGTATGTCCATCAGCGGCAGCAATATTACGGGAACCACGGCATCACTGTTGGCGGCAGGAACGTTTGCGATGGTGTTCCGCGCGGCTGTCAACTGACGCGCTGAAATCACTGGCAATAAGCGTGCGACATTTCTAAACCGCCGCCATGAGCACAAAAACAGTTTCGAATCGCAACGATCCTGTGATCGAGACCCGCGATCAGCTTATTGCTGCAATTGCCAAAGGCGAAAAGCCCAAGGATCGCTGGCGCATCGGCACGGAGCACGAGAAATTCGTGTATTGCCGGGACGACCATCATGCGCCGTCTTATGACGAGCCCGGCGGCATCCGCGATATGTTGATGGCGATGACCGAGTTCGGTTGGGAACCGGTTTACGAAAATGGCAATGTCATCGCGCTAAAGGGCGCAGACGGGGCAGTGAGTCTGGAACCCGCTGGCCAGCTTGAGTTATCAGGTGCACCTCTCGAAAATCTTCACGAGACATGCGCCGAAACCGGTCGGCACCTGAAGCAGGTTAAGGCCATTGGCGACAAGACCGGCAAGGGCTTTCTGGGGCTTGGTCTGTGGCCAGACAAAACCCGGGCTGAACTCCCGATCATGCCCAAGGGGCGATATGAAATCATGCTCCGCCACATGCCGCGTGTCGGCAGCATGGGGCTCGACATGATGTTGCGGACCTGCACTATTCAGGTCAATCTCGATTATTCGTCCGAAGCCGACATGGCGCACAAGTTCCGCACGAGCCTGGCGCTGCAACCGTTGGCGACCGCCTTGTTCGCCAACTCGCCGTTTCTCGAAGGCAAACCAAACGGGTTTCTGTCCTATCGAAGCCATATCTGGTCGGACACCGACCCGCACCGCACTGGCATGTTACCCTTCGTGTTTGACGACAGCTTTGGTTATGAGCGCTACGTCGACTATATGCTGAATGTGCCGATGTATTTCGTCTACCGCGACGGCAAATATATCGATGCCTCGGGTCTCGATTTCAAAGATTTCCTGAAAGGCGAGCTGTCAGTGCTTCCTGGCGAAAAGCCGACGGTGAGCGACTGGGAAGACCATATGTCGACCGCGTTTCCTGAAGTGCGCTTGAAATCCTTCCTTGAAATGCGCGGTGCCGATGGTGGCCCGTGGAACCGGATTTGTGCGCTGCCAGCTTTCTGGGTCGGATTGCTTTATGACCAGACCGCGCTTGACGCCGCCTGGGACGAGGTCAAGCACTGGACGATCGAAGAACGCGAGACATTGCGTAATGCCGTGCCCGCCCAAGCGCTTTCGGCAAAAATCCCCGGTGGTGGCACACTGCTCGACCTGGCCGGGCGCATCTTGGACATATCGTCGGCGGGCCTTGCCGCGCGCAATGTCCTGAACAGCAGCGGTGACAATGAAACCGGGTTCCTCGACCCGCTGCGAGAGATCGTGACATCAGGCAAAACCCTGGCAGAAGTCATGCTCGATAAATACACGCACGAATGGGGCGGCGACATCAGCCATGTGTATGACGAGATGAGTTTCTAGGTGCACAACTGCCACAGGTGACACAAAAACGTCACTGTTCTGCAATGCTTTGTTGAACGCTTCTGCACCGCAGCATAAATGCGTTTTCAGTCGCAACCTAACTTGCCGATTCTCTTTTTCCTGATCGTCACCCGGAGAAATTTCCATGCGTTCCATCCGCTCAACACTCACATCCAGCGTCGCCATCGCGGTCGCTTCCGCCGCTATGTTCATCGCGCCTGCCGCTTACGCACAGGATGAAACGGCCGAAGAAGGTGCTGGCCTTAGCGAAATCGTTGTTACCGCGCAGCGCCGCGAAGAAAATCTGCAAGATGTGCCATTGTCGGTAACTGCGGTCAGCGGCGACAAGCTTGATGCCATTTCCGCAGGCGGCGTCGACATTCGCGGGATTTCTGGCCGCGTGCCAAGCCTGCTGGTGGAATCCTCGTTCGGACGCACCTTCCCGCGTTTCTATATCCGCGGACTTGGCAACACCGATTTCGATTTCAACGCATCACAACCCGTCAGCCTGGTGTATGACGATGTCGTTCTTGAAAACCCGATCCTCAAGGGCTTTCCGATTTTCGACCTCGACCGCGTCGAAGTCTTGCGCGGGCCGCAGGGCACGCTGTTCGGTCGCAACACGCCAGCAGGCATCGTCAAGTTCGACAGTGTCAAGCCAAGCGATGTCGCGGGCGGCTATGGCAAAATTTCCTACGGTCGGTTCAACGCGATCAACGCGCAGGGCGCGGTCGGTGGGCCATTGGGTGAAAAGGTCAGCATTCGCCTGTCCGGAATGTACCAGCGCCAGGACGATTATGTCGACAATGTCACGCCCGCCGCCACGACCAAGGATGCGTTCGAAGGCTATGAAGAATATGCAGCGCGGCTCCAGTTCCTGATCAAGCCGAGCGACGATCTCGATATCTTGCTCACGGGTCAGTTCCGGTCATTGGATGGCACCGCGCGGTTGTTCCGCGCCAATGTGTTTACTCGCGGCGAGCAAGGCCTGAACGCCAATTTCGACCGCTACCGCGTCTCGACCGACGGCAAGAACGAACAGCGCGTCGACACCCAGAACGCCACTGCACGAATTACCTATGACGCTGGTCCGGTGTCGTTTATCTCGGTCACCAGTTACTGGCAGGGCGATGCGACCTCGGTCGGCGATGTCGATGGCGGATTTGGCGCCAGCTTTCTGCCGCCTGCACTGACCGGCCCCGGCTATATTCCCTTCACCGCCGAAACCCGCGACAGCGTGCCCACCCTGAAGCAGTTGACGCAGGAATTCCGGATTGCCAGCAATGGCGACGGCCCGTTAAGCTATCAGGCGGGTGTCTTCTACTTCGACGAAGACCTCGAAATCGTGTCGGATAACTACTCGACATTGGGCGATCCCAACAACGCGCCCGACGGCGTGAACATTCGCGTGTCGCAGAAACAGAACAGCAAGGCCTATGGTGTGTTCGGTTCGTTGACCTATCAACTGACCGACCAGTTCAGCGTTACCGGCGGCATTCGCTATAATGACGACAAGCGCCGTTTCGTAGCGGTCCGCAGCCGCGATACCCAGTTCCCCGGATTCCTGCAAAACCCGCTCGGCACCGTCAATCGCCGGGTTAGCGATAACAATATCACCTGGGATGCAAGCGCGACCTATGCCGCCACCGACGACGTAAATTTTTACGCCCGCGTCGCTCGTGGTTACCGCGCGCCGTCGATCCAAGGTCGTATCCTGTTCCCGCCGGCCACCGCGACTCCGCTGGAAAGCGGCGTTACTGTGGGTAAATCGGAAACGATCACCAGTTACGAAAGCGGGGTCAAATCGACTTTCCTCGATGGCCGTGCGCGTTTCAACGTGAATGGGTTTTATTATGAGCTGAAGGACGCTCAGTTGACCGCGGTCGGTGGCGGGGTAAACGCCAACCGCCTGATCAACGCCGACAAGGTACGCGGCTATGGCTTTGAGGCCGACCTTGAATTCAAGCCGTTCCCCGAACTGCTGTTGACTGCAGGCGTGAGCTATAACAACACTAGCATCCGGGATGCAGACCTTACGACGGCGGCATGCGGCGCGGTCCGTGTCGATACTTTCCCGAACGTATCTTTGTGCACCCCGCTCGATCCCATTGTCGTGGCAGCGGCACCATTTTCGGCAGCTATCGTCAATATCAACGGCAACAGCCTGCCGCAAAGCCCCGAATGGATCGCCAACTGGACGGCGCGTTTCGGCGTTCCTGTCGGTGACGGAGAAGTCTATGCCTATACCGACTGGGCCTATCGGTCGAAGATCAACTTCTTCCTGTATGAATCGGTTGAGTTCCAGGACAAGAGCATGCTCGAAGGCGGCCTTCGCGTTGGTTACAAAACCGACGCGTTCGATATCGCTGCATTCGTCCGCAACATCACCAAGGATACCTCTGCAGTGGGCGGCATCGACTTCAACAACCTGACCGGCTTCGTCAACGAACCGCGCATCTGGGGCGTTGAGGCTGGCTTTAAGTTCTAAGCACTAAACCCCTCTCCCCTTGCGGGAGAGGATACCAAAGCCTTAGCGACTTGTCGCTTAGGCGACGTTGGTGAGGGGGTTCGACGTTGAAACCCCTCACCCAGCTTCGACTAGACAACAAGTTGTCAAGTCTACGCAACCCTCTCCCGCAAGGGGAGAGGGGAATGACGAGAGGGGATTGAGACTTGCCCCTTGTCGCTATCGGCGTTAAGGGCACCACTCTTCGCAGTAATGTGGAGTGCAGGAGTTTAGCTCAGTTGGTAGAGCATCGGTCTCCAAAACCGAGGGTCGTGGGTTCGAGTCCCCCAACTCCTGCCATTTTCTCGAAAATGTAAATGCGGCGTGCCGGGCGACAGATTTAGTGCCCCTTTGCGCCCGCAATCTTGTGATGCACCCACACGATCACCGCGCCGAGCGCCAGCCCGAACAAGCCGCAAGCGGCCGCATCGACGATCCACGCCAGCGCACCTTCATGCAAACCGACAAATTCGGCGGGGTGGATGCCGAAGCCGTGCACGATAATCTGGCCACCGACCCACAGCATTGCCGCAGTTCCCACTGTGGACAGGAACGCCAGCAGCTTCGGCATTGCCTTTACCAGCCCGCGTCCGATGGCTTGCGATGCGCCGTTTTCGCGCTTTGCCATGTGAAGCCCGATATCGTCCATTTTGACGATCAGGCCGACCACGCCATAGACGGCAATGGTGATGCCGACACCGACAAAAGCCAGAGCGAGCGCTTGCATAACGATCGGCGGAAGGTCACCGGCTATCGGGTTCGCGACATTGCTGAGGTTAAGCTCGTTGAGCGCGATGATCATGATTTCGGCTGACAGAATGAAATCGGTTCGGATGGCACCCGACACCATCTTTGCCTCGTGATCGGCTGCCGACATTTCGGCGACTTCTTCGGCCAGCACGTCCTCTGCGCTGTCACCGGATTGGGAAAATTTCTCCATCACCTTTTCCGCGCCCTCGAAACACAGATACGCGCCGCCGAGCATCAATATCGGCGTGATGATCCACGGCAGAAACGCGCTGAGCAGCAATGCCACCGGCAGGATGATGACAAGCTTGTTGAAAAATGACCCTTTGGCGATACGCCAGATAATCGGCAATTCGCGGTCAGGGGTGAAGCCGGTGACATATTGCGGCGTAACCGCGGTATCGTCGATCACCACGCCTGCGGCTTTGGTACTGGCTTTGCCTGCGGCAGCCGCTACATCATCGACCGATGCGGCGGCCACCTTGGCGATGGTGGCGATATCGTCGAGGAGAGCGGCTAAACCGGATGGCATCGGAATTCCCTGTTAAGATGGACGGATATCGAGATAGCCGACGCGCAGACATGGTCAAGGGGTTGGCGATCGGGATGGCGATAACTTAAAACTTGCGGCCAAACGACACCAGATCGCTGTCGGGGTCGCCCACGCCCATAATCATGCCGCGCAGCATTTGCCCGGCCATCATCGAAAATGTAATGCCGTTGCCACCATAGCCCATCGCCGCATAGCAGTTGGGCATGCGCGGGACCGGGCCGATGGTGGGTGTTCCGGTGCTTGAGTCGCCGAAACTGCCGCTCCAGCTGTAATCGGGGGTCGGATCGATCATCGGCAACAACTGGCCGAGCTTTTTTGTCAGGAGCGCGGTCTTTTCGCTATTCAGCGCGTCGCGTTCGTCGGCATCGGAAATTTCGGCGTCCTCTCCGCCGCAAATCACATGGCCCTCTGGCGTGGCGCGAATATACAGATAGGGATCGGCGGCCTCCCAGATGATGCAGCCCGTCGGCCACAGCTTCTTCGGCTGCGCCTTGGTCGCAATCACCCAGGTCGAAATGATATTGTTACCTTTTTTCGGAATGCCCTTGAGCATTTCATATCCGGTTGCGAAAACCAGCGACTTGCACTTTATCTCGGCGCCGTCTGATGTCGTGACGACAACGCCCGATTGTGCAGCATCGACTCCGGTAACCTCGACTGGCGTGTATAATTTTGCGCCGCGTGTAATAGCGGCGCCGAGATATCCTGCGGCCAGCAAACGCGGATCGGCCATATAATTGTCTCGCCCGACGATGGCCGCCCTACCGCTGATCCCATAGTGTTCAAGCACCGCCGCAGGTTTAAGAAAACTGACCTCGAAGCCGGCGCGTCTGCGTGCGTCGGCTTCTGTCGCAAGTCCTGCGTCATCGAGCACATTGCCCGACAGATATAGTGAATCGCGCGTCGCCTGCTCGGCCTTTATGCCCAGGGCGCGCGTCCTTTCGCGAAGCGCGTCGACCGCAAGGCGTGAGCGCCGCCACAACCGCTCGGCCCGATCAAGCCCGATACGGCCGGACAGCACCGACAATGGCGTATCGATCTCATATTGCAGCAACGCGGTCGATGCGACCGTTGACCCTTGCACCGCCCCGCGCCGGTCGACGATGGCGACCGTCATGCCGGTATCGCTTAATGCCTCGGCTATGATTGCCCCCGAAATGCCCGCACCGACGACCAGGACATCGCACGATATGTTGCGTTTGAGTTGGTCG
>JANOPT010000059.1:0-12017 GCA_031421975.1 Sphingomonadales bacterium | reverse complement strand
TCGCTATGGGTGTTGAGGTCGATATTGCGTCCTTTTGCTGCCGCCTCGCCCAAGAGCAAGGCGGTGCCGGACGGTGCATCGACTTTATGCCGGTGGTGCATTTCAACGATTTCGATGTCCCAGCCATCGCCTAATTGGCTGGCGGCCTGCTTGACCAGCGCAGCCAACATAGTGACGCCGAGCGACGTGTTTCCGGTTTGCAGAACCGCTATGTCGCGCGCGGCGTCGTCGATCAGATAATGGTGCCGTTCGTCAAGGCCGGTCGTTCCTATCAGTATCGGTTTGCCAGCCGCGACACAGGCGTCAAGATTCGCCTCCAGCGCGTGGGGGGATGAGAAGTCGACGAGTATGTCGGAAGCCGCCACCAAGGCCGCGACATTGCCGTCCTTATCGACGCCGTCGGCATGGCTATGGCCAGCCGCTTCGATGGCCTCGACCAATGCCGCTCCCATACGCCCTGCGCTACCAATAATGCCGATTGCCGTCATATACTTGTCCGCCCCAGAATTTCCTGCTTCATGGGCGAGATGACAGACATTCGCAATATCGTAATCCTGACCGGCGCGGGCGTGAGCGCGGAAAGCGGCATCGATACATTTCGTAGCGAGGGCGGTTTGTGGGAACAGCACCGGGTCGAGGACGTTGCCACGCCGGAGGCCTTCGAACGTGATCCTGAACTGGTCCTTCGATTTTACGACATGCGCCGCGCGGCGATCCAGACAAAAGAACCGAATGCCGCGCATTTCGCATTAGGCCGGCTTGACGCCGAATGGCAGGGAGGCTTGCTCATCGTCACTCAGAATGTCGACGATCTGCACGAACGGGCAGGGGCGCAAATTGGTCTAGAAAATGGGCGCTTGTTGCATATGCATGGCGAGCATTTGAATGCGTGGTGCACAGCGTGTGACATGCGGCATCAATGGCGTGCGACTCTGATCGAGCGGCCGGCTTGTCCAGCATGCGGGGTGTCAGGGCAGCTGCGCCCCGACATCGTCTGGTTTGGCGAAATGCCGTACCGGATGGACGAGATTTATACTGCGCTGAACCGGGCGGACTTGTTCGTCAGCATCGGGACGTCGGGCGCTGTCTATCCAGCGGCAGGATTTGTGCGCGAGGCCCGGGGTCAAGGCGTTCGAACGCTCGAACTCAATCTGGAGCCGAGCCAGGGAAGCCATTGGTTCGACGAAACGCGGCACGGCGCGGCAAGCGAAATTGTGCCAGCGTGGGTGGAAGAGGTTTTAGCGCGTTAGCATACTGCAACTCGAACAGGCCGGGTCTTTAGGCAAAGTGATTGTCCGCATCGCTGGTTTGAGGCCATCAAATAAGTGCAGCTTGCCCGACACGTCATCGCCAAAACCCGTCAGATAGCGAATGGCCTCCATCGCGGCAAAGCTTCCCATCAAACCACACATCGCACCCAGCACGCCTTGGGTGGCGCAATCGTCGCAGTCGTCAGGATCGTGTGCGTCGCCAACAAAACAGCGATAACATGGACGGTCGGGCAGGTGGCCGATGAAGGTTCCGATCTGCCCGTGAAATTGGCCAATCGCGGCGCTGACCAAAGGAACTTTGGCGGCAAGGCAAAGGTCGTTGACGATGAGGCGCGTAGCGAAATTGTCGCTGCCATCGATGACCACATCTACGCCGCGCAGGATACTGGATGAGCTATCGCGATCAATCCGCTGTTTAATTGCGTGAAACTGCACACCGACGTTCAGGCGCGCGACGGCTGCTTGCGCGGCATCCACCTTAGCCTCGCCGATCTGCTCCGCGCTGTAGAGAACCTGTCGTTGCAGATTGGACAGCGATACGACGTCGTCATCGACGACGCTGATTGTCCCAACCCCGGCAGCCGCCAGATACTGGATTGCAGGGCAGCCGATCCCGCCTGCACCAATCAGCAACACATGGCTGGATAACAGTTTAGACTGACCCGCCCCGCCGATGTCGCGCAGCACGATATGCCGGGCATAGCGGTCTAGTTGCTGGTCGGTAAGCGTCATAGCCCGGTCGAACCAAAGCCCCCGGCGCCGCGCAGGGTTTCATCGATCTCTTCGACCTCGATCATTGTTGCATGGGTTACCGGTGCAACGACAATTTGTGCGATGCGGTCGCCCTTGGTAATCTGGAAATCGTCTTCGCCCAGATTGGCAAGAATGACCTTCACCTCACCGCGATAGTCGCTGTCGATGGTGCCCGGTGTGTTAAGGCAGGTAATCCCGTGTTTGAGCGCCAGGCCGGAACGTGGACGGACCTGAACCTCGAACCCGTCGGGGATGGCGAATGCAAAGCCAGTGGCGACAGCATGCCGTTTGCCGACGCGCAAGATAAGGCTTTCGGCTGCACAAATGTCCATGCCCGCTGCGCCGGCGCTTGCATAAAGAGGCAGCGGCAGGCCAGCGCCGTGGTTCAGTCGTTTGACGCGAACCTCTTGCTTATCCGAATTCATCTGCGACTTTCTCCATCAGTTTTCGCGCGATGACATCCTTGGGACTGTCGGGCCAGCTTTCGAAGCCGTCCTTCGTCACCACATGAAATGCATTGTTGTCGCCGCCCATCACGTCACCGGAAACATCATTGGCAACGATCCAGTCGCACCCTTTTTTGGCGAGCTTGACCTGCGCGTGCTCGATGATTTTCTCCGTCTCTGCCGCAAAGCCGATTAAAAGCCCGGGGCGCTGATGATGGATAGCCAGACCGGCGAGGATGTCAGGATTTTCGGTCAAGGCCAGCGGCGGCATGCCGTTTCCGTCCTTCTTTATCTTTTGCTCTGGCACATCGGCAGCACGCCAGTCGGCGACCGCAGCGACCATGATCGCAACATCGACTGGCAAGGCGTTTTCGACTTCAGCTTTCATTTCCAGTGCCGTTTCCACGTCGATACGAATGACGCCGGGTGGGGTCACCAAATGGACAGGCCCTGCAACCAACGTGACTTCGGCGCCCAATTCCGCTGCTGCTGCGGCAATGGCGAAACCCTGCCGACCGGACGAACGGTTGGCGATGTAACGGACAGGGTCGATAGCTTCGTACGTCGGTCCGGCGGTCACCAACACCCGTTTTCCGAACAGCGGGCGGTGGACCTCCTCGGCGAAGTCGGGTTGTGCGATTAAAATACCGTTCGTGTCGAGCGCAGTCGAGACACCGTGCGTTGGCGGCTGTTCGATCGGCATCTCGACTGCGCTCGATGCGAACGGCGAGGGAGTCGCAACCTTGGTGCCTGGTGCGCGACCACTGGTCAGTGCCGCATCGAACGGATGATCGAGCATCGCGCAAATCCGTGCCGCGACATCGGGTGGTTCGGGCAAGCGTCCGGGACCAAATTCGCCGCACGCCATTGCCCCGGCGTCGGGGTCCATGACAATGATGCCGTCGTCGCGCAGTTGGTTCAGGTTACGCTGAGTCGCCGGGTGATTCCACATCCGGACGTTCATCGCCGGAACGGCCAAAACAGGCTTGTCAGTGGCGAGCAATATGGTCGTGGCCAGATCGTCGGCAATCCCTGCCGCCATCTTGGCTAATATGTTCGCCGTTGCGGGGCAGATAACAATCAGGTCGGCCTGACGCGAGAGCTGGATATGCCCGATCTCGCGTTCTTCCTTCAGGTCGAACATATCGCCGTACACCTGATCCTCCGTCATCACGCCCATCGACAGCGGTGTGACAAATTCGGTTGCGCTCTGCGTCATCACGGCGCGCACGGCGACCCCCTGGCGTTTCAACAAGCGAACGAGCTCGAGCGCCTTGTAGGCCGCGATGCCGCCGGAGACGATAAGAAGGACGCGTTTCGTTTGTGTCATCTGGTCAGTATCCACTAAACAGCTTGTCCAGCGCTGAGGTGATAGTTAAATCTTCTTGCGCGAGCGAGCCGACTTTCTGGCCCAGTCTACTTACCGGAATAGCGAATATCAGATGTGTCGACATAATATACGGGTTGTCTTCAATCACAAAAACAGGATGTAGTCGTGATACAGCTTGCACTTCTGTGATTGGCATCAAAGGAACGACAACGCGACTGCCAAATTCGTCAAGCAAGTCAGACTGGCAATCCAGTAAAAACCCTCTCGCCTTCGTCGCTTTGAAAAAGTCAAAGCGTGCCATCAAAATTGGCGATATTCATCATATGGCATGCCATTTTCAGCTACCCATTTGTTCCAGCTCTCGATAGCGTCTCTATTCTCGCGTTTCCACTCTTCCCCCAACGCCTTACGCACCTGCTCGTCCAATCCGGTTTCGCAGGCTTGAGACACGTTAATGCCCAATCTTTTGGCCTCCTCGACCATGTCGCCGGGCAGGCTGACATTTGTTGCGCGCTTGGGGGCGGTGAATCGCGACGGTCTATTCATGCACACATAATATGCACATGATCGATGTCGGTCAACCTAACGCCCACGTCGCTGCCGCCCCCGCAACAGCCGCCGCCGATGCTATCAATGCATATCCCCACCAAGCACCGCGTTTCCGGTCGCTCTTGTCCCAGATGAGTTTGATGGGCGGCAATGGCGGAGCCTCCGGCGCGCCGCCTTTCTTGGGCAATTGTTCATCCAATCGGCGGATGAGGTCCGGGATAAGTTTCAGCGCGTCGGCCTGTTTGCGGATGCCGTCCGCCAGCGCCGCCTCGGGCCCGAGTTCGCCGCGAATCCAGTCGCGGACAAAGGGTGCGGCGACGTCCCACATGTTGATGGCCGGATTAAGCGATGTTGCGATGCCTTCGACCATCACCATCGTCTTTTGGAGGAGCAACAGATGCGGCTGCGTCTGCATGTCGAAATCGCGGGTGATCGCGAACAGGCTGTCGAGCATCTGGCCGACGGATAACTCGCTGACCGGCTTGCCGCGCGTCGGTTCGCCCACAGCCCGCAGCGCGGTCGCAAATTCGTCTACATTATGATAGCTTGGCACATATTGCGCCTCGAAATGGATTTCGGCGACGCGTTTGTAATTGCCCGTGGTCAGGCCGTACAGAATTTCCGCCAGCCAGAATCGCGCCTGCCGGTTGATGCGGCCCATGATGCCGAAATCAATCGCGACAATAGTGCCGTCGGCGCGGACGAACAGATTGCCCTGGTGCATATCGGCGTGAAAAAATCCTTCGGATATGGCTTGCCGAAGAAAAGTGAGCACCAGTTTTTCGGCCAGCCGGTTCAGATCATGTCCAGCAGCACGAAGTTCGTCGATGTTGGCAATCTTGACGCCGTCGACCCATTCCAGCGTCAGCACGCGGCCCGACGTGCGATCCCAGTCGATGGTCGGGATCGTGTATCCCTCGACCGCGCCCATGGCTTCTTTCAGCTCGGACGCACTAGCGGCTTCGCGGCGTAGATCGAGTTCGCGCAACGTCCAGCGCTTGAGGTTGGCAATGACAAGCTGCGGACGAAGGCGCGCCGCTTCACCGCCCAATGCTTCAAGATGCGCTGCCGCCCATTCATAGGTTTCGATATCGCGGGCAAATTGTTCGCGAATTCCCGGGCGAAGAACTTTTACCGCCACGTCCTTGCCATCTGTCGTGCGCGCGCGGTGAACCTGAGCGATGGAGGCCGCCCCCACCGCAACCGGGTCGATATAGTCGAACAGTTCAGCGGCGGGCTTGTTCAGGCTGCTATCGATCTGTGCGTAAACCGTATCGAACGGTGCGGGCGGGAGCTGATCCTGAAGCGTCAGCAGATTATGCGCGGCTTCGACGCCGATAATATCGGGCCGGGTGGCCAATGTCTGGCCAAGCTTTATCGCCGCCGGGCCAATCGCCCGGAATGCGCCTGCGTAATCCGGAACGCGGGGCTGGCGGGCACCAAGCCGTGCAATCCGGCACAGCCGTTTGACCTGTGGCGGCGTGTTGCGATCGGCTTCGATAGCGCGCAAAGCACCGTGGCGCGCAAGGATGCGGCCCCATTTGAGCAGGCGGAGAATATGAGTTGCGGGGCGAGTCATGCGTGGCGGTGTTAAACCTTCCAGCCGCTATGGATGGCGACAAGTCCGCCCATAATCGGTTCGACCTTGGTTTGCACGAAACCGGCCTCACCAATCATGCGTTTGAAATTCTGCATATCGGGGAAACGGCGGATTGACTCGACCAGGTAACGATAGCTGTCTTCATCACCGGCAATGGCCTTGCCGAGTTTAGGCACGAGTCTGTCTGAATAAAGGTCATAGACCTGAGCGAGGCCGGGCCATTCGACGGTTGAAAATTCGAGGCAGAAAAACCGTCCGCCATAGCGCAGCACGCGATGCGCTTCTTTTAGCGCAGCCGGGATATCGGTCACGTTCCGGATCCCGAAGGCAATCGTGTACGCATCGAAATGCTTGTCGGGAAAGGACAGCGTCTCGGCATTCTGCGGCGACCAGATCAGCGTATCGATGCCGCGCTTCATCGCCCGGTCCATGCCAACGTTCAGCATATCCTCGTTAATGTCGGACACGGTCACCTGCGCGCCTGATTTTTCCATGCGAAAGGCTATGTCGCCCGTACCGCCGGCCATATCGAGGATATCTTCACCTGCCTGCGGTTTGACACGGCGAACAAAGCTGTCTTTCCACAACCGATGCATCCCGCCCGACATCGCGTCATTCATGATGTCATATTTGCGCGCGACATTGGAAAAGACACCGCCGACGCGCGCGGTCTTTTCCTGCGGGGTGACCTGTTCATAGCCAAAGGATACGGTTTCGCTCATGCCCTGCCTCTAGCCAAGAGCCGCGCGCGTCGCTAGCGGATTCGCATGCCTGAACTGCCTGAAGTAGAAACGACCGTTGCCGGCCTCCGCAAGGTGCTCGATGGTGAGACGATCGCGCGTGCTGAGGCATACCGTCCCGACTTGCGCTGGCCATTACCGGTCGATCTGAGGCAGCGGTTGACCGGTGCGCGGATCACCGGCCTGGCACGCCGCGCCAAATACGGTCTGATCCATACGGACCGCGAGGATGTACTGATCTTCCATCTGGGCATGTCGGGGCGATGGCGCGTGGACCCAGGCGAGATGGAAAAGCACGATCATTTTGTCATGGAGACTGGCGGCGGCAGGCTCGTCGCACTTAACGACCCGCGCCGTTTCGGCTCGCTCGATATTGTGCCGTTGGTCAATCTCAATACCTACAAGCCGTTTATTGGTATGGGCCCAGAGCCGCTTTCGGATGCATTTGATGCCGTAGCTTTGAAAGCAGCTTTGTCGGGGCGGGCAGCGCCGATAAAGGCGATGCTGCTGAACCAGAATATCGTGGCTGGCCTTGGCAACATCTATGTATGCGAGGCGCTGCATATGGCGGGCATTGCGCCGACCGTTGCTGCTGCAAAAGTGAGTAAACCAAAGCTGGAACAGCTGGTGATCTCCATCAAAGCCGTTCTGGCCTCGGCAATAGCGGCTGGTGGTTCGACTTTGCGCGATTTTGCCGCGCCTGATGGGGAGCTTGGCTATTTTGCCAAGGACTGGCGAGTATATGGACGCGAGGGACAGGATTGCATCTGCGGCGCACCGGTGAAACGCCGGGTCGATTCGGGGAGGTCCACCTTCTACTGTGCGAAATGCCAGCGATAGTGCGGCAATTCGAGGTTGACGAATCCGCGAGGCAGCGGTAAGGGCCGCACCTTCAAAAGGGCTTTTCTGATGTGAGCGCCCTTATTAACAGCGAAATTCGAGGACTAAAATGGCAAATACGCCGCAAGCAAAAAAGCGTATCCGTCGCAACGCGCGTCGCACCGAAGTCAATGGCGCGCGCGTCAGCCGCATCCGTACGTTCATCAAGAAAGTCGAAGCCGCGATTGAAGCCGGCGATAAGACAGTGGCCGCCGCAGCGCTCGCCGCAGCGCAGCCAGAGTTGGCGCGCGGTGTTTCGAAAGGCGTGTTTCACAAAAACACCGCTTCGCGCAAATTCGGTCGCTTGACGAAGGCAGTTGGCGGCCTCGCCTGATATAAATCATCATGCCGGATCGTCCGGCTTTGAAACGACAAACCCGCCGCGATCCCGGCGGGTTTTTCTTTTGTGAATTTGTCATAAACAAATGCCAAGGATTTCCCGCGATTCGGGAGGTGCCACGACCGTTGCGGGCGAGAAAATCCAAGCAAAACAGCGGCTAAAAATTTTACAGACGCATTTGCTTGGCTTGCAGCGAGTCAATGGCATTTATTTCATTTTTTTTACCGTCGGCCACTTGATCGACTCGTTTCTTGCCGTCTAATAAACCATCTCCAGCATCGCGTGACGACAGTCTTGCAGTGCCTCACATCGAGATTTGGACACAGAGTGCGCTCCATTTGCTTGCGAATGGGCGAGGGGCCTTTGTGCACTTATTTCTCGTGGCATATAGCATAGCGGTGACGACAGGCTGGAAAGGGGTGGACAAGGGGGCAAGCGCAAGGTGACCGACAATATTTTCGTATCGCAAAACACTATCGGTCAATCGGCAGGTGCCGATGTCGCGAACGGGCTGAACGCCCGTTTCGATTCGGATTGGCAGACCATTTCATCCGGGATGCGTCGCGATCTTGGCGCGCAAATTTATGGTCAATGGATTCGCTCGATTTCTTTAGGAGATTTCTGCGACCTGACGGGTACGCTTGAATTGCTTTTGCCGTCCGATTTTTCTGCAAGCTGGGTATCTGATCACTACGCAGACCGGCTTCGCCTTGCCTGGTCGGCAACGAACGACCAAGTTAAACAACTCAAGATTCGTACACGCCCCGGTGCCGCGCGTGTCGAGATGCTGCGTTCGTCAGGCGTGACCGAGCGTCCGGCAGCCCAGCATATCGCCGAAGCATTGCCCGTGCGCTCGGCGCTCGACCCGCGGATGACGTTCGCCAACTTCGTCAAGGGCCAGACCAACGTCCTGGCATTAAGCGCGGCGGAGCGTGTCGCGTCGAAGGATAAGCCGCTGTTCAACCCGCTCTATCTGCAAGCGGCGACCGGGCAGGGCAAAACCCACCTGATGCACGCGATTGGTCACGCTTATGCTCAGGTTAATCCCGACGCGCAGATCATTTATATGTCCGCCGAAAAATTCATGATGGAATTTGTCACCGCTATGCGGCGCAAGGAAGTGATGGAGTTCAAGGCCCGGCTGCGCGCGGTCGATGTTCTGCTCATCGACGATATCCAGTTCATCATCGGCAAAGTGTCGACGCAGGAAGAATTCCTGCACACCATCGATGCCATCATCGGTGCAGGCAAGCGTCTGGTGGTCGCCGCCGATCGTGCGCCACAGGCTCTGGATGGTGTGGATCAGCGCATTCTTTCGCGCCTTTCGATGGGACTGGTGGCCGATATTCAACCGGCCGATCTGGAATTGCGCCGCACTATTCTCGAACAGCGGCTGGCGAATATGCCCGAAGCGCAGGTTGGCGAAGATGTCGTCGAATTTCTCGCCCGGACGATCAGCCGCAACGTGCGCGAACTCGAAGGCGGCCTGAACAAGCTTCTGGCCTATGCCCAACTGACGGGCAAGCCTGTCACACGGGTATTGGCCGAAGAGCAGTTGAAAGACATTTTGAGTGCATGCCGTCGCCGCATCACGATCGATGAAATCCAGCGTGCGGTATGCGAATATTATCGCATCGACCGTAGCGAAATGTCATCCAAGCGCCGCGCCCGGGCAGTGGTTCGTCCGCGTCAGGTCGCGATGTATCTCGCCAAGGTGATGACGCCGCGCAGCTATCCTGAAATTGGACGCAAATTCGGCGGGCGGGATCACTCGACAGTCATCCACGCCGTTCGGTTGGTAGAAGGGTTGCGTCAGCAGGATAGCGATATGGACAACGATGTCCGGGCATTGCTGCGTCAGCTGGAAGCCTGAACGCGGTCGTTAAAATCACTGCTTTTCAACTCTCTTTGCACAGCTTATCCACAGTCTCGCGGGGATTCGGGAGCTGAGAGATGGTAAAATTTTGCGCGAGCTGCGGCACTGCTAACCCGCCTGCATCGCGCTTTTGCGCCAAATGCGGCGCCAGCTTGGGTGAAGAGCCAGTTGTACAGTCAACAAAGGCGTTCGAACCCGAAGTTGCAGGGTTAAATCCTAACCCTCAAATTGCGCCGGTCTCCACGGTTTCCACGAGCTCGATCGAAAATGGCGAACTGGATGCGCCGGGGCGAAACTGGCTTGTCGTCATCGCGATCATCGGGACGGTGCTGATAATCGGTGCGCTTTATTTCTGGTTGTTTGTGGCCGACGATATTGGTGAGGCTTCCGACCAGACAGGCGGAGCTGCGGTCGAAGCAGGCGAAATTGTAGCGCCCGCTCAGATGTTTGTGATGACTGAGGCTAATGTCCGCGACAAATCTACCACGGTCGGCAGCACCATCATCGGTAAAATGCCGCGTGGCAGTGCGGTCACGGGCGCGGTGAAGCTGGGCGAGGATGGAACAAGCGAATGGCTTGAACTGGCCGATGGCGCGGGTTTTATCGCAACGGTCAATCTGGGCGAGGCCGCACCGCCCGAGATTGCCAAAGCGCTTAATGACAAAATATGGTCAAGCGACAGCGCGATGGATATCTGGGCGCAGGCAGATACGGCCAGCGCACTTGTCGACCGCATCAAGGAAGGCACCAGACTAACCTTGGCCGGGTTGACCGCCAACGACTTTATCGAAATCAAATTATCGAGGGGCGGCGTCGGGTATATAGCCAATGGTGCGGCTATATTGTCGCGTCTGGGCGGCAAACCAGTCGCGATCAATTTCAACCCGCAGACATGTACTTTCGGTAACGACCTGAATGCCGAATTTGCCAGGATCGGTTCCCGGCTTCGTTCACAGTGGCAAGTGCTCGAAGACAAGGAATTCGTCGATGATGAAGCGCGCGAAAAGGCATATGCGGCGTCGGAGGGCAAAAGCAGTTATGTAAAACTGCCGCGCTCGTTCGACGGCCTGACGCTGACGGCAATCGGACAGCATTATGAATCGCAATCGATCTATTTTGCCGACCCGCCCGCCAAAGTGATCGAGGTCTTTCGTGCCAAGGGTTTCAAAATCGATGGCAACGGCACTTTCCCGTCGACTGAGCTTTACGCCGGGATCAGTGCCACGCGCGGCGAAGGCGCGGCATACGGCAAGTCAGAGCTTAGCTGCGGAGTATAAAACATTCCCCCCTCCCAGGCGGAGGGGGGAACAGAATTAGCGCTTCTCTTCGGGTGCGACCGAAATACGGACGGTTTCGCCACTATTTCCGGGAAATCCGGTGAACATGGCTTCGACAAGATTAGGCACCAGATATGGCAGTTTGTTCGACCGGGACTTGGCTTCGGCCTGGCCCTCGAACAAACGCTTGCTGTCGCTGTTCCGGTCAATCTTCATATCGAGGTTCGCGGTGTAGACAGTGAAGTTGTCGATATCATATCCGCGGTTGAAACCGCTGTAGAGAAATGGGTCATAATATCCCATGACATAACGCGCGCCGCGACGGGTGCGAACGACATAGGGGCGGTAGCCACCGTAACCCCAATATGGGTCGTAAAACGGATCCTGGCGTACAATCGTGCGTTCCTTGCCGCCGTCGACCATGTAATTGATCGTGACGGTCATGTCGGCGCGGGCACCTGCGGCAGGTACATATCCGATTTCCTGCAACTCGGTTGCGACGAGCGATGCGTATTGGCCGAATTCAATGCCGCCCTCGTTTGAGACATTCGCTGCCTTGATCGTGAACGTCTGGCCTTGAGGGGCAGGGAGCTCCTGAAAACGCGATACGTCAGCCTTGAATGGCGTGGCGCAGGCACCCAACGCGAGAAGCGCTATGGGAGCGAGAAAAGTTGCGACTTTGTTTTTCATATCAAATCCTCATATTGCGGCCGGCCCGCCTGTGTGAACGTAAACATATTAGAATTAATATAGTTTCGCTTAACTTCCGTTGAACGACAAACAAATTCAATTCAACGCAGTAGGCCCAACGCTGCGTACGCGGCTTTCAATGTCGGCGTGCCCAGTTCCCTCGCTTTCGCTGCACCCTTGGCCAATGCTGCGTCTATTTGTTCGTGATCGTCCTTCAAGGCGTTAAACCGTTCGGAAATCGGGCGGAAATTTTCGATGACCAATTC
>JANOPT010000058.1:0-1632 GCA_031421975.1 Sphingomonadales bacterium | reverse complement strand
AACATGCCGCGGTCGATGTTCGCGGTCATGACGTCGTGGACTTCCTGATTGCTCGGCCAGATGTCCTTCAAATACACGTCCGAACCGTCGGTCGCCTGACCAATCGGCGTGGTGGTGAAATCCTCGGTCACTGTGCCCTTGAGCGCGTAAGCCACAACCAGAGGCGGCGATGCCAGGAAGTTCGCGCGCACGTCGGGCGACACGCGGCCTTCGAAGTTGCGGTTGCCTGAAATAACCGACGCGGCGACAATATCGTTGCCGTTGATAGCCTTCGAAATCGGCTCGGCCAGCGGGCCTGAGTTGCCGATGCAGGTCGTGCAACCATAGCCGACCAAGTTGAAGCCAACCGCGTCCAGATCAGCCGTCAGGCCCGCGCGGTCGAGATAATCAGTCACCACCTGCGAACCCGGCGCGAGCGAGGTCTTGACCCAAGGCTTGGGCCGCAAACCGAACGCATTCGCCTTGCGCGCCACCAGACCGGCGGCCACCAGCACGCTGGGGTTCGAGGTATTGGTACAAGAGGTAATCGCCGCAATCACTACGTCGCCGTCGCCAATATCATGGGCCTTGCCCTCGACCGCGACGCGCTTGGCACCGTCATGCTTGTAGACCGACGCGAGATCGTCGTTGAACACATTGTCGACTTCGGTCAGGATGACCTTGTCCTGCGGGCGTTTCGGCCCGGCAAGCGATGGCACCACGGTCGCCATATCGAGCGACAGCGTATCGGTGAAAATCGGGTCCGCCATGTCCGCATAGGCCCACAGACCCTGCTCCTTCGCATAAGCCTCAACCAAGGCAATCTGGTCCTCATCGCGTCCGGTCAGGCGGAGATAATCGAGCGTCTTTTCATCGATGCCAAAGAACCCACAAGTCGCGCCATATTCGGGCGCCATATTCGCCAAGGTCGCGCGGTCGGCGAGGCTCAGCGAGGCCAGCCCCGGCCCGTAATATTCGACGAACCGCCCGACCACGCCCTTGGCGCGCAGCATCTGAGTCGCGGTCAGCACCAGATCGGTCGCGGTCACACCCTCGGCGAGCGCGCCGGTCAGTTTGAACCCGACGACTTCGGGGATGAGCATCGACACCGGCTGGCCTAACATGGCCGCCTCGGCCTCGATCCCGCCAACGCCCCAGCCCAATACGCCAAGGCCGTTGATCATCGTCGTGTGGCTGTCGGTACCAACGCAGGTGTCGGGATAGGCGATGGTCGCGCCATCGGGGGCAACCGAAGTCCACACGGTCTGCGCGATATGCTCCAGATTGACCTGATGGCAGATGCCGGTTCCCGGAGGTACAGCCTTGAAATTGTTGAGCGATTTAGACCCCCATTTGAGGAAGTCATAACGCTCGGCATTGCGCTGATATTCGATTTCGACATTCTGCTCGGCGGCCTTGGGGTGGCCGAATTCGTCGACCATGACGCTATGGTCGATGACCAGATGCACAGGAACGAGGGGGTTAATCTTCGCCGGATCGGCCTTGAGCGCAGTCATCGCATCGCGCATCGCAGCGAGGTCGACGACGCACGGCACGCCGGTAAAATCCTGCAACAGCACACGGGCAGGGCGATACTGGATTTCGCGGGTGGACTTGGCTTCCTTCTGCCAATCGACCATCGCCTGGATATCC
>JANOPT010000057.1:0-9375 GCA_031421975.1 Sphingomonadales bacterium | reverse complement strand
GAGGCTTTCCTGCGCGAAGTGGACGATGCGGTCCGCGCAAGCGATCTTACCAGTTTCTGGACACGCTATGGCCGGTGGCTGCTGGCGGCAATCATTGCCGGGCTGTTGGCGTTTGGCGGATGGATACTGTACCAGAACCGGCAACAGGCTGCTGCCGATAAGCAAGGCGAAGAATTCGTCGATGCGATGGACAAACTGCGCGCAGGTCAGGAAAAAGAAGCCCGTTCGAAGCTTGCCACGCTCGCGAAGGCCGATCAGCCAGGCTATCGCGCCATGGCACAGATGGTTGAAGCAAATTTGCTTGGCGAAGATGGCAAGACTAAAGAGGCTATCGCGATTTATGCCAAAGTTGCAAGTGACAGCAGCCTGCCGCAAACGTTCCGCGATTTAGCGCTGATTCGTCGGACGAGTGCGGAATTCGATAGCTTAGCCCCGCAGGCAGTGATCGACCGCCTGAAGCCATTGGCGACGCCCGGCCATGCATGGTTTGGCAGCGCGGGCGAATTGACCGCTTTGGCCTATATGAAGATGGGTAAAGACAATCTGGCCGGGCCTATTTTTGGCCAGATCGCAAAGCAGGACGGAATACCGCAAAGCTTGCGAAGTCGCGCGCAACAAATGGCAGGTGCGCTTGGCATCGATGCCGTTCAGGTTGATGAAAAGCGCAATGCGGCAGAGATTTCGGACGCGACGGCTGGCAATGGCCAGTCGACCCCAAAGGGAGAGTGATTACGTGAAGACAGCCGCAAAATTGCTATTGGCCCTTGCCGCATCCGCATCTTTGGGTGGCTGTGCCGTCCTGGACGGCGTGCGCGGCGATTCCGGGAAGAAGAACAACACGCCGACGATCGGCAACCGCGTCGACATTCTGGGTACGGAACGCGATACCGAAGTCGATCCCGCGCTTGCCAATGTGGCGGTCATCCTGCCAGCGGCGGTGACCAACGATGCGTGGGCGCAGCCAGGCGGCAATGCGTCCAAATCGCCAGGCCATGTCGAACTTGGCCAAAGCCTTGCCCGTGCCTGGACCGCCAGTGTTACCGGAGCAAATCCCCGCGCGCGGCTTGCGGCAAGTCCCGTTGTCAGCGACGGCAGGCTTTATGTGGTCGACACCACAGCGCGCGTCACCGCTTTTGATGCCAACAGCGGCGCGCAGATATGGTCGAACGCGCTTGAGGTCGAAGATGACGGCAAATCTTCACGCTTTGGCGGCGGAGTCAGCGCAACTGGTACCAATGTGTTTGCCACTAACGGCGTCGGCGATGTCGCTGCACTGGCCGCTGACACCGGAGCGCTTATCTGGAAAAAGCGTCCGGCTGGGCCGCTGCGCGGTGCCCCGACGCTGTCGAACGGCAATGTTTATGTGATGACTCAGGACAACCAGATTTATGCGTTGCGGCAATCCGATGGCGAGGCTCAATGGAATGAGGCTGGTCCGGTTTCTGCATCGGGCATCTTTGGCGTCGGCGCACCTGCCGCTGCACAAGGCACGGTAATTGCGGGCTACTCAAGCGGCGAGTTGGCGGCCTACCGCTATGAAAACGGCCGAAGCCTGTGGAGCGATACTTTATCCCGCACGGCGATGTCCACTTCGGTATCGACGCTGACGGATATCGACGCCGATCCTGTCATTGACCGCGGCCGCGTGTTTGCGCTGGGCAAGGGTGGCCGGATGGCATCCTATGAGCTCGTCAGTGGCCAGCGGATCTGGGAAATCAATATCGCAGGCATATCGACCCCGGTGGCATCGGGTGAATGGGTTTTCGTCATGACCGATGAAGCAAAGCTGCTATGCGTGGCACGGTCGAGCGGCAAGATCCGTTGGATATCCAAACTGCAACGCTACAAAAATGAAGACAAGAAAAAAGGGCCGATAAGCTGGTATGGTCCAATTCTGGCAGGTGGACGCCTGATCGTGGCGAATACCCGTGGTGAGGTCTGGTCGGTCAGTCCCGCAGAAGGAACAGCGACTCAGGCGTTCGATCTGAAAACATCCGTATCGCTAGCCCCTGTCGTAGCCAATAACACGCTCTATATCCTCGACGATAGCGGACGTGTTTCGGCCTTTCGCGGGTAAACAAGAAGGGACATCCGGCATGTTGCCGACGGTAGCCATTATCGGTCGGCCAAATGTCGGCAAGTCGACTTTGTTCAATCGCCTCGTCGGCAAGAAGCTTGCTCTGGTCGATGACACGCCTGGGGTGACCCGCGACCGGCGTGAAGGCCAGGGACGGTTATTTGACCTGGAATTCACCATTGTCGATACGGCTGGGTATGAAGATGAAGATCCGGCGACCCTTCCCGGACGAATGCGGATGCAGACCGAGGCAGCCATTGCGGGCGCCCAAGTTGCGCTGTTCCTGATTGACGGTCGCGACGGGGTTACGCCGCTGGATGAAGAAATAGCCCGATGGTTGCGGAGTAGCGCCACGCCGGTAATCTTGGCGGTCAACAAAGCCGAAGGCAAGCAGGGCGATAATGGTATCCTGGAAAGCTATGCCTTGGGCTTTGGCGACCCCATTGCGATCAGTGGTGAGCATGGCGAAGGCATGGCGGACCTCTTTCAGGAACTGTTGCCGCATATCGATGGCGGCAAATTCGAGGTTCAGGACCCGGAAGCCCCGGACGCCATATTGAAGCTGGCAATTGTCGGACGTCCGAACGCGGGCAAGTCGACCCTGATCAACAAATTATTGGGCGAAAACCGCCTGATTACCGGGCCAGAGGCCGGTATCACCCGCGACAGCATCTCGGTCGAGTGGCTGTGGACCGATCCCAGCCCCAAGCAAGGCGAAGCGGATGAGGATGGCAATGTCCCGCCGTTGTTGACCGAACGCCGCGTCCGCCTGATCGATACGGCCGGTATGCGAAAGCGCGCCAAGGTTCAGGACAAGCTGGAAAAACTATCCGTTGCCGATGCACGACATGCCATCGATTTTGCTGAAGTGGTGGTGCTGTTGCTTGACGCCACCAAAGGTCTTGAAGTGCAAGACCTCAAAATAGCAGACCATGTCATTCAGGAAGGCCGCGCGCTCATTATTGCCATTAACAAATGGGATATTGCCGAAAACGGCAGCAGCCTGTTTCAAGGCATTCGCGGTGCACTCGAAGAAGGCCTTTCGCAGCTGAAAGGGGTCCCGATGATTGCGGTATCCGCCTTAACCGGAAAGGGGCTCGACCAAATGGTTGCCGCCGCATTCGATGCGCGCGAGGCATGGAACAAGCGCGTGCCCACCGGCATCCTCAACCGCTGGTTCGAAGCGGCCATTTCAGCCAACCCGCCGCCTGCCCCCGGTGGCAAGCGGATCAAGCTGCGCTATATGACACAAGCGCGCAACCGTCCGCCGACCTTCGTTATTTTCGGTAACCGGACCGATGAATTGCCAGCCAGCTATGCGCGGTATCTGCTGAATGGCATTCGCCGTGATCTGGACTTTGGCGCAGTGCCCGTGCGGATCAATTTTCGGTCGTCGAAAAATCCGTTCGCCGACAAGGATTAGAATCGGCGGGCAATGTTTGCCAAACAGATTGCGTCAACGCTCTGTTTACTTCTGCGGGTGTAAAAGAACTCGACAGGACCAGATTAGCCGGTCCACGGAGCTGCACCTTGAACGACGAACCAGACGACCTGATTGACTGGAAGACATTCACCGAAACCCGCAACTTGCTGGGTGCCGGTTTCGTCCGGATTCTCGGCTATTTCCGCGAGGACGGAACCAAATCGGTGGCCGCAATCGAGGAAGGAATGCGCCTTAAGGATTCGTCCAAACTGGTGATGCCCGCGCATACCTTGAAAGGCGAATCCTGGCAGTTCGGCGCGGATAAGCTTGCTTTACTTGCCGAAGAAATCGAAGTGGCCGCGCGCCATTATGTCGAGATCCAGATCGATCCTTCGGAACTCGTTGAAAAAATCGTACGTCTTCGTCCTGTATTCGAAGCGACATTGGCCGCGCTCGAAGCCGAAGCGAGCCCCCTGGTCGAACGCCGCCCCGCAGGATTGACCCAACGCAACGCCCTGGGCGGAATGAGCTACGGTTAAGTTGCTCCCGATTCCTGCTCGTCGGCGGGCCGTGACTGCAACTGAATGTAATTTTCGATCCCCATCCGGGCAATCATGTCGAATTGCTTTTCCAGTATATCGACATGCTCCTCCTCGTTCGAGAGAATGTGAGCGAATATTTCGCGGCTGACGAAGTCGCGGACGCTTTCGCAATGTGCGATTGCATCTTTCAGCAGCGGCAATGCCTCATATTCCAGTTCCAGATCGGCCTTCAGAATTTCTTCAACGGTTTCGCCAATTCGCAACCGGCCTAGCAACTGAAAATTCGGCAGACCGTCCAGAAACAGGATGCGTTCGGATAACTGGTCGGCATGCTTCATTTCATCGATCGATTCATGCCGTTCGAAATGTGCAAGCTTTGCAACGCCCCAATTATCGAGCATCCGATAATGCAACCAGTACTGGTTAACAGCCGTCAGCTCGTTTCTGAGCGCTTCGTTCAGATACTCGATGACCTTTGCATCGCCCTTCATGGCGCATCTCCTGTTCGTTAATGCCGAGCAGGATAGCCGGGAATCGCTATCGAGGGAAGACCGAAAGGCGCAGAAATGCTGACATAATGCAGCCGCTATTGCTAGGCGGTCGCAGGTCCGGCGCTGATAATGTTTCGCGCGAACGACAGGCATTGGCCGCATTTGGGCTTACTACCAAGCCGTGCATATACATCATTGGGCCGCTCCGAACCGCAGCGTACGGCTGCCCGAAGGTCTTTTTCCCTGATGGCATTACAAATGCACACAACCATAGATTCGCTCCTGATGGGGATGATCTACCGTTAATGCGAATTGATTGCAATAGCTTTAACGACGCAACCGTTGAACCTGGCCGCGCGCCAGACTTCGCCATAGCCATTCAAGCGGACCATAAAGAAAACGGTCAAGCCACGGTTTTGACCACATAAGCATCAGAGCCCATGCGCCAATCACAAACAGCCACAATTCAGCCCGGCCGACCGACCCATATAACCCCAATCCATAACCGTAGAAAATCGTGGTCATGACCACGCTCGTCCCCAGATAGTTCGTGAATGCCGTCTGCCCTGTGGCGGTCACCCGAGCCAGCATGCGGCTGCCGGACATCGCCTGGATCAGGAGGATAAAACCGGCCGCGTAACCCATCGTCATCAGTAGCCGTGGAAATGTCATCCACGCCATTTGCGTGTTAATGACGATAACGGGATTGAAACCGCTCATATACTGGCCGACAGCGGCAATTGTTGCACAGATTATGCCGCCAATCAGGCCGTATATCGCCCATATGCGGTACCTGCGGCGATCCCACTGCCCCAACAGAAAGCCGTTTTTCAGAAGTGCCATTCCGATCATCATCAGTGGCAGCGTTTCGAATATCGATTGCAACACGCCGGCAAAAGGCTCTGCCCATTCTTCACGCAATTTGTGGCCGACGATTGTGCCGTAACTGCTGCGGTGCAGGGCGATGTCCTTCTGTGCACCAATGTCGGTGAAGTCGTCATTGTTGACGATTTTATTGTAAACCTGAATTTGTTCGGCCGTCGCGCCCGGTTGCCTGGCCTCGTACATCATATAGACCATGCCGCCGGTTCCTGCCGTGAACAGCAAAAAGCCCAATGTGTAAATAATGAGCGCCCATTTGATCAATCGCCGCGGCAGCCATTTACGGAACAGAAAAGCGATGCAGCCCACGCTGGCGTAAAGGAACAGAATGTCGCCGAACCATAAAAAGAAGAAATGTGCTAGACCGAACAGTGCCAGCCAACCCATTCTGCTATAATGGATTTTAACTGCATTCTCACCCTTGGCTTCGGCTTTTTCCGCGATTAGCAGCATGCTTGCTCCGAACAGCAGCGAGAACAATCCCCGCATTTTGCCATCGAAGAATATGGAGCTGAGAAACCAGCTTAACAGGTCGACACCGGTGTCACCGCCATATACCGCCGGGCTGAGATAGGCCATGAATGGCATATTGAACGCCGCGATATTCATCGCCAATATGCCCATCACTGCAAACCCGCGCAAGGCGTCCAGCGTTACGTGACGTGATTCCGGTATTTGCATTTAATACTCCCTGTATTATTTATCTAATACAGCTAAGTCCGAGAGACGTCCAGTCGATTTAGCAGAGCTTATTGACATTAGTGTAGATAGTGATTAGATCTCTCGCCAGTAGATTCGATGGAGCCACCGATGACCGTCTTGCAAACCGTTGTGCCATTTCACCACCCCAGCCGCCCCAGCAGCGAATTCCGTCCGTTGAAGGCATGGCGCCATTTCCAGAATCTGATGGCTGACAAGGAAGATACCGAACAAGTCTTCCACATCATCGCTGCGTTGCGCGGGCGCAAGTTCAGGCAGGTCGCAGGCAAGTTCTGGCATAGCGAGAAAGGCCAGCGCCTGCTTTCCAGCAACCAGCGGCTGATTGATATCCTCGATGACCATGACACGCTGAAGCAGCTTCCTGCTGGCACCGTTGGCCGGGCCTATGTCGAATTTATGGAGCGCGAAGGGCTAAGTGCCGCGGGTCTTGAATCCGAATATGCGAAGTTCACTGATGCCGGAACGCGCTTTGAAGACGGTATCGATCGCTATGGCGACCGCCTGCGCGACACCCATGATCTGCATCACATCCTGACGGGCTACGGCCGCGACGCGCTGGGCGAACAATGCGTTCTTGCTTTCACTTATGCCCAGAACCGCAACCTTGGCGTTGGCTTTATCGCTTATGCCGGTGGTTTTGAATTGAAGCGCCGGGTCGCGCCGTCCGCGCCAATCATGGCCGCAGTGCGCGAAGGCCACAAGATCGGCAAGGCGGCAAAAAATCTGGTGCATGAAGATATCATCGCGCTGTTGAAAGAGCCGTTGGCCGATGCCAGGCTGCGCCTCGGAATTCCGGAACCGGTCGCTTATAAAGCCGCGCATCAAGCCATGCTGTCACACGGGGTCGACCCCTATAACCTTCTCGCCGCCGCCGCCTAAAGCCAGCTTGAAATCTGCTCCAGCGGCTTTTTGATCGTGGCGTGAACGGGCACGGTGGCATCCGGTGCAGGATGCCCGACGACGAGCACCATAACGGGTTTCTCGTTTGCGGGCCGTTCGCAAATCTCGTTGAGGAATTTCATGGGATTGGGTGTGTGGGTTAGCGTGGCCAGCCCCGCATCGTGCAGCGCAGCGATCAGGAAACCGGTCGCTATACCGACACTTTCATTGACATAATAATTCTGCTTGTCGTCGCCGGGATATAATCCGCCGCGCCGCTGTCCGAAAATGACGATCAGATAAGGCGCAATTTCGAGATATGGTTTATCTCGGTCGGTACCAAGCGGAGCCAGTGCATCGATCCATTCCTCGCTCGCCTTGCCGTCATAGAATTCGCGCTCTTCGGCTTCGGCGGCTGTACGTATCGAGCGCTTTTTGTCGAGAGACTCGACTACCGCGAAATGCCATGGCTGGTGATTGGCTCCGCTGGGGGCCGTGCCTGCCACCAGCAATGCCGTCTCGATAACTCCGCGCGGCACGGGCGTGTCGGCAAAATCGCGGCACGTGCGCCTCGTTTTCAGCCACTGGTAAAAGTTCGACGACCGCTGAATACGCGCGTCGTCCGAATAAACGGGCAACGCGTCATAAGGAATATTGTCATGCACCTTCATGTCACCACGCTAGCCAAAGCCTGTAGCTTTTGCCAGCCCGGTTCGGGTTAACCCATTTTATCGTTGCCCTTACCGGCAAAGCCTGAAATCATCCCGCCATGGGTCGTCCCGACGACGCAGTGCGCGAGTTCAAAGGGCCGCGTCCTGCGATTTGTAGAGGATGCCCCGATATGCCTGACAATTTGATCAATGTCCGCAATGCCGTGAATTGGACCAATCATCACGAAAATGTGACCGTTCCGGTCGCAAAGATCATGACGGTTCATAATGATAACTCCATTCCCGCATCGCTGAACGGCATGAAAGCAACTGCGGGGCGGCTGCAACACATTATCGGCGATGCGGTGACCGCCGGTACACGGATTCGGGCCGTCGGCGCCCACTGGTCATTTTCCGATATTCCCGTCGTCGCCAACGGCTGGATCGTCGAAACAAACAAGCTTGATTGGAGATTTGTATTCGGCGCAGGCGATATGCATCCGCTGTCCGGCGCGACCCATGAGGAACTGCTCCTGTGCCAATGCGGTACGCCGATTTCGCGAGTCAACGAAACGCTCGAATCGCCAAATTCGGTGTTTCCAAACAGTCAACGACGGCGCGCGTTGCGGACGTCTGGCGCAAGCAATGGCCAAACCATTGCGGGGGCACTGGGAACCGGAATTCATGGCTCCTCCATTGATGTGGGCGGATTGGAAAGCCAGGTTGTCGGCATTCAGTTGCTCACTGCCAACCGTAATATGTGGATCGAACGCGCGAGCGCTCCGACAATGAAGGACAGCTTCGCCGCGCGGCTGGGCGCCGAACTGGTGCGCGACGACAATCTGTTCGAGGCAGCAATTGTCAGTCTTGGCTCGCTCGGTATTGTGCATTCGGCGATGATCTGCTCGACAGGGCGCTATCTGCTCAATTCGTCGTTGCGGCGCATCCGCTATGGCAAGATAAAGGCCGCCCTCAATTCGCTTGAATTCGCTGGCTCAGGCATTCCTGATGAGAGCCGCCGTCCCTATTTTTTCCAAGCAATTATCGATCCCGACGATTTGTGGGAAGACGGTGACCGCGCCAAGGTTTTCTGCACATTGCGGTACAAGGAAGTCTGCCCGCCGGGCTATTTGCCAAAATATAATCTCAAAAAGGAAAATAGCGACGGCACCGATTTGCCCAAGCTGATCGGCGACATCATCAAGCTCGACCCTGCGTTCCGCGACCTTGCGACATGGCTGTTAATGGAGATCATGCTTAAAGAGCAGAACGAGGCAGGCAAGCCGGAAAAATGGAAAACGCCGGGTCAGGCTTACACCTTTACCGATGCGCGGCGCGGCGTGGCGAGCAGCGGTTTTGGCGTGCCGATGGCGCAGGTGAGCAATGCGCTCCAGATCATGGCCGAGGCCTTCCGTTCGCACAAAAAGGCAGGCGTGGTGTTGACCTGCCGTTATGTGCAGAAATCGCCGGGAATATTGTCGTTCACCCGCTATGACCCAACCTGCGTCATCGACATTGACGGCATCGATTCATCGGCGACGCAGAAGCTTATCAAGTTGGTGGCGCAGCGGTTCGAGGCGGCGGGCATGCCCTTCACGATGCACTGGGGGAAGACCAACCACTTGACCAAAGCCCGCGTGCGTGCAGCTTATGGCGGCAATGTGGACAGATGGAACGCTGCGCGGCGGATATTGCTACCCGATCAGGCCGA
>JANOPT010000056.1:0-1590 GCA_031421975.1 Sphingomonadales bacterium | reverse complement strand
CTTAGCCATTAGTTGGCACCTCCCGTGAGGGCGAAGCGGGCTTCCAGTTTCTCAACCGCAGCGCGGGTCAAGACCAGCGTTTCGTGCTTCAATATGTCATAAACATTCGCGCCGCCGGCTGGCATCACGTTGATGCCGATCAGGTTGGCCGAAGCCATGCGGAAATTGTCGTTGACGGTGTCGCCATCGATAACCAGCGTGGTCTTGCCGAAACCCAGCTTGCCGAGCTGACCCTGCAACGCCTTGGTTTTGGCATCGGTCAGGTTCAGGTCTTCGAACACGATAAGCGTTCCAGCCTTTGCCTTGCTCGACAGGGCCATTTTCAGACCGAGCGCGCGGATTTTTTTGTTCAGCGACGGATTGAAGTCACGCAGACGGGCACCATGGGCCTTACCACCACCGATAAAGATCGGAGCAGCGCGGTCACCGTGACGGGCAACACCGCCACCTTTCTGGTTACCGAATTTCTTGCCGGTGCGGGCAACGTCCGAACGCTCACGGGTCGGACGAGCCGTACCGCGGGCCTTTTCACGCTGCCAAGTGACAACACGGTGCAGAATGTCTGCACGCGGCTCAACGCCGAATACGTCGTCATTCAGATCGATGTCGCCCTTTGCTTTGGCGTCGAGGGATTGAAGCTTGATTTTCATGGCTTAGCCCTCCTTCGATTCTTCGTCGGTTGCAGGCGCAGGCGCTTCTTCAACCGGGGTTTCTACAGGAGCAGCTTCGGCGGCGGGCGCTTCAGCTTCTACAGCAGGAGTGTCGGCAACGACTTCTTCTGCTGCAACGATGATTTCTTCCTCGATTACCGGGGCGTCATTGTCGCCCTTCAGCGCGCCAGGGAAAGGTGCTTCTGATGGAACCGGGTGCTTAACGGCGTCACGAACCATCAGCCAGCCGTTCTTCGCGCCTGGGACCGAGCCCTTCACAAAGATCAACCCGCGCGCAACGTCAGTGCGAACGATCTCGAGATTTTGCTGGGTGCGCTGACGGTCGCCCATATGGCCGGCCATCTTCTTGTTCTTGAAAACCTTGCCCGGGTCCTGGCGCTGGCCAGTTGAACCGTGGGCACGGTGGGTAATCGATACGCCGTGCGATGCACGCATACCGCCGAAGCCCCAACGCTTCATGGCGCCGGCGAAGCCTTTACCCTGCGTGTGGCCCGAAATATCGACCAGCTGACCATCAATGAAGTGGTCGGCCGAGATGGCGGCACCGACAGGCAGCAAGCCATCGGCATTATCAACGCGGAATTCGGCAACGCGAGCCTTGGGCTCGACCTGTGCCTTGGCGAATTCGCCGCGCTGCGGTTTGTTTACATTTTTCGCTTTACGGGCTCCTGCGCCAAGGCGAACAGCAAAATAGCCATCGCGCTCTTGATTGCGTTCACCGACCACTTGGCAGCCTTCCAGCGCCAATACGGTCACGGGTACGTGGCGGCCATCTTCATTGAAGAGGCGCATCATACCCATCTTTTTCGCGATCACGCCAGTGCGCATGATCCATACTCCAACTATGTCAGAGGCCCGGCTGGCAGTATTGCCAGGAGGGCGTGACGCCTAAATCTAGCCCTGAATTTTAAGCATTGCC
>JANOPT010000055.1:0-6951 GCA_031421975.1 Sphingomonadales bacterium | reverse complement strand
GAGATCGACCGAAGCGATTATCGCTGCCGCTAAAAAAACCATCCAATTCCCGGCGACGATGCAACCGAAATGCCGTTGCCTGGTTTTCATATTAAAGAATGATTCAACGAAGGAGAAAATCCCGTGAAAAAGACCCTTATGGCCTTGGCCGCGTCGACCCTGCTTTTGCCCGCGACTGCCGTCGTCGCAGCCGACCAGTTTTCGGTTTCCACGGCATCCGCCGGTTACAAGGAAGATATTTCCTACCATAATCGCGATAAATTCCGCAGCTGGCGCGGCAAGGATGGCCGCACATATTGCCGCCGCAAGAACGGAACCACCGGGTTGGTTGTTGGTGCAGCGGTCGGCGCGCTGGCCGGTCGTGCAGTCGACACCCGCGGTGACAGGGCAACGGGCACCATCATCGGCGCTGCCGGTGGTGCTTTGCTTGGGCGTGAAATCGACAGAGGACGCCGTCGCTGCAGATAGGCTGATTAGAGATTGAGCCGGGATTCCCCCTCCCCTTTTGCCCGGTTCATGAGCTGGCGGCGTCGTTCGAAAGAACGGCGCCGCTTTTGCTTGTGGAGAGGATTGTCCGACTGCATAAGCCGCTTTCCCAAGCGGAAGGCAAAATGATGAGCAGCGGACCTTTTCTATTGACCCAACGCCTGATCCTGCGGCCGCCCTCGGCGGAGGATTTCGAAGGCTGGGTAGCATTCTGTGCCGATCCTGAAACCATGCGCTTTCTGGGCGGGGTAAGGGGTCGGGGCGAGGCATGGCGCATGCTGTGCACGATGGTCGGCGCGTGGCAGGTACGCGGTTACGCGATGTTCTCGATGATCCTTCGCGATAGCGGGCAATGGATTGGCCGCACTGGCCCGTGGATGCCAGAGGGCTGGCCCGGCACAGAAGTCGGCTGGGGCGTGCTGGGCGAATATGCAGGCAAAGGATTTGCCCATGAAGCCGCCGCCGCCAGCATCGATTATGCTTTCGATGTCCTCGGCTGGGACAATGTCATCCACACCATCGACACGGCCAACACCGCATCGATAGTGCTCGCCGAACGGCTGGGTTCCTATGACCAAGGCCCCACCTGCTTGCCCGACCCGTTGGAGCAAATTCCGGTCAACGCCTGGGGGCAGAGCAAGGATGAATGGGCCGCCCGGAAGGCGGCCCAGGCATAATCAGATATCGCGGTCGCCATATTGCAGGAAATCGACCTCGCCACGGGTGACGCCGCAGCTAAAATTGTCTGCGTCGCCGCCTGACATGGTGCCCTCAACTCGCCAGCCGTCGCCGTCGCGGGTCACAACGCGGACTTCCTCGACGCGCGCACCGTCACGTTCGGCGGCTGAAGAGCAAGCCTCAACTGCGCCCGCGACATCGTTTCTGCGGCTGCCGCCGGTTTCGGGAAATCGGTCGTCCGGATAGCGATTGATATCCCGTCCGCCTCGCGAGCCACTACCGGCTGCATCGGCGACGATTGCGATACCGGCCAAAATGGCGATACCGGCCAGAATGTCGCCACCGTCGACGCGGTCGCGGTGACGATATCGGTGACGCCGGCCCCATCCGTCATACTCGCCTGCGGTTTTCAGCACGCTCTGCCCGCGATCGACCGACACCGCCGCAAATGAAGGCGTCCCGGCCGTTATTAATATCGCAGCGGTCCCGGCGGCCAGCATATATACCCGCATCTTGCCCATATCATGTCCTCCTGTTGCCGGCCCCTGCCGGTGATTGCAGATATGAACGATCCAGCCTGTCGCCAGGCTGAACCTTTATCCTGGTGTTAGTCCGCCTTGATCGCCAATCCGGTCCATGCGGCCAGAAACGCGTAGATATCCGAATATTCTTCGATCACCTTGTCCGTGGGCTTGCCCGATCCATGGCCGGCGCGGGTTTCAATGCGGATGATTTTAGGTTTGCTGCCGGTATCGGCGGCCTGCAACGCGGCGGTATATTTGAAGCTATGCCCGGGCACCACGCGGTCGTCGGTGTCGGCGGTAGAAACGATCACCGCCGGATAATCCACGCCCGATTTGATGTTGTGATAAGGCGAATAGGTCATCTGCATTTTGAAATCGGCTTCCTTGCCGGGATAGCCATAATCATCGACCCAGTACCGGCCAGCGGTGAAGCGGTCGAAACGGACCATGTCCATCACGCCCACCGCCGCGTGGCCAGCCGCGAACAGGTCAGGACGCTGGTTGACCACTGCACCGACCAGCAAGCCGCCGTTTGAGCGGCCTTCGATGGCAAGCTTGCCTTTCGAGGTGTAGCCATGGGCGATCAGATATTCGCCCGCCGCGGCAAAATCATCGAATGTATTCTGCTTGTTCATCAGGCGGCCCGCGTCGTGCCACGGCTTGCCATATTCGCCGCCACCGCGCAGGTTCGCCATGGCAAAAACGCCGCCCGATTGCAGCCAGGCCATGCGCGTTGCCGAATAGCTCGGGGTCGATGATATGTTGAACCCGCCATAGCCATAGAGCAACGTCGGCGCGCCGCCCTTGCTGAGGTCCATCCCCTTTTTATGGACGATAAACATCGGGATCTTGGTGCCATCCTTCGATGGATAGAAGACCTGCGAAACCACGAAATCTGCCGGATTATAGCTCAACTTCGGCTGCGCAAACGGCGTCGATTTGCCCGTCTTGCTGTCGAAGCGGTAAACCGCGCCCGGCTGGTTGAAGCTGGAAAAATTGTAAAAGGTTTCGGAATCGCCGGGTTTTCCCGAAAAGCCAGAAGCGGTGCCGATAGCATTGAGCGCGATCTGCTGCACCGGTCTACCCGCAAGATCGGTCATCACCGCCATCGACGCCGCGTCTTTCAGATAGGACAACACCAGCCGGTCCCCGACAATCTGCGCGCGCGACAGCGTCTCGGCGCGTTCGGGGACGACGTCGGTGAAGGTCCATGCGCCAGTCCCGGAACAGGTTGACTGACAGATAATCTCTGGGTGCACAGCCACTACTTTCAGCTTCGGCGCATCCTTATTGGTTACGAAGTAGAGGTCATCGCCGATGCCTTCGACTAAGTTCCATTCATGGTCGAGGCCTT
Organism: Sphingomonadales bacterium; assembly: GCA_031421975.1. GTDB lineage: Bacteria > Pseudomonadota > Alphaproteobacteria > Sphingomonadales > Sphingomonadaceae > Sphingorhabdus_B. The sequence continues at coordinate 3,909 of JANOPT010000055.1, read as the reverse complement.
TAACAAGCGGCTGCACCTTCCAGTCGCGCCGCTTGCCGAGCGGAATTAGATTCAGCTCATACTTCTCGTCGGTTCCGGCCGACGAGGTGATGAGCACCCATTTGCCGTCATGCGTAACCTCTGCGGAATGGCCGAGTTCCTTGCGGTCCGGGGTTGCGTACACGACCTGATCGTCGCTCTGCGGTGTGCCGATCTTGTGGTAATATACAGTCTGGTTGTAATTCAGCTGCTGAAACGCGGCCCCTTCCAGCGGCTCTGCAAAGCGGGAATAGAGGAAGCCTTCATTGCCCACCCATGAAATGTTGGTGAACTTGGCCCATTTGATCTCGTCGGCCAGCGGCTTGCCGGTCTTCACATCGAGCACGCGGATCGTGCGCCAGTCGCTGCCGCCATCCTGTATCGCATAGGCCAGCAGCTTGCCATTCTTCGACGGCACCCAGCTATCAAGCGCGGTCGCACCGTCCTTGGCCCACATATTGGGGTCGATCAGCATGCGGTCCTTGCCGTTCAAACCGCTACGCGCGTAAAGCACCGACTGGTTCTGCAACCCGTCATTGCGGGTGAAGAAATAATGGCTGCCTGCCTTTTCCGGCAAGCCGAAGCGTTCATAATCGAACAGCGTCTTCATCCGCGCGGCCAGAACATCCTTACCGGGCAGTGTCGCGAGATACGCGCCCGACACCGCATTCTGCGCCTTCACCCAATCCGCCACCGCCGGACTGACGCGCACATCGTCTTCCAGCCAGCGATAAGGATCGGCAACTTTGACGCCGAATTGTTCGTCGACGACATCTTGCCGCGTCGTTTGCGGATATTTCAACACGGTATAGCTGTCGGTCGCGGTCGCGGTCGCAACCGCCGCGTCATCGGCCAAAGCCGCTGGAGGCACCGCCATCACCACAGCCGCCGCCCCAAGCAAGAACGCATATCGCATGTCATATTCCCCAGCTTTCATAATCCACGCAAGCGAACGTAAAGCCTGCGCCGCGAATAGCCAATCACTCTGTCCGCCGTCCGCCAGATACTGTCGCCCGTTTGTCGAAAGACTGTCACGGCACGCTGATCCGCGGCGCGCCCCGCTGCGCTTTAAGGAGTAGCGCCCATAACGCCCACACCATCGCATCGGCCCGGTCAGGGCTGCGACCCTCGCCCTGATAATCCCCGCCCGCAACCATCCCGCCAAGCTGCACCTCAAGCTCCGCAAAATGCCCGGCAAAGAAAGCGCGGCCGTTCTCGAACAGCGCCGCCACCGGCTCGGCCCGCGCCGATTTGCCCTGCGCCGCGTGGACCAGTTCAAGCGGCAGGATCGCCGATGCCGCCAGCAACACCGAACGGACCATATCCCCGCCCTGGTTTTTTTCGGCCACCACGCGGTCGGCATCATGGCACACCGCCGCCTCTGCCACTGCCCGCGCCCAGCCTTCGGGAGACGCGCCCGACACCGAACAATCGGCGATAACATAAGCATTGCCATCACAGCCCAGCGCACACACGACCACGCCGCACGTCCCGCCCGCCGATGCTGGCGGATCGACGCCGATGACGGTGCGTATGAAAGCAGGTGGGGCCAGAACCCGGCTTCGCTCGATCAGCTTCACTGGCCACAGGCTGCCCTCGACGTCATCGAGCAGCCGCCCTTCAATCTCCTGCAACCCGGTGCGCGTGCCGCCATATTGCGCGGTCATCGCGGCGACAAAGCTGGACGGCAGATGCAGATTGGCGCTGGTTGCCCCGCCGGTTTCGACACTGTCGGGGGCGTCGCGCAAACGGCGCAGTAGCGCCGACGGCTTTGGCGTGGTCGTCACCACCGATTGCGGATGATCGCCCATCCGCAACCCGAGTTGCAGATTGGCCCATGAATCATGCGGATGCTTCCATTTGGCCAGCTCGTCCGCCCAGGCAAAATGATGCTCTGGCCCGCGCAGCGATTCAGGATTGGCGCCCGAATACAGGATGGCCTGCGCCCCGTTGGCAAAGCTGAGCGTGCGCCGCGACGGCGACCAGTCGGCGACCTCGTCGGGCAAAGCCAGCCGCAACAACCCCGCCGGCCCCTCCACCATCACGCGCCGTGCCTCGTCGATCGTGGCTGCGACCAAAGCGATTCTCAAGGGCTGATTCTGCCCGCCAAATCCGTTCGCATCGAGCCCAGTCGAGATACCGTGAGTTCGCGCACAACCGATTTGTGTCTCGACTGGGCTCGATACGAACGGTTGGGGTCGAGCATCGCCTCGCACCAAAGACAGTACCCATTCCGCACCGGCGCGCGTCTTGCCAAAACCGCGCCCCGCAATCATCAGCCATGTGCGCCATGCTGAGCCTGTCGAAGTACATTCGGGTGGAAGCTGGCCGGGGTGGTGGAAGGTTGGAAAATGCCCGTTAAGTTCGAGCAAACTCCGCGTGTCGAATCCGTCCAGCAGCATCAGGCCGTGCGGGCCCTTGACGGCATCGAAAAACGGATCATTCATCGGGCGCGCCGCCTCGTGACAGCAGCCTTGCTTTGCGAACAATGTCGGCCTTGATCGCCTCGACATCGACAGGCGCGGGCTTGGCATCATTCCGCTTTGCCGTGCCATTTTTCTGCCGCCGCCCTTCGTAAAGCTGCGCGACGCGAATGGCCTGATCGACCGACATGTCGAAACCGGGTGCCGCCGCTGGCTCCTGCGTATCGACCATATTGGCTGCACTGGTCAGCAATTGAAGCGCCAGATTTTGGCTTGCCTGCGATATCACCTCGTCCCAGCGGCCCGCAAAGGCAGGCCAGAGCTTGCACCGCTTGTACAGCGCAGTCGTCGACATTCCGATGGCCCGCGCTGCGGCGTTGACGTTGCCGGTTGCCGCCAGCACGGCGAAAAATTCAGCCTCGACCTCGGCGTTCCACCGGCCTTCGCCCGTCGCCATCACGCAAACCCGTCCCGACTTGCTCGACCTGACCGAAAGCGGGCGGGGATCGAGATCGGTAGCTTCTGTCGGAATACGCCCCCGGCCAAGCGCCGCGCGCCCGTCGGCCAGCGCCTGCGCCCACAGCCGGCCGAACAACGGCGATTGCTTGCGGGCATAATAGGCCGTCGATTTGTCGATTCCGGCGCGCCGCGCGGACAGGGTAACATTGGCAGTGACAGCAAGCGCACGCAAAAACGCCCGCCGCCACTGTGGTGGCACGGTTCTGGAAGCCATAATCTGCTCCTGATGATGTGGGAAAGGGTACCGGACGGGGTTTGCCCAGCTTGCTGCTAACTAACAGACGAGCGGTGCGATGTCAAGATAAATAACCTATATGGTTATTTACGCCTTCGGCCACCCTGCGCGGTACGCGAGTTTAACTGGCCCCGCAGGCAACTTATGTCCTTGTCGGATGTTCTGTTTCTGAACCCAGCCCACTCCGGACTGAAACAGATGGGATGCCCTCATGACGACTGAGCAAAATGTAGCAACAAAAATTGGTGCTGGCGGCGAACTGCATCAACAGGTCCCGGAAAAAGGGCCTCACACCAACGGTGATGCCCATCTCACGACCAATCAGGGTATCCGGATATCCGACAATCAGAACAGCCTGAAATCGGGCGCGCGTGGCCCGACCCTGCTCGAAGACTTCGTGCTACGCGAAAAGATTTTCCATTTCGACCATGAACGTATTCCCGAGCGGATCGTCCACGCACGCGGCTCTGCGGCGCATGGCTATTTCGAAGCGACGGATGACATATCCGACCTCAGCAAAGCGGCGTTGTTCGCCAAAGGCACCAAAACGCCAGTATTCACGCGTTTCTCCACCGTCGCGGGCGGTGCCGGTTCGGTCGACACCCCGCGCGACGTGCGCGGCTTTGCTGTCAAATTTTACACCAAAGAAGGCAATTGGGATCTGGTTGGCAACAACATCCCCGTGTTTTTCATTCAGGACGCGATCAAATTCCC
>JANOPT010000054.1:0-2854 GCA_031421975.1 Sphingomonadales bacterium | reverse complement strand
CCAGCGGCGGCGGTTGGATAACCAAGCTTGGTCTGGAAATCGGGCGTCCGGCCCGACAGGCGTTTCAGATACGCGTCATATTTTTGGCCCTGTTCGTCGGTCCATGACGGGATGCCGTGGAACCCCGCAATAAACGCGGCGGGGATGGCTTCGTCGCCGTGGACGTCCATTGCCCAGTGCACGCCGGTTTCGTCCATCGCGTTCCGGATAGCCAAGACTTCGGGGCTTTTTTCAAGCGACGGTGTGGCCCATTCGCGGTTCAGGTTTACGCCGACATAGTTGGTGCGCAAATGCCCGCGGCAACTGCCATCGGGGTTGCAGTTCGGCACGTTATGCAAGCGGCATTTCTGGCGCAAGGTGCGCGCATGCGGGTCGGACGGGTCGGTCAGCATCGCCAGCGCGCCCTCCATCCAATATTCCGCCTGTGTCTCGCCGGGATGCTGGCGTCCATAGAGCCACACGTGGATATCGCCCCCACCCATTTCCAGGCAATCAATCGGCTGGCCCTCAAGGCTATGGCCGAGGCAGCGATATTCGACGCCCTCATGCCCGGCGATATCGGCGACCAGATCATGATGCCGCTCCATGCTGAAAGGCGCGAAGTATGCAAACCAGCACAGGTCGCTCGTCGGCGTATATCGGATGGTCAGCGTGCCGCCGTCTTCGGCCTTGGCATAGCCGGTATCGGCGCGCGCCCAATAGTCGCGGTCTTCCGACACGCATGCGCGGTAATCGGGCCAGCCACCGGGATAGGCGCTGCCCTCAAGACCCATGATTCGGAGCGCAATTTCCTCGCCCGCTGTGCACGCCACGCGAAAGTGAAACCACTGCGCGAATTCCGAATCCTTATCCTTGCGGATGGCAAGGTTGGCGGTTGCGCCGTCGATAGCATTGACGATGATATTGCCGCTATCGAAGGCAGCGTTGATGTCGGTGATGGGCATGTGCGTTCCTTAGATTACGGAACGCGAATAGTCTCGCCGGACACTCCGGGGAAGTCCTTAAACATCGCGGCGGCCAATTTAGACGCCGCAATGCCTGGCTGTGCCGCAGGCGAGCCAGCCTTAGCGGCCTGAACCGCTTTGCCTTCCCAGACGACTAGATTATCGCTGCGGCGGAGGATGCGGACAGCAAGCGTTGTTTCGACCTGTGCCTTTGCCCCGCCGCCAAGGTTGATACCGACGCCAAGGCCAACGCCCGAACCGTAGCTGCCGGTGGAGCCGCCAACGCCGACGGATACCGGCGATCGGCGATCGGGCCGGATAGTGGTTACGCCAAATCGCACCTCGGCAATCACATCGGACCCGCCACCGACCCCATCGACATAACCGACGCGCTGCATTTCACGGGCCACTGCGGCGTTGTAAGGCGACGCCGCCAGGCTTTGTTCGATCGCCGGATCACCAGGAACCTCCACCGAAAAGCTACCAGCGCCATAAACAATTCCGTCGGCTGCCCGGTTGAACCGGGTAACCTCGACAGGGCCAGTCGGGACCACGCAAGCCGACAGGCTGATTAACGCTAATGCCGAAGCCAAACGGATTATTTTCATCATGCCGATATCCTTACCCTGCCGGGTTATGATGGCAAGCGATGTATAGTGGCTGAATCGCAAAAACGGGCCGTTCGCGCTTGACTTTAATAGCCTCCACCCATAGGAGCGCGCCTTCAATTCAAGCTTCAAGCATCAAAAAGACGGGTAAATCCGATGAAAGTCGTTAATTCTCTCAAGTCCCTCAAGGGCCGCCACCGCGACAACCGCGTGATTCGCCGCCGTGGGCGGACTTATGTGATCAACAAGACCCAGCCGCGCTTCAAGGCACGCCAAGGTTAATTCATAGGCGCGTTAATTTGGTTCTGCCTGCGTCAGGCCGGCAGTCAATCGCATCAAAACACCGCTCCGAATCTGATTCGCGGGCGGCTTTTTTGTGCCTCGCGGCAGCGTAGCCAAGGTTATTGTAAAGAAGGCGCAAAGGCACGAAGGCACAAAGATTGTTGGAAGGACGACATCTTCGCGTTTTAGTGTCTTCGTGCCTTTTTTACAAAATTCAAAATGCTACAGTCAGGCTTTATGATGCAGAAAATCACAACAGTTGTTTTCGATGTCGGCAAGGTGCTGTTCGAATGGGATTTGCGCCATCTGTTCGCCAAGCTGATCGATGACTCGCAAGAACTCGAATATTTCGTCACTCACGTGGTGACGCCGGAGTGGCATTTTCAGCATGATGCGGGTCGCCCGCTCGCCGACATGGTCGCAGAACGCACCGCTGAATTTCCGCAATATGCGGCGTTGATCGATGCTTATGCCACTCGTTTTAACGAGACGATCCCGGGGCCTGTTGAAGGTTCGCTAGAGATTGTTCATGACCTGTCCCGACGCGGCGTGCCGTTATTTGCGATCACCAACTTCGGCGCGGAATTCTGGGATATGTTTCGCCCGACCCAGCCGATATTCGATCATTTCCGCGACATCATTGTGTCGGGCACCGAGAAACTGGTGAAGCCCGACCCCGCGATTTATGCCTTGGCACTGAAACGCTTCGCCCTCCAGCCCGGCGAGGCCATTTTCATCGACGACAATCTCGACAATGTCGTCAGCGCTCGCGCGAACGGTTTTGCCGCGCATCATTTTACCGACGCAGGGAAGTTACGACACGAATTGGTCGGCCTGAATCTGCTGCCATAAATATGTTCGCGCAGAGGCGCGGAGGTCGCAGAGAGTGAAGTTCAAAACTCTGCGACCTCTGCGCCTTCGCGCGAACTAAAAAACTTGGGCCGAACCCTTCCATTCGCCACGTGTCTGTGCTTTAGCGACGGGCGACTTTACCTTATCGAGGACGCAACCTCCCATGAA
>JANOPT010000053.1:0-8480 GCA_031421975.1 Sphingomonadales bacterium | reverse complement strand
GCTGGCGCGCTCAAGGGTCTTCAACTGGGCGGCGGACTGACTTACCAGTCAAAGGTATTTTTGAATGCCGACAATAGCCAAATTGCACCATCCTATATGTCGTACGACGCGCTGGTTGCTTACACAGTGGGTAATTTCCGTGTTGCGCTGAACGGCTATAATTTAAGCGACAAGCGCTTTTATTCGCAGGTCAATGGCGGGCGCGTGGTGCCTGCCGCAGGCCGCAGCTTTGTTGCAAGCCTTGGGATAGCGTTCTGACCGGCGCGCACGTCTTGAACGGGTCGCCATGTTGCTGACAATCCCGTCGGTTCTGACTAGTGATGAAGTCGAACATATCCGCTCGGTGCTCGGCGCAACGGCGTGGGTCGACGGCAATGTAACATCGGGCGTCCAGTCGGCGTTAGCGAAGAACAATTTGCAGGTCCCAGAAGACGCACCCGAAGCGCGCGCCTTGGGTGAGATCATCCTGCGCGCGCTGGGTAGCAACGCGATGTTTAATTCCGCTGCTTTCCCGATGCGTGTCTTTCCTCCGCTGTTCAACCGGTATGACAATGGCATGGGGTTCGACGCCCATGTCGACAACGCCATCCGCTATATCAGCCATGCGCGCCAGCGAATCCGCACCGACGTTTCGGCGACTTTATTTCTTAGCGACCGGGAAGATTATGATGGAGGTGAGCTGGTCATTGAAGACACCTATGGCGAACAATCGGTAAAGCTGGCGGCAGGTGATATGGTTATCTATCCCGCCGACAGCGTGCACCGGGTAAAGCCCATCACGCGGGGCAGCCGATGGGCATCGTTTTTCTGGGTGCAATCGATGATCCGCGATGACGGAAATCGCGCTTTGCTCCACCGCCTTGACCAGTCGATTACGCTCGCCCGCGCTGATTTGGGTGACAAGCACGCTGCGGTGCTGGGGCTGACGTCGACGTTTCACAACCTGTTACGCAAATGGGCCGAGCTATGACGCGGTTCAAGCTCCATCAGTCCGGGTTGCTATTCTTCCCGCCGAAATGGCAGAAAGGCCGCACTATCCGTTGGCTTAAGCGTATTCATGCGTGGACAGGTTTCTGGGGTGCGGTCCTTTTTCTCTTGCTCGGCATCAGCGGTTTTTTGCTGAACCACCGCGATATACTCAAAATCGAGACGGGCGAACCGGTCGAAGTGAGCGCGATGAATATCGCGGTGCCCGCTGGTCTGATTACCGACGAAAAGGCGCTGGGTGCCTGGGCGAAGCGTGAGTTTGATCTGCAAACCGAAGGCAAGCCGCCACGCGGTGACGGCGGCAACGGTAAAGGCAAGCCCGACGCGAAAACATTTTTAGGCAAAGCCCGGCCCGAAGCTGAAAAATGGGAACTCAATTTCAGTCACGCCAACGGCCGGGTGACCGTTGAGCATGTAAAAGGGTCAGGCAGCGTCGCGGTCAAACAGACCAGCCAGAATGTCTTGGGGTTTATCAAAAACCTGCACAAAGGTAGCGGCGTCGGGGTCGCCTGGATATTATTCATGGACAGCATCGCAGGCGCTTTGATTGCAATGGCGTTGACCGGATTTCTTCTGTGGTCACGGCTGCATGGCGGGCGGTTGTTAGCCGGGTTTTTGTTGATGGGCAGCACCGTGATCGGCACTTGGGCGGTCTGGCCGTTCCTGCTTTAGCAGGCGTTAACCGCCGCCATATGCGCCTTGGCATTTTCGGTATAATGCGCGACGCCCATCCGCATTCCCAAGACCGCAGCATCGTCAAGATCGCGGACGAAGCGGGCAGGGGAGCCTGCCCATAATTGCCGCGCCGCGATGTACTTGCCTTGAGTAAGCATCGCGCCTGCCGCGAGCATCGCGTCGCCCTCGATGATCGCCCCGTTCATCACGGTCGCCGATAGCCCGACGAAGGCACGGTCTTGCAGAATACAGCCGTGAAGCATAACCTGATGGCCGACCAGCACATCGTCGCCGATGATGGTCGGGAACCCGTCCGGGACCCCGGGCACCGGTCCGTCGCAGTGCACGATGCTGCCATCCTGAATGTTCGTTCGCGCACCGATGACGATGCGATTTACTTCAGCGCGGACTACGCAATTATACCAGATGCTCGACTCCGCGCCGATCGTGACATCGCCAATGATCCGGCAACCGGGCGCGATAAATGCGCTGTCATGAATCTGCGGAGTTTTGCCATGCAATGAAATGATGCTGACATCGGGTCTTGTAACGGTCATAGCGCTTTCCAGAATGAAAGATGGGGCAGAACCGACGCATAATCGTCGGTCCAGGGTCGGGTGTTGCCGGGTGCATCAAGTGCAAGCCACTGATCGGGCGTATGATACCGGCTTTTTTTGGTATCAACCTTGCCGGTAAGTTCCGCCAGCTTGGCAGCATCGGGGCTGAGCGCGATCCATTGCGAGGCGCGATCGCCCTTGTTTATAAGCGCTTCGGTCGGGCTGTCGTGCCGCAATGCGGCGAACCATCCATTCGCCTTGGCTTCGGCCGCCACGACCGGATTGAGGTCGATATAGCGGTTGGAGATATGGACGAGCAACAAGCCGTCGGGCTTCAATGCGCGGCGATAGGTCGCAAAGGCTTCTTTGGTCAGCAGGTGAAGCGGGATGGAATCCGATGAGAAGGCATCGAGCACCAATATGTCGAACTTGCCAGGCGGTACTTGCGCCAGCGTCAACCGCGCATCACCCAGCGTTATCGGGACGCCGGGCGCGCATTTTTCAAGGAACGAGAAAATCCTTCGTTCGCGCGCGATCGCAATAACCAGCGGATCGATTTCAAAAAACTGCCAGTTTTGGCCAGGCTTGCGATAGCAAGCGAGCGTGCCCGTCCCCAGACCGACGACCGCTACGCTTGCGTCCGGCCCATATAGGGCAGGCGCGTTGGTGAGCGCAATGCCGACGCCTGAGGTTGGCGGATAATAACTGATTGGCCGGGTTGGCTCGTCTAGTAACTGCATGCCGTGCATCGTCGTGCCGTGCATCAGCCAACGGACATTTCCGCTTTCCGAAGCGTTGACCGTATAAGTGCCGAAATAACTCCGCATCCGGACACCATCCAGAGTCTGTTCGATATGATACCAGCCGCCGTTCAGAACCAATATGCCAGCCATCGCAGCGGTGAACGCCCAACGATAGCCAGAGACGATTGCTGCCAATATGGCAACGGTGAGCAACAGAATGATTTTGGTAAATGTCATTTCCAGCGGCTCGGTCACCCCGCCGAAAGCGCCGATGGCCAACGCGACTAAGCCGATGACCGCCATAATCGAATTAGGTTGCGGACCCTTGTCGATCTCGTTTCTGACGAAGTTGAGAAGCGAAACCTGCGGCAGCAAAAGTGCTGCAAGAAGTATCAGGATCGGGTGTTCCCATGTCCAGTCGAACAGCAATGGCGCGACCACCGCACAGAAAAACCCGCCGACCACGCCGCCGACCGACATCATGAGGTAGAAACTGGTCAGATCGGTCGGCGCGGGTCGGGTTCGGTACATCTCGTTGTGCAAGGCAACAGCAACGACGAACAACAAGACTAGACTGGCAGCCAGGCCATTGATCGCTGCCTGCCCCCAAACGATGAAAATAAATGCCCCCGTCACGATCAATACGAGCGGAGCGAAACGGCCGATCCAGTATGCCGGACGCTGGTTTTCGGCGAATGCTACACTAAAGCTTAGCAGGTAAATCCCCAGCGGAATTACCCACAATAATGGCATTGCCATCAAGTCGGTTGTAAGGTGCGATGTCGTCGATAGCATCAATCCTGATGGGATGGCTGCCAGCGCAATCCAGTACAGACGCTGCGGCCACCGAATATTACTGCGGTCGGTCGGCGCCGCCGCCACATCGCCCAAAGATTTCGACGTGCGCCACAGCTGCATGGCGCACAGACCAACTAACGCCATCAAGCCGAGATAAATTCCGCTCCAAATCCATTTCTGGCTGTTCAATGCAGTAAAGGGTTCGAGGAACAACGGATACGTAATAAGCCCGGCAAAGCTGCCGATATTCGATGCCGCGTAAAGCGCATAAGGCTCGCCGGCATTGCCCGACAGCGCATACCAGCGTTGCATGAGCGGCGCTTGCGCGGCGACGACGAAAAACAGCGGGCCGATCGACGCGATCAAAAGCCAGGGTACCCAAAAGATCGGTGATCCGTCCGCAGGCGGCTGCAACCCCGCAAGACCGATCGGCAGCCACAATAATGCTATGGCAAAAAGAATGATGTGGATCACGGCTTGCCGTTTGGCGGGCTCCTTCGCCAGCCGGTGGGCATAGGCATATCCCGCGAGCAAAAGCGCCTGATAGACCAGCATCGCACTGTTCCAGACCGCAGGCGCCCCGCCAAGCCGGGGTAGCGCCATGCGGGCAATCATCGGCTGCACCAGAAACAAAAGGAAGCTGCCGGTGAGTATCGTCAACAGGAACAGCGCACGGCTGCTGCGTAACGGATGTGCGGCCATGATTAGCGTGTCAGCAGGCGCGCAGCGTGGGCAGCATGATAGGTCAATATGCCGGAGCAACCGGCACGTTTGAACGCCGTCAACGTCTCCATCACCAGCGCATCGCGGTCGCCGGCTCCGGCAGCCGCGGCGGCCTCGATCATGGCATATTCGCCCGACACCTGATATGCAAAAACCGGAACGTCGAACGTGTCTTTCACCCTGCGGATGATGTCGAGATAGGGCAGGCCCGGCTTTACCATCACGCTGTCCGCACCTTCGGCGATGTCCATCGCGACTTCGCGCAAGGCTTCGTCGGTATTGGCCGGATCCATCTGATATCCTTTTTTGTCGCCTTTCAACAAACCGCGCGAACCGACCGCATCGCGGAATGGGCCATAAAAGGCGCTAGCATATTTGGCGGCATAGGACATGATCTGCACATTGCGATGCCCGTTCATTTCGAGCGCCTTGCGGATTGCACCGATGCGGCCATCCATCATGTCGCTGGGCGCGATAATGTCTGCCCCGGCGTCGGCTTGGTTGACCGCCTGATCCACCAGCATGGCGACGGTTTCGTCGTTCAGGACATATCCGTCATCGTCGATCAGCCCGTCCTGTCCGTGCGCGGTATAAGGGTCAAGCGCCACATCGGTCAGTACGCCGATGCGATCGCCATGCGCCGCTTTGATGGCCCGTATCGCGCGGCACATCAAATTGTCCGGGTTCAGCGCCTCCGCACCATCGTCGCTGCGGCGGTCCGCCTGTGTATTGGGGAAAAGGCCGATACAGGGGATCCCTAGGTCGATGGCTTCGGCGGCGCGGGCAACGATCCGGTCCACCGACCAGCGCGAAACCCCAGGCAGGGTAGAGATCGGTTCCTCGGCACCTTCGCCCTCGGTGACAAACAAAGGCCAGATCAGGTCCGCCGGAGTCAGCATAGTTTCGCGTACCATCGCGCGGCTCCACGCGGTTGCGCGGCTGCGGCGAAGGCGGGTATTGGGGAAATTAGGGGTATCGCTCATAAATACTGCTTAGCCGAGCGTGTGTCTCTGCTCAATCAGGGATTATCGAACGATCCGCTTTGGCTCGATGAAGCCCCGGACGACGGCTCAGGATGTGCGAGGCATTCGGCCGCCCGTTCGTTGCGTCAGCCGGTCGATTTCGCGCTTCGGTTCTTCTTTGACCCGGCTGCCGGGCTTCAATGGCGCCAACGCTGCTCCGGCTTTTACCGATTTCAAACGATTGAGCTTGCCCTTGAACTGGGTCAGATCAGCCCCTGCAAGTTGGGCCCGTTGCGTGAATTTGACGGACATCGGGTTGATCGCGCGGCCCCCGCGATACAGTTCGTAATGGAGGTGTGGCCCGGTTGAAAGCCCAGTCGAGCCGACATAACCAATGATTTGTCCCCGCCGCACCCGGCTGCCCGATGACACCGCAAAGCGGCTCATATGACCATAGCCCGATGCGAGCCCGCCGCCGTGGTTGATCTGGACGAAATTACCGTATCCGCCTTTGCGTCCGGCATATGTGACCGTCCCGTCGGTGACGGCAAAAATCGGCTGGCCATAACCGGCCTTGAAATCCAGACCGCTGTGCATGCGGCGATAGCCCAGTATCGGATGACGGCGGGAGCCAAAGCCAGACGACACTGCACCGTTGACCGGGCGGCTGAGCGCGCCTTTGGATTCGCCAACACCCGATGCTTCGAACCATTGGCTGTTGTCACCCATCGTCCATTTCAGCATCTGGATCGCAGATTTGCCGTCACGGTCGATACCGGCATATAGCAGGTTTCCGACCTTTATTTCACCGGTTTCCGCGCGTTTGTAATCGACTATGATATCGAATTCGTCGCTGGGCCGAATGGAGGACAGCGACGTTCGTCCGGCGATGATCTTGAGATAATCCTGAATTGCGCTGGCAGGTGCACCAGCGGCACGGGCCGACCGGTAAATCCCCTGGCTTCCGACCGTTCCGCGAATACGCAATGGCGTTTCATCGACGGCGATCGGTTTGCGCGCGAGGCGAAGCGCGCCGCCTTCACGATTGATTGCCAAATTGAGGTCGAACCGGGCACGGAAGGCTACCGATTCGAGTGGACGCGCCTGATTTTTGGATGCCCTCTGGCCAAGCACGATGTCGACTGGCGTGCCAGGCTCTATATCACCAAGCGAGGTCACGCCCGACACCATCGACGCGACGTTTGAAGCTTCGCTGCCGCCAACGCCTGCGCGTTGCAGCACCCGGGCAAAGCTGTCGCCGCGGCCCAGAGTGGCGGTCAGTTCGATGCGCGGACGTTCGGGGCTACCTGCCAGAGCAATCACCGCATCGGTTGCCGCCATCCGCTTACCGCTGTCACTACCATATGCTATGGGCATGATCATCTGCGCGCGGGCTTCTTCAAATTCGGCCTCGGTTGGAAACGGAGTTTGTGCTCCATAAACAGGACCGAAATCAGGCAGCAAGGCAAGCGCCACAACGCCTAGCATGGTCAAGGTTCCCAAGCCGCGGAACCATCGAATTGAGCCGATATCTTCGCCCAAATCAGGAGCAAGGTCCAGTTCGGCAAGCTGGTCGCGCCAAAGGCGCTCGGGTTTCTGGCGCATGGGTTCGACCATCGCGTCCGCAAGCACGACGCTCTTTCCGAAGCCACTTGCGGCCCCAACCCCGATACTGGCAAAGCCCATATCTTTGCCTTCGAACATACCTGACCCCTGTCCACATCCGCACGGACATTATTATCTGACACGTCACTGTGACGGCATATGGTTAAAGTCAATTTAAGACGTGAAGCCGTGAACCCTGCATGCGGCAAAATGTGCAAATTCGCCGACCAGCGCTGCAACGCTATAACCAAGGGCAGAGGCGCCAAATTTAATCGCTTCATTAAACCAGCCGCAATGCTATTGATTGCGTCAAATGGAGAGTGGCATGGCGGGCGAACGCGTTGAATTTTTCTACGATCTTTCCAGCCCTTGGACATATGTGGCGTTTGCCAATCTGGGTGGCGTTTTGAGCCGAAACGGGTGCGCCGCTAGATTGAGGCCGATTTTGGTCGGCGGCGTTTTCAATGCCGTCAATCCATCGGTTTACGCAGCGCGCGAGGCGACCGGCAACCGCAAGTTAAAGCATAGCTGGCGGGTGTTGAAAGATTGGGCAGCATTGGCCGGGGTAGAGATCAACTTCCCGTCGCCATGGCACCCTGCAAAAAGCGTGCATGCAATGCGAATGGCCTGCGTACTGGCCGATGATCAACCATCATTGGGCAAATTTACCAAGGCAGCGTTTGAAAGCTATTTTGGCGCGCAGGAAAATCTGGACGATGCCCATGTGTTGGTCTCGGTTGCTAACGGCGCAGGTTTGGACGGTGAGGCCATGCGCGCTGCATCACAGACCGACGCGGTCAAGGCGTTACTTCGCGCCAACACGGACGAATTAATCGAAAGAGGCGGCTATGGTTCGCCCACGATATTTGTCGATCGGGCGCGCATGTATTTCGGCAATGACCAATTGCCACTGGTGGAATTTGCATTGAAGGAAAAAGCATGAATGATCGCGTTAACATCACTGTCGAAAACCATGTTGCCGACGTCCGGCTGACCCGTGGCGATAAAATGAATGCGCTCGATCCGGCGATGTTTCAGGGGATTATTGCGGCGGGTGACGAACTTGCCAGCATGAAGGCTGTGCGTGCTGTCGTGCTGTCGGGCGAGGGGCGAAGTTTTTGCGCCGGGCTCGATATGCAAAGCATGGCGGGCGGCGGCGCAGGCGCGAGCGGCGGAATAGGCAGCCTGGCCGACCGGACGCATGGCAATGCCAACACCTTCCAGCAAGTCGCGATGCTCTGGCGCAAACTGCCAATGCCAGTAATAGCCGCTGTCCACGGCGTATGCTTTGGCGGCGGTTTGCAGATTGCCAGCGGAGCCGACATCCGCGTGGTCGCGCCCGATGCGCGGCTGGCGGTGATGGAAATGAAATGGGGGCTAATCCCCGACATGGGCGGCTATGCTTTATGGCGCGGGCTGGTCCGCGATGA
>JANOPT010000052.1:0-6361 GCA_031421975.1 Sphingomonadales bacterium | reverse complement strand
CCGCTTTCTGTTTCCGTCACGAAACGGCCATATCAGCCGCATTCGCTTGTTCCAGATTATCAAGGCGCTGGCCGCAGATTCGGGGCTGAACCCCGCGCATGTTAGCCCGCATGTGCTGCGTCATGCGTTCGCCACGCATCTTCTGGAAGGCGGCGTGAACTTGCGCGCATTGCAATCGATGCTGGGCCATGCAGACATCGCGACCACTCAAATCTACACGCACGTCGATGCCAGCCGTCTGGTTGAGTTGGTCAACCTGCGACATCCTTTGGCAACGCGCACGTTGACCCGTAGCCCTGCACGCTCTACCTCGCAGCCATGACTGTGTATCTTGATTTTGAAAAGCCTATTGCGGCCTTGGAAGCGCGCATCATCGAACTGCAAGAGGCTGCCGACGACAGCGAAGTCGATGTTGCAGCGGAAATCACAAAACTGCGCGACAAAGCCGACAAGCAGCTCGGCGATACCTACGCCAAATTAACGGCCTGGCAAAAAACGCAAGTGGCGCGGCACCCCGAACGGCCGCACTTCAAACATTTCATCGCGTCTATGGTTGACGAATTTATGCCGCTGGCGGGTGATCGGGCCTTTGCCGACGATCAGGCGATATTGGGCGGTCTTGCCCGGCTTGGCGGCCGCCGCATCATGATAATCGGGCATGAAAAAGGCGACGACACGCAAAGCAGGCTTCACCATAATTTCGGCATGGGCAAACCCGAAGGCTATCGCAAGGCAATCCGGTTGATGGAACTCGCCGATCGATTCGGCCTGCCTGTGGTCACTCTGGTCGATACGTCGGGTGCGTTTCCGGGTATTCAGGCCGAAGAACGTGGTCAGGCCGAGGCAATCGCGCGGTCCACCGAAAAATGCCTCCAACTGGGTGTGCCGATGATTGCCTGCATCGTTGGCGAAGGTGGGTCTGGCGGTGCGGTTGCGCTCGCTGCGGCGGACCGTATCCTGATGTTTGAACATGCCGTCTACTCGGTGATCTCGCCAGAAGGCTGTGCCTCGATTCTGTGGCGTACCGGCGACAAGGCGGCAGATGCGGCGCAAGCCATGAAGATGACCGCTGCCGACCTGAAGGGGCTGGGAATCATTGATCGCATTGTTTCCGAACCGATGGGAGGCGCGCATCGCGATCACAATTTTGCCACGGCCACTCTGGCAAAAGCGATCGGTGAAGAACTGGACGCTTTGTCGATATTTTCTTCCAAGGATTTGCGCCAACAACGCCGGGCGAAGTATCTGGCGATGGGTGCCTGACGCGCCGACCGGCTAAATCTGGTTAAAATTTTACGTCAGGCGGGACCTAAAACATGATAATCGGGTTTGCGTTGCCGTGAGGAGAGAAAAATATGCCGTTTAACAAAAAATTCGTCGCGCTCGGGGCAGCGACATTCCTGTTTTCGAGCCTGAACGTCGCAACCCCGGTGGTCGCCCAGAAAAGCAAGGCCAGCGTTCCCAAGCCATTCTCCGCGTCGGAAAAGTCCGAAGGCGCAAAATTTCATCCGGAGATTCTGAAGGAATTCGGTGGACCGATGCAAAGCCCGCAGACCGCTTATGTCGTGCGGGTCGGGAAAAACATTGCCCTTCAGTCGGGACTTGGCAATGCGGAGAGCGATTTCAACGTCACGTTGCTGAACTCCCCTGTAAACAACGCTTTTGCGATACCCGGCGGGTATGTTTACATCACTCGCCAGTTGGTCGCGCTGTGCAACAGTGAAGCTGAAATGGCTGGCGTGCTTGGCCACGAAGTCGGCCACACCGCCGCGCGGCACAGCAAAAAGCGTCAGCAACGCGCGACGCTGGCCAATATATTGGGCGTCGGCGGCACGATATTGGGTTCGGTGCTTGGCGACACGGGCGGCTTGCTTGGCGCTGTTGGCGGCGGACTGAAGCAATATTCAGGCGCTTTGGCGCAGGTATTCAGCTTGAAATATTCGCGCAAGCAGGAGCAGGAAGCTGATGATTACGGGATTCGCTACCTGAGCAAGGCGGGCTATGATCCTGCTGCGCTTTCATCGATGCTGAACTCCCTCGCGTTGCAAACCAGCGTTGATGCCCGTGTGGCGGGTACGGGTGACAGCAAGGTTCCGGAATGGGCCAGCACGCACCCCGATCCCGCAAGGCGTGTCGTTCGCGCGTCCACTAAGGCAAAGGCTTATCCGGCGGCGACATTACGCAACGCCGACGCCCACTTCGCGGCGATCAATGGGATGCTTTATGGCGATGATCCAGCCCAGGGTGTCGTCGAAGGGCAGGATTTCCTGCACCCCGAAATCAAGATGAAGTTCACCGCTCCAGCCGGCTTCGGGATGCAGAACGGGACTGATGCCGTCACGATCAACGGAAACGGCGGCAAAGCGATTTTTACTCAGGGCAATTTTACCGGCGACCGGCAGGCATATGTCGCGGCTGCATTCAAATCCGTATCCGGAGAAAACCAGACCATTCCGGTAACTGAAATCCGGCGGACAACGGTTAATGGCACACCCGCATTCTATTCATCGGCGACCGTCAACACGCAGGACGGCGCGCGGGAAGTGTCGGTGTTCGCTTACGAGTGGGGCGGTAACGTCGGATATCATTTCGTGACGATATCGAACGCAAATGCCAGCCCGTTCAGCACGATGTTCAACAGTATGGCACGGCTTTCCAACTCCCAGGCATCTGCGATAAAGCCGCGTAAACTGCGCGTTGTGACAGTCGGCAAAAGAGATAGCGTCGGGTCACTGGCCCGTCAGATGGCCTATTCGTCGCTACAAACCGAACGCTTTCTGGCGCTCAATGGGCTAACCGCAAATGCAACGCTGACGAACGGCCGCAAGGTTAAGATCGTCACATATTGAAGCAAAAAAGGGCGGCGACCGAAGTCACCGCCCTATTTTTTGCTAGGTCAGGTTTTGCACCTGATCAGCTAAGCCTTAATTAGAGGCTGTTGCTGACGTTGTTAAAGGTATTCGACAGGTTGTCGCCAAGGGCGCCCATTGCCGTAATAGCTGCAACTGCGATCAGAGCGGCGATCAGGCCGTATTCAATTGCTGTCGCGCCGTCTTCGTTCTTGAAGAGTTTCTTGATAACTTTCATCTTAGGTCTCCTGTTGCTTGTTCAAATCACCCGAGCGAATATTTGGAAATAAAAATATTCGACTTTAGTTCAATAAATCATAAATCTCTACCGAAACGTTAACGCCGATCAACTTGTTACGTTGATTATTTTATTCGACACTTGGTTCCACATGCTTTGCGAGCTTGAACCGAACTGTCCCATCGACGCCACTATTGCGATAACAATCAGTGACACTATCAAACCATACTCCACTGCCGTCGCACCTTGTTCGCATCGCGTGATGCGCCGAATTAGTTCCAACATCTCTGGCCCCACTTCATTCCCTGGTTGCGAGCAGTCACTATTTCCCACACAACCGTTAACAAAACCTTGCAAGGCGATGAGAATATGGAAGAAAATCCGACAATGCTGTTCGTGGTTGCCGCTGCATTAACCAACCAAAGTGGTGAAATACTGTTACAAAAGCGGGCCGAAGGTCGTCAGATGGCAGGGTTGTGGGAGTTCCCCGGCGGCAAGGTCGAACGCGGCGAATCACCGGAATCAGCACTGGCGAGGGAGTTGAAAGAGGAATTAGGCATTGCTGTGGAGGGGCAAAATCTTCAACCGCTCACATTTGCGAGCGCGCCGTTGAACAGTCGCAACCTGCTGTTGCTTTTATATATCTGCCGAAACTGGCAAGGCGAGCCTAAGCCACTCGACGCTGCGGAATTACGCTGGGTATCTCCGAAAGATATGCATTCTCTTGAAATGCCGCCTGCTGACGTCCCGCTGGTTCTGGCGTTGGAACAATTACTGGCCGCCGGTTGATCCCGGCAATATAGCCGTCAGCGAAACCTGGCCGCTTCCGGGTCGAAGCGGTTTGCGCTGATCGGGAGACGGGGCCCAGCCGCTCAGATATATATGCGAAAAATACTCGGTGACTTTTCCCCGGTCATCCGATCGCGATTCCCATTCGTCGTCCATTCTTGCAAGAAATGTCCGACCCAGAAAACATCGCGGACCGGCGAGTGCATTTCCAACGCCCGCATCCCGCACATCACGCACAATCGATCGCCAGCTTCGATATCGGACCGACATCACGTCCTGATCGGCCACGGGCAGGGCAAAGCCGGCGCGAGCCAACAGGTCGGCCGCATTTCGCAGATCGATTTGCGGATGGACATGAGCCGATGCTTTTTCGCCTTGTGCGAACATCATTATCGATTTCAGCATAGCCAGTGTTCCTGCACCGAACATGTGGCCCAGAAACAGCCCGTCCGGCTTCAGTACCCGTCTGATCTGGATCAATGCACCAGGTACATCATTTACGCTGTCGAGCGTTCCGGCCGAAATCACCAGGTCGAATTGGCCGGGAGCCATATTCAACCTGTCTTCGTCTGCCGATATGTGCCGCACGCTGGCGGCCATCCCGGGCAATATCTGGGCCTGCCAACGCGCAATCGGACCAATGAACAGTATATGGTCGAAGGTGCGCGTCACCAATGCAAGACGCTCGCCCATCTCCTTGGCGATAGTGTTCCACAGGAACATGTCGCCTGAACGCATCTGTGCGCGCTCTTGCAAAGCGCGACGCCGCTTTCGGTCGAAGATTTCGGGGGGCATACTGTCCTTACTCATTTGCGTCTTGTGCCGTCACGTGCATTGTCAGACAAGAACAACATGGTGACTGCCATCGATATTTTGCGTCCCGCGCTAGACTGGGTCCTCCCTGAGCGATGTCCGTGTTGCGGCACGATAACCTCAGCCGGCGGCCCATTTTGCGCCGAATGCTGGCAGCAATTGTTATTTCTGAATCCTCCCTGGTGTAGCGGATGTGCATTGCCCATGGCGTTCGACAGGGGTCCTGATATTTTGTGCGCTCGGTGTCTCGGCAGTCCGCCCGCGCATGACGGTATCAGAGCGGTGGTCAAATATGACGAATTGTCGGCTCAGGTAATCCTGCGTCTGAAATATGGAGGCAAAATCGGACTGGCGAGAATGGTGGCCCGGCAGCTGGTCAGACATCTTCCCGATGACAGGTCAGGATTGATTGTTGCGCCAGTGCCGCTGCACTGGACACGAATGTGGTCGCGCAGTTTCAACCAGTCCGCGTTGATCGCACAAGAGTTAAGCCAGCTTGGTGGATTGGCTCACATCCCTGATCTGCTGGTCCGTAACCGCCGAACGCCCACTATGCGCGGGCTTGATGCAAAGGCGCGCCGCAAAGCTGTGGGCAAAGCGTTTGCCGTCCACCCGAAATGGTCGGGGAAATTCGACGGTGCGAGAGTGATATTGGTGGACGATGTCCTGACCACGGGAGCGACAAGCGACGGGTGCGTCAATGCGTTGAAAAAAGGGGGTGCGGGGTGGGTGCAAATATTTTGCTGGGCCAGAGCGCTTCGCGGCGAGGCTGCCGACGCCGGCGACATCATGATGCTCGACGCTTGACTTGGCGAGTTCGGCACACCATTTTGATGTCATGACAGCCAAAGTAGAAATTTACACCAAATTCGCGTGCCCTTATTGCGTCCGGGCGAAGCATCTTCTTGACGAAAAAAACGTGGCGTACACCGAATATGACGTGACCATGGGTGGTGCCAAACGCGAAGAAATGCTTTCCAGAGCGCCCGGCGCACGCACCGTGCCGCAAATTTTCATCAATGATGAGGCCATCGGCGGCAGCGACGATCTGCAAGTGCTCGATCGGCAGGGCAAGCTCAATGACATGCTGGCTGACAGCGCTGCACAGTGATCGCATTCGACCTGAAGTGTAGCGGTGGTCACACGTTCGAAGGCTGGTTCGGGTCTGCCGGCGATTTTGATATCCAGCAGTCGAGCGGGCAACTGTCGTGCCCGATCTGTGATGATGTGATGGTGCAAAAAGCGTTGTCGGTTCCCAATGTCGGCAGAAAAGGGAACCGGATCGTGCCGCCAACGGCATCGGTGCTAAGGACACCGACGGCGAGTGCTGCCGATGTTACCAATGCGCCTGCGCTGCCTCCGGCGATGATGGAAATGATGCAAAAGCTGGCGACCGCACAATCCGATATGTTGAAAGGATCGCAGTGGGTCGGCAATGAGTTTGCTGAAACCGCGCGCGCTATTCATTATGGTGAAACCGATGACCGCTTGATCCATGGCGAAGCGAGCCGTGACGAGGCCGCGGCATTGGTCGAAGAAGGCATAGGCGTGGCCCCATTGCCATTCCCCGTCATTCCCCCTTCGGCAAAAAATTGACCGGGTAAATGCACGCAGCTATGGACCATCACGGCGCGCCCGTAGCTCAGCAGGATAGAGCATCAGATTCCTAATC
>JANOPT010000051.1:0-4289 GCA_031421975.1 Sphingomonadales bacterium | reverse complement strand
CTCGCCCGCCGCACCCGCATCCGAAGCCAGCGTATCGATGACAACAGCCGATCTCGATACCGTAAGCGTCGCATCGTCGCCGACAATTGCGTTGGTCCACTGCTTGCGTAGCGTGACGCGTGAATCGTCGTCGGTGATCGTGTATGTGGTGGTGGTCTGCGCCGCCGACCCGCAGGTGGTCGTATGCCCCACGGTGTATCCCGTGCCCGCAACCAACGACAAGGCAATCGTTTCGCTCGATTCCAGAGCGCTATCGTCGATAATGTTTATGCCCAGAGGAATGGCAGTATCGTTGTAAGTGCCTGCCGGTATGGTCACGGTGAAATTCGCAGTTCCGCTGGGCGTGGTATAGTCGGTTCCCAACGTGGCGGTACCGCCCGTGACGTTGATGTTGGCGGTAAACGGGGTCGTGACCAGGCCGGTTATGCGGATCACCGGAACGTTCGCACTCGGTATCGATTCAACGCCGGTTCCGGTTGCGACCGATAATTGCAGAAATGGCCTTAGGCTTAACTGGATGGCATCGAGGAAATTGCCGAACGACCCTGTATCGAGCGTGTTGAATTGCACCCGCTGCAAGCCCGACACGCCGGTGTAGGTTGCGCTGCCCGTATTGACGTTCCAGACCTGAATGGCGGTGGTCGACGCCTGCACGGCAAGCGTTTGCAGAACGGTGCCGCCGCTGTTGGCGACCTGAAACCGGGCAGTCTGCGTCGCCGCGCCGCCGGTACGGGCGCGATGAGCAAAGGTCCAACCGATTGGTTCGCCGTTAATCAGGCAGATATTCTGGTAAAGCGTTCCGTTCACATTGGCGTTCATTTCGGCAAACACAACGCCGGCATAGGCTGGCACGCCGTTGAAAGTTGAATCCCACAGCTCGATTTCGCCAGTCGTCGAATCCCATCCGACGACCGAGCCATTGGTGATGATCTGGAAAGAGGGCGCCCCGGGTCCGGCAGGATCGTTGAGTTCGAACGACGAGTTTTGCAGCGAGCGCAACTGCGCGCGCGCGGGCGTGACACTGCACAACATGATGCAGGTCATGAGGACGAGCCGCAGTAGCGCGCCCGACGGTCGATAGAATTCCCGGTCCACACTAATTTGCTAATGAAAATTGGTTTACAACGCCTAAATATTTCGCCGTGCGTGTCGTCGGCGCAGCGTAAATTCTTCTAATCCTGCCAATCGCCTTGTGCCGCCATCCACACCGATAGCGCCACAACTGCCGCCGTATCGGCGCGCAATATGCGCGGACCTAGCGACACTGCTCTTGCAAGCGGATGCGCCCGGATTGCGGCATTCTCTTCATCGGTAAAGCCACCTTCCGGTCCGATCAGAACCGCAGCCGGCCCAGACGCTGTAGCATCGCCAAAAGGTTCGCCGCCGCGCTCATCGCAAAAGTATAGCGTTCTCCCGTCGGGCCAGCTTTTCAACAACGCGTCGAGTTTCGTCAGCGGCGCGATTTCCGGAAGTGCCGTCCGCTCGCATTGCTCGGCAGCCTCGATCATGCGCGCGGCGAGCCGGTCTTCCTTGACCTTATCGACCACACAGCGTGCGGTTAGGGTGGGGACGAAGCGCGCGACGCCCAACTCGCACGCCTTTTCGGCAATCCAGTCAAACCGGTCCTTTTTGATTAGCGCCTGGCAGAGCCAAAGATCGGGCACGCTTTCCCGCGCTCGCAGTTTTGCTTCGACCGTAACGACAAGGTCGCGTTTGCCGACACTCGAAACGGTCGCCAGATATTCGCCCGAAATATTATCGAACAGCTTGACCGGAGCGCCCTCTTTCAGCCGCATGACGCCGAGCAGATAATGCGCGGCGTTGCCATGGATATGCACCTCCATGCGTTCGCCAAGCGGCTGTTCGACAAACAGACGCGGCGTCGATTTGGGTGGCCAGGACGGGGTTGCGGGCATGAACTGTCGTGCTTCCAAATAGAAATTTACCCTATATTCCGTTCGTATCGAGCGAAGTCGAGATACTTTTGCGATGGCTGCGCTTTACATGGTGTCTCGACTTCGCTCGATACCAACGGCAATAGGGTCCAAATGACCACCAATAGCCTCCCCGACAGCGAATATACCGGCTTGATAGCGTTGCTTCCGGCAAAACTTCGCGCCTTTGCCTTACTCGCGCGGTTCGACCGACCGATTGGGTGGTGGTTATTATTCTGGCCCTGCATTTTTGGGCTGGCGCTTTCGGGCGGGCTGATTGCGCGTTGGGACGTCGCGCTGTGGATGCTGCTCGGCGCGATTGTCATGCGCGGTGCAGGGTGTGTTTATAACGACATCGTCGATCGCGATTTGGACGCTCAAGTTGCTAGGACGGCAGCCCGACCGTTGCCGAGCGGTGCGGTGGGATTGCAGGCGGCTTGGGGCTGGCTGGTTTTTTTAAGCTTCATCGGCCTGGTCGTGCTGCTGCAATTGCGCTGGGAGGCGCAACTGGTCGCGCTTGGCAGCATGGCACTAGTCGCGGCCTATCCCTTCATGAAGCGCATCACCTGGTGGCCGCAACTTTGGCTGGGGCTGGTATTCAGCTGGGGCGCTCTGGTCGGATGGGTGGCGATTACCGGAAACGCCGATGCCGCAATGTTCTGGCTCTATGTTGGCACGATATGCTGGGTGATCGGCTATGACACGATCTACGCGATGCAGGACCGTGAGGACGACGCGCTGGTCGGCATCAAATCGAGCGCGCTGCGACTGGGCGGCAATGTCCGCACGGGCGTGGCAACGTTTTACGCGCTGGCGCTAACCGGATGGGGCATGGCGATCTGGAGTGTGCGCCCTGAAAAGCAGGCACTGGTCGCTCTTGCGCCGGTTGCAATTCACTTCGCGATGCAGTTGTTTTCGTTAAAGGCCGACGGCAGCAACGCGCTCGGCCATTTCAGGTCGAACCGTATGACAGGATTGCTTGCGGCGCTGGCATTTCTTGTAGTCGGTGCAGCCGGACAATAATAGGGAGAATAATATGGAAAACCGCCGCCTCGGCAAAAGCGCCGTCTATGTGTCCGACATCTGCATGGGGACGATGACCTTCGGCTCGCAAACCGAGGAGGCCGACGCGCATCGCATCCTCGACAAATGCCTCGATGCCGGAATCAACTTTTTCGACACGGCCGAAGGCTACCCAGTGCCGCCCGACGTCAAATGGGTCGGCTGGACCGAGGAAATTGTCGGCCGCTGGATGAAGGGCAAGAACCGCGACGCCATCATTATGGCGACCAAGGTGTCCGGCCCGAGCCACAGCTGGTTCAAATCGCCCAAGCGCGGCGGAATGACCGCGCTTGACCGGCACAATATCATCGTCGCCGTCGAGGACAGCTTGCGAAGGCTGCAGACCGATTATATCGACCTTTACCAGACCCATTGGCCCGATCATGGCACCGCCTATGACGATACGATGGAGACGCTCGATGACCTGGTCCGGGCTGGCAAGGTCCGCGTGCTGGGCTGTTCGAACGAGACCAGTTACGGCCTGATGAAGTCGCTCGCGACGTCGGAGCGGCTCGGCACCGCACGCTATCACACTATCCAGAATAATTACTCGATCAACAATCGCCGGTTCGAGGATGAGCTCAAACAGGTCTGCCGCCTCGAAGGCGTCTCGTTGCTGCCTTATTCGCCGTTGGGCGGAGGCGTATTGTCGGGCAAATATCTCGATGGTGCCCGACCCGAAGGCGCCCGCTTTTCGCGCTATCTGGGCATGGAAGGATCACGGCAAATCGAAATGGCGCAGCGTTTTGCCGGGCCACGGGCTCTGGAATCGACCGCGCGGATCGTGGCGATTGCCAAAGAGGCGGGCATGTCGCCGGTAACGCTGGCGACGGCTTGGTCAAAGCAGAACGACTTTGTCGCATCGACGATTGTCGGCGTCAGTCGCGAGGACCAGCTTGACGATATCTTCGCCGCCATCGATCTGAAACTGAGCGACGAGGTGATGACTGCGGTGCACAAGGTGACCAAGGATATTCTATACCCGATGGGATGAAGCGCGCCGCTTGCTTCAGATGCAAGTTTCGCCTATGCGCGCCGCTTCCCTGATGAGAATCAGAGAAATACCGCGTGGGAGGATGTCGCAAGATGTCTGTATGACCACTTAATTTGATCTGCTGGAGCCTCTAAGCAATTGGGCGCAAAAGCGGAGAAAGAATGAAAGGACGCCATTCATGGCAAAGAAAATCGACGGCTATATCGGCCTGCAGGTTCCTGCTGGCTCAGCCACCCCCTCCCCGCCAATCGGCCCTGCATTGGGTCAGCGCGGCGTGAATATCATGGAATTCTGCAAGC
>JANOPT010000050.1:0-1851 GCA_031421975.1 Sphingomonadales bacterium | reverse complement strand
ATGATAATCATCGCTGATGGTAACGCCGTGGCGGGTGTAGCTGTGGGGTATTTTGGTGGCGATGGGTGGTTTTGAAGTATCAGTCATTAGAGCTTTCTGGGGAGCTTTCTGGGCAAGGGTGGGGGTAGCAAGAACGCAGGCTGCGGCAAGCACGATGAGGAATCGATGTGTCATAATCGCGGGTCTAGCCGTTTGTCAGCAGAGAGCAAAGATTGACCATAAACTGAGAATGTAGTAATGTTGCTACATTATGGGCATAACGACTCTCTCTAGCCGCGAATTTAATCAGGATCGTGGTCGCGCTAAGCGCGCATTGCGCGACGGGCCGGTGATTGTGACTGACCGTGGCAAGCCGTCGATAGTCGTACTCAGCTATGACGAATACCGAAAAATATTGTGTCGAGAACCAAGTCTAGCCGAACTGCTTTACGATCCTGTGGCGGCCGAAATAGATTTTGAGTTGCCACCGCGCTCTAAGGAAATTTCCCGCAAGACGCCGCAGTTTTAATCGAATTGTGTGACAATGTATCTGCTTGATACGAACGTTATTTCTGAACATCGCAAAGCGCCTGCGGGCAAGGCCGATGCCAATTTGGTTAAGTGGATGGCCAGCCACCCAGCCGCTGTTCTTTTCATTTCAGTCGTTAGTATCAAAGAAATAGAGCTTGGTGTTGCATTGCTCGAGCGCAGAGATGGCACGCAAGGCGAGATACTTCGGAGCTGGTTTGAGCGTCGCGTACTTCCCGCTTTTGCAGACGGGCGGATACTTCCAGTGACACTTGAGATCGCGAGACGCTGCTGCAAATTACACGTCCCCAACCCACGCCCCGAACTTGACGCCTTCATCGCCGCCACCGCGCTTGTCCATAATCTTACCGTCGTTACCCGCAACACCGCCGATTTCGCGCCGCTTGGCGTCAAACTTCTCAATCCATGGGAGCCACAATAGCCATGTCCACCCACGAAGATCGCCTCGCCGCGCTGCGTGAGCAGTTAAAATCTGATCGTCTCGACGGTTTCGTTGTGCCGATTTGTGATGAACATATGTCCGAATATGTTGGCGAATATGCGCAGCGGCTGGGCTGGCTGACGGGCTTTGGCGGTTCGGCCGGAACGGCGGTGGTGCTGAGTGAGGAGGCCGCGATCTTCACTGATGGGCGCTACACGATCCAGGTGCGTGAGCAAGTATCGGGCAAGCATTGGCAATATGTCGGTGTGCCTGAAACGAGCATCGCTGACTGGCTCGCCGAACATGCCTCTGCTGGCGGGCGGATTGGCTATGATCCCTGGGTACACACCAAGGGCTGGGCCGAGGCAGCGGCCAAGGCGCTTGCTGAAAAAGGCGCTGAACTGATCGCGGTAGATCGCAACCCGGTTGATGCGGTCTGGGCCGAACAGCCGGCGCCATCGGACGCGAAGATGATCGCGCTTGAGGATCAATATAGCGGGCAAAGCTCAGCGCAAAAGCGCGCGGCAGTCGCCGATTGGCTGACCCAGCACAATCTTGACGCAGCGGTGATTTCAGCACTCGATTCCGTCGCGTGGACGTTCAATATTCGCGGCGACGATGTGTCGCATACTCCCGTCGCGCTTTCGTTCGCGATGCTCGGCGCAGACGGCACGGCAGACCTGTATGTTGAGCCGGAGAAAGTGGACGACGCCGTGCGTCAGCATCTTGGCAATGCCGTGCGCATCCATCCACGCTCGGCGTTTGCGCCTGCGCTCGGAGCGATGAAGGGCAAGCGCATTGCGGTTGACCCCGACCGCGCGGTTGCCGCAATCTTTGATCGGCTCACGGCTGGCGGTGCGCAGATTGTGCCGCTGCGCGATCCAACGATCCTGCCCAAAGCG
>JANOPT010000049.1:0-3003 GCA_031421975.1 Sphingomonadales bacterium | reverse complement strand
CGGTTTATCTGGAATAACGTCTCGACGATTTTCGATGGCGGCGGCGTGACCGCCAGAGTGCCCAATATGCCATCGATGCGTTCGACATCCTCGCTCGCTATTCGCGCCTTGGCATCGGCGAGTGCCTCGCTTGGCAGATAATGCGTGGCAAGCCCGAGCGACAGACAACCCGGCCCGGCAATGCGAGCGCCGGTCAGCGCAAGGAACTGTCCAACCCGGCCCTCAAGCCGCGACAGATACCAACCGCCGCCAACATCGGGGAACAGCCCGATCCCGGTTTCGGGCATGGCGAACCGCGTATTCTCGGTGGCAACGCGGTATCGTGCGGGCTGCGAAATGCCGACCCCCCCGCCCATGCAGATGCCGTCCATGAAGGCGACCACCGGCTTGGGGTAAGTGAACAGCAGATGGTTGAGCTGATACTCGTCATGAAAAAACCGCAGCCCCGATTTGCCGCCATCCGCCAGCGCCGAATCGCGCAGAAACGCGATATCACCGCCCGCACAGAAACCGCGGCCTTCGGCGTGGTCGATGATGATGCATTTGACCTTGCGGGATTTCTTCCACGCCATCAGCGCCTCGGTCATGGCATGCACCATGTCGAGCGTCAGCGCGTGTAGCGCCGATGGTCGGTTCAGGCTGATAATCCCGGCATGGCCTTCGATCCGGACTATAACACCCCGATCATCCTGAGCTTGTCGAAGGAGGGTCATTTGCGCAACAAGTCCCGGCCGATAATCATCCGCATTACCTGGTTGGTGCCTTCGAGGATCGAATGCACGCGCAAGTCGCGCCAGAAACGCTCGATCGGATAATCGCGCAAATAGCCATAGCCGCCAAAGAGTTGCAGCGCCTTGTTGACAATCTCGCTGCCGCTATCGGTCGATAGCCGCTTCGCCATCGCCGAGAAACGCGACTTGTCGGGCGCGTTCGCGGTGACCTTTGCCGCAGCCATGTACAGCAGCGCGCGGGCAGCCTCCAGATCCGTTGCCATGTCGGCCAACATAAACTGGGTGTTCTGGAAATCGGCAACCGGCTGTCCGAACTGCTGACGTTCCTTTGTATAGTTCACCGCCTCGTCGAGACACCGCTGAGCACCGCCGATGGAACATGCGCCGATATTCAGCCGTCCACCATCCAGCCCCATCATGGCAAAACGAAAGCCATCGCCTTCCGCCCCGACGCGGTTGGCAACCGGGACACGGCAATCCTCGAAAATTACCTGCGCGGTTGGCGACGCATTCCAGCCAAGCTTCTTTTCGGGCGCACCAAAGCTTAACCCCGGCGTATCCTTTTCGACCACGAGACAGCTTATGCCTTTTGCACCGGTGTCGCCTGTCCGCACCATTACAACATATATGTCGTTATACCCCGCGCCGGAGATGAATTGTTTGGTGCCATTGATCACATAATGTTCGCCATCCAGCCGTGCGGTCGTCTTCAGCGCCGCCGCGTCAGAACCGCTGCCCGGTTCAGTGAGGCAATAAGACGCAATTTTTTCCATGCTTACCAGATCAGGCAGGAACCGCGCCTTCAGATCGGCATTGCCGAAACAATCGATCATCCACGCGGCCATATTGTGGATCGAGATGAAGGCGCTGGTTGCCGGACACCCATAGGCCATCGCCTCCATAATCAACGCAGCCTCAAGCCGTCCCAGCCCGGTACCACCCGATTCTTCCGACACGTAAATTGCACCAAAGCCAAGCTCGCCGGC
The DNA here is from genome assembly GCA_031421975.1 of Sphingomonadales bacterium. GTDB lineage: Bacteria > Pseudomonadota > Alphaproteobacteria > Sphingomonadales > Sphingomonadaceae > Sphingorhabdus_B. The sequence goes on along the minus strand of JANOPT010000049.1, from coordinate 1,286 downwards.
CGCTTTCCACGCATCGACCGGATAATGGCATTTCTCATCCCATTCTGCGGCAAAAGGCGTAATGGCGTCTGCGGTGAATTTTCTTGCCATATCCTGTATGGCGACCTGGTCATCGGTCAATTCGAATTGATTTGGCATGTTTTGGCCGTAGCATTGCGCTTTATAGTTATCCAGCCATAAGGGGCGGGCACTGGACATACTGATAGCTTTGCCCATCGGCCTTGTCCGAACTCCTCAGGCGTTTGCGGTCGTCGCTGAGTTCAAATGCGATGGTGCGGTTCCACTTTTCGCCTTCGCCGACAAATTCAAACTCTGCTTCCATCGTTTTCGATGTCAGGCGTTTACCGGCGGTCATGGTGCCAATCGATTCATGGAATTTCAGAAGCTTGCCCTGCAATGATATCATCTGTTCACTGTGTTCCGGGTCGTCGGCGCACGCTGTTGGGGTTCGGGCCCACCGCCCTTGATACCCGCCGGGAAACTGGCTGATTGCAATTTCCAGTGGAACGTCTGCTGCAGGTGTTGAGGGCAGCGCGGAATATTTTGCCGCCACCTGGTCGGTCTGCGCTGTCTCATCTTCGGTCGTGGCGACCGGCAAACACGCCCCCAACGCCGCGCCCAGCACGCTGGCACATACACAAAGCAATTTTGCACTCATGATCATTTCCCCGGTTCACCGTGCCAAACTGTCAGAACAGCGATGGGTTCCGCGTACACAGGACAGGCCGGTCCGAAGCACGGACGCCGGGGCCAAAAAAGGACTTGGCGAAAACCGTTCGACCCTGCTAGTCGGACATCGCCGCACCCGTAGCTCAGCTGGATAGAGTGTCGCCCTCCGAAGGCAAACGTCAAGGCTGGAATGAGCGAATTGAAGGAATTTTAAGCGAGGTTTTTGAGTGGTTTATTGATGAGAGTCGAACTGGCTTCACATCACTAAATTTTCCGCGTAAGCACCGCGTAAGCAACTAGCACCCGTAGCTCAGCTGGATAGAGTGTCGGCCTCCGAAGCCGAAGGCCACTGGTTCGAATCCAGTCGGGTGCACCAGCTTTCAAAACATATATAGCGCAGCTTTGAAATAGTTGTGATTTAACCAGCGATTCCCTTGCTCATCAAATCACTAGATTTATCGGGTCGCTTCTTGCAGTTTGTCACTTCCGCCAATGTCGCTGGTGACAAGTTGATCGATGACGTCAAGGCATCGCTTCCTGACGTCCGACTTGCCCTCGTTCGAGGTGTAAACCCGCATGAGAGGTTCCCACAATCGATATCCGATCGTTCCGCGATC
>JANOPT010000048.1:0-8054 GCA_031421975.1 Sphingomonadales bacterium | reverse complement strand
TACAGTTTTCGCCGTTGCCCTTATGCAATGCGCGCGCGGATGGCGATTGCGGCAAGCAGGGTAAAAGTCGAACTGCGCGAGGTGGTGCTGCGCGATAAACCGCCGGAACTGGTCGAAGCGTCGGCGAAGGCCGCCGTGCCTGTTTTGGTATTGCCCGACGGCAAGGTGGTCGATGAAAGCCTCGATATCATGCGTTGGGCATTGGGCCAGAATGATCCGGAAAATTGGTTGGCTTCGGATAATACAGGTTTGATCGAACAGAATGACGGTCCCTTCAAAGCAGCGCTCGACCGGTATAAATATCCGCATCGTTATGGTCTGGAGGACGGCACAGAACACCGCGGCGCTGGTTTGGCTATTTTGCGGCAACTGGATGCGGGATTACGCGAGCGCGGATTTCTTTCAGGCGATGCCCGGGGCTTTACCGACATCGCGCTCTTTCCGTTCATCCGCCAGTTCGCGGCCACCGACCGGGCGTGGTTCGATGTGCAGCCCCTTCCCGCGCTTCAAGCCTGGCTGGATGGCATGATCCAATCGGAGTTATTTGCCGGCATCATGACCCGACATCCCCAATGGCAAGCGGGCCACGCGCCGACGCACTTCCCCTAATTATTTCATCAGCACCAGTTCTTCGGCCATGCTGGGATGCAGCGCGACGGTGTCGTCGAAATCCTGTTTGGTGAGTCCCGCCTTCACCGCGATAGCCGCCGCCTGCAAAATCTCGCCGCTGTCTGGACCGATCAGGTGAAGGCCGACAACTTTCTCGTTCGCGCCAGCAACGACCATTTTATAAATCGCGCGCTCGTTGCGGTCTGCCAGAACATTTTTCATCGCGCGGAAATCGCTTTTGTACACGCGAACGTCGTCATGCTCCGCGCGCGCCTCGGCTTCGGTCATGCCGACGCTGGCAATTGGCGGATTGCTGAACACGGCTGTCGGGATGCATTTATAATCCACCGTGCGCGGATTTTTGCCGAACACGCTATCGGCAAAGGCGTGGCCTTCGCGGATCGCGACAGGGGTCAGTTGCACGCGATTGGTGACGTCACCGACGGCAAAAATGCTGGGAATGTTCGTCCGGTTATCATCGCCAACCTCGACGGATCCGTCCTTGGCCAGCGCGACACCGACGTCTTCCAGCCCCATCGCCTTGCTGTGCGGCGTGCGACCGATGGCCCATAGCAAAAGGTCGGTTTCGATCTGCTTGCCGTCCTTGCATTCGATAAGGAGGCTGCCGTCGGCGTTTTTGGTGATCGAATGGAACCCCATGTTGAAGCGGATGTCGATATCCTTGTCGCGGCTGATATCCACCAGACGGTCGACGATTTCATCATCATAGCTGCGTAATATGCGGTCGCCATGCGTTACAAGGGTTACCTCTACGCCGAGTTCGTTGAAGATGCCTGCAAACTCATTGGCAATATAACCGCCGCCCGCGATCACGGCGCGTTTGGGAAGTGCTGGCAGGCTGAACACCTCGTTCGACGTGATGCCATGCCCCGCACCCGGTATATCGGGAACCGCTGGCCATGCACCGGTTGCAATCAAAATATGCGCGGCAGTAATTTCGCGACCACTGACAAGTTGCACGCTGTTCGGACCGTTGACTATGGCGCGTTCTCGGAAAACCTCGACAAGATTGTTGCCCAGCGTTTGAGCGTATAAACCCTCAAGCCGGTTCACTTCCGCAGCGACATTGTCCCGCAAGACATTCCAGTCGAATGTCGCGCCTTGGGTATTCCAGCCAAAACGCCGGGCATCGGCCAGATCCTCGGCAAAATGCGATCCGTAAACCAGCAGCTTTTTCGGCACGCAACCCCGAATGACGCAAGTGCCACCGACGCGATGTTCCTCGGCCACGGCAACCCGTGCGCCGTGCGATGCGGCAATGCGCGATGCGCGAACGCCGCCCGACCCTGCGCCGATAACGAAAAGGTCGTAATCATATTCTGACATGTATGCTACTCTCTGTTGCAGAAGCGATATGGTTCTATCGCCGGGACATTGCCAGTCACAATTTCAACGCCGTGTTATCGACCGATAGAATTTCAGATGTCGCCGAGCGCTGCCTCAATCAATGCGGTGGTTGACGGGTCAAACCCTGTCGGTCCATTTTCGCCGATGCTCTTGGCAATTTCTTTGCCCAGTTCCACGCCGAACTGGTCGAACGGATTGATGCCCAGCAAAACGGCATTCACGAATGTGCGATGTTCGTAAAAGGCAATCAGTGCACCAACTATGGCAGGCGTCACATCGTCGAGCAAAATCGTGGTTGATGGCCGGTTGCCGGGGTAGTTACGGGCAAGGTCATCCGCTTTCTTGCCAGACATCAACGCCGCGCCCTGGGCGAAACAGTTCACCAGCAACGTCTCATGGTGCGCCGGATCGAAATCATGTCCGGGCATCTTGCTGGCAATAAATTCAACAGGAATAAGGCGTGTGCCTTGATGGAGGAGCTGGAATACCGCGTGTTGGGCATCGGTGCCGACCCCGCCCCATGTTACAGGCGCGCTGTGGCGGCCCAGCGCCGCGCCTTGGGCGGTCACGGATTTACCGTTTGATTCCATTTCGAGTTGCTGGAGATAATCGGGCAGTAGACGGAGGCGTTCGTCATATGCGAAGACGGCGCGCGTTTCGCATGCGGCCACCTGAGCATAATATAGATCGACAAATGCCGCCAAAGTCGGCGCGTTTTGAGCAGTCGGTGCGTCACGAAAATGACGGTCCATGGCCGCTGCGCCCTCCAGCAGTTCTTCGTAAACTGCCCAGCCGAGGCCAAGCGCCACTGGAAAACCGATTGAGCACCATAATGAATAGCGGCCGCCGACCGCTTCGTTGAACGGCAAGACTCGGCTCTCGTCGATCCCCCATTCGACTGCTTTGTCGGGATATGCGGTCAGTGCGACCAGCCGGGCAAAAGGGTCTGCCACGCCGCCTTCCCGCATCCATTCCATAGCGCTTGTCGCATTCAGCAGCGTTTCGGTTGTCGTGAATGTTTTCGAAGCGACTGCGACTATGGTTTTGTGTGGATCCATGCTCTTTACCGCTTCCGCCAGTGCAGCACCGTCAACATTCGATACGACCTTGACGTCATAGCGCGCATTTTCGCGTCCAAGCGCATCGACGAGCAGCTTCGGGCCAAGCGCGGAGCCGCCGATGCCGATGTGTAGTACATGCCTGATATCGCCAAGCGCGCCCGCGTCGATGGCCTCGACCAAGCCGCGCATGCGCGCCTGAAATCCGCGTGCAGAGGCGACTGCGCCGTCGTTACCACTGCCGCGCTCTGCGCTGTGTTCAGCCGCACGGCCCTCAGTGGCGTTGACAATTTCGCCCGAAAAAAGCGCGCTTTTTGCAGCCTTCAGGCCCGCATCCGCAGCTATTTTTTCAAATTCGGCAAGCATGCTGTCGTCGATGTGCGTTTTGGAAAAATCGAACAGCATGCCGTCTTGCGTCACCGTAAACTTGCTGACGCGGTCGGCGTCATCAGCGAATAATGCAGCCAAGGTCATCGCTTTGCCATTTTCCAGTGCAGACCAATTCGCGGGAGTCATTTTCATATCCTTTTTCATGGCGTCACCGCCGTCAATTGAAGTCGGCACTGGCCAATAGCTTGGCCAGTCATTAGAAGGCTAGCCAATCCGTCAATCAATGCCAATTACTGCGAGTATGCGTGACATCAACATCCGATAAGACCGAAGGTTTCCAAACCCCGCTCACCGAGCTTGAAACCGTCGGCAAGACATCATCCGAGTGGCGCGAATACGGCACTTTCCTGCTTAAGCTTGCTTTATTCGTATTCATCCTTCGCAGTTTTATCGTGTCACCGTTCAATATCCCGTCAGAATCCATGCAGCCACGGTTGCTGATTGGCGATTATCTGCTCGTGGCGAAATGGCCTTATGGCTATTCGCGATACAGTCTGCCGTTCTCGTTGCCACTCATCCCCGACCGGATTTTTGCAAATGAACCTGCGCGCGGTGACGTTGTGGTGTTCAAGGCTCCGCCCAGTCGGCGCGATGATTACATCAAACGAGTCATCGGACTGCCTGGCGACGTTATCCAGATGCGCGGCGGGGTGCTTGAAATAAATGGTGTTGCGGTCAGGAAAGAACGTATTCCCGACCTCGTCATCCCTGTGACCCGGAACATGACGGATGCGGCGGAACTTGAAGGAACTCCATTTCCATGTTGGCGTCCCGATTTCGAAGAAACGTCGAGATCCGGAAAAAGACAGTGCCGATACCCCCGTTACACCGAAACCCTGCCCAATGGTCGCCAGTATGACATCCTCGATCTCGACAGCGGCCTGCCGGGCGACGACACAGAAGCATTTATAGTTGGTGAAGGTCAGATATTCCTGATGGGCGACAACCGCGACCGAAGCGCGGACAGCCGCTTTCCCGCAGATGGCAAGGCAATCGGCATAGTACCGCAGGAAAATCTGGTCGGACGGGCGCTTGTCACCGTATTTTCGACCGACGGGTCGTCAAGCTGGCTGCTGCCTTGGACATGGTTCAGCGCGGCGCGTCCGGAACGAATTGGAAAAGGGTTTTGAGCACTGGCACTGAAGAGGCATGGTTGCTGGAGCTGCTACCCTGTGCGCCAGGCGAAAGAGACCTCTACGTGCGCGCCTTAACGCATGGCAGTACCGGCAAACCCGATTATCAGCGTCTCGAGTTTTTGGGCGACCGTATATTGGGACTGGTGATTTCGGACATGCTGTATCATCGCTATGCGGATGAAGCGGAAGGTCGGCTGTCGCACCGGCTGAACGCTTTGGTTTCTGGCATTACATGCGCCGATATTGCCCGCCAGATCGATTTGCCGCCGCATATTCGCCTGGGCAAGCAGGCCCGCGACGATGGCGCGCAGCAAAGCGACAATGTGCTTGGCGACGTCATGGAAGCAATTATCGGCGCAGTGTATATCGACCACGGGCTTGACGCAGCACGTAGCCTGATCGAGAGGTTATGGGGGTCTCTTATCGAAACCGCCAACGGCGCGCCAAAACATCCCAAATCCGAACTTCAAGAATGGTGTGCGGCCAACGGTCGTAAAGTTCCAGAATATATCATTTCCAAAAAAGAAGGTCCGCCCCACGCCATGCGTTTTGAAATAACAGTCACCGTCAAAGGGTTTGATCCGGTGAGCGCTAGCGCAAACAGCAAGCAGGCGGCCGAAACAGCTGCTGCCCTTGCTTTTTTGGACGCGCACGCATGACCAAAAGATGCGGACATGTCGCCATCATCGGTGCGCCGAATGCAGGCAAATCTACGCTGGTCAACGCGATGGTGGGGCAAAAAGTTGCCATCGTCAGTCCCAAGGCGCAAACAACGCGCACGCGCATGCTGGGCGTTGCGCTTGAAGGCGATACGCAAATTATTCTGGTCGATACGCCCGGGATATTCGCTGCACAGCGCCGGTTCGACCGGGCGATGGTGGCCGCTGCCTGGGATGGCGCAGGTGACGCTGATTTGATCGCGTTGATTGTCGACGGGCGGGCCGGCGCCGGGCCGAAAGTGGAAAAAATACTCGATAGTCTGAGGGATCGGCCAGAGCGCAAATGGCTGGTGCTTAACAAGGTGGATATTGCAGCGAAGGAAAAGCTGCTTGTGCTCACCACTAAAATTACAGCACTGTGCGCGTTTGAACAGATTTATTACATCAGCGCGGCGACCGGCGACGGCATGACGGAATTCAAAACCGCTATCGCCGACGCCATGCCAGAGGGTGAATGGCATTTTCCTGAAGATCAGGTGTCAGATGCGACCGACAGGCTGATTGCGTCTGAAATCACGCGCGAGCAGCTGTATCTGCAATTACATGAAGAGTTGCCCTATGCAAGCGCTGTGGAAACTGAGAAATATAGCGAGCGCGAGGATGGCAGTCTCGAAATCCATCAGCAAATATTGGTCGCGCGGCCAACGCAGCGAGCCATTGTGCTTGGCAAAGGTGGCACTCGCATCAAAGCGATTGGCGAGGCTGCACGGACTGAACTGGCCAAGTTGATGGGTGTGAAGGTTCACCTTTATCTGCACGTGAAGGTGCATGCCAAATGGGACGAGGACCGCAGCCTGTATCGTGACATCGGCCTTGAGTGGGTGGAGTAGCGCCTGCAACAATTGGCTAAATCATTGTCACCCCCGACTTGATCGGGGATTCATGGCCTAATCGATCGGTTAAAACTTACCGTTCAGGCCCTGGATTCCCGTTTTCGCGGGAATGACACAGCATTCCCTGTTCTATTTAGCCGCTTTCGCCTTCGGTTTTACAGCAGCCTTTGTCTTGGCCGGTATCTTTTTCTTTGGCGCAGCTTTCTTCTTCGGAGCTGCCTTTTTCTTGCCCTTTGGCGGCATCGCCGCGCGGGCGTCAATCAACTGGGCCGCTTCCTCAAGCGTCAGTTCATCCGGCGCAATTGACTTCGGCAGCGTCGCGTTGGTTGTACCGTCCGTCACATAAGGCCCAAAGCGCCCTTCCATCAACTTGATCTCTGCTTCGGTGCGAGGGTGCTTGCCGAGTTCCTTCAGTGGAGCACGCGCGGCACCGCGGCCACGTCCCGGGTTTGCCAGTGCTTCCGCAAGCTTTACGACCGCGCTGTTCATGCCGGTTTCAAACACTTCATTGGTGGATTGCAGCCGTGCATATTTGCCGTTGTGCGCCAAATACGGGCCGTAGCGGCCAATGCTGGCGGTCACCAGTTCGCCGCTTTCGGGGTGCGTTCCCACCGTTCTTGGCAGGGACAAAAGCTTGACCGCCCATTCAAGACCCAAATCCTCTGCCGGAATATCTTTGGGAAGCGAAGCGCGCTTGGCTTCCTTGCCCTCACCCATTTCAAAATATGGCCCGAAACGCCCAGATTTGCGAGTGACTTCGAGACTTGTTTCGGGGTGCTGGCCCAGGATTTCAGGGCCAGTATCTTCCCCATTTTCGCCGCCGGGTTGAGCGAATTTGCGGGTATATTTGCACTCGGGATAATTCGAGCAGGCAACAAATGCACCAAATTTTCCGCCGCGCAGCGCCAGCCTGCCATCACCGCATTTCGGGCAAATACGGGGGTCCGCACCGTCTTCGCGTTCGGGAAAAAGATACGGCGACAGGAAAATGTCGAGTTCTGCCGTCACTTCTGATGGTTTCTGTTCCATCACCTCGGCGGTTTTGGGTTTGAAATCGCGCCAGAAAGTTTCGAGGAATGCCTGCCAATCGGCACGCCCGCCACTGATTTCGTCGAGCTGGTCTTCAAGGCCTGCCGTATAATCATAAGCGACATATCGTTCAAAGAATCGTTCGAGAAACGCGGTCAGAAGACGCCCGGATTCCTCTGCAAAGAAACGGTTTTTCTCGACCCTTACATAAGCGCGGTCCTTCAGGACCTGAATCGTTGATGCATAAGTCGATGGCCGCCCAATGCCCAGTTCTTCAAGCCGCTTGACTAAGGTCGCTTCTGAAAAACGCGGCAGTGGTTGCGTGAAGTGCTGGGTCTTTTCAACCGCATGCTTGGCAGGTGCGTCGCCGGTCATCATCGGTGGCAGGATCGCACCATCCTCTCCCTCATTGTCGTCCAGACCCTCTTCGTACACCGCCAGAAATCCTGGGAATTTCATTACTTGTCCGGTTGCGCGAAGGCCAGTCTGGCCAGTGCCGTCGAGCATGTCGATCGTGGTGCGCTCCATTCGCGCTGACGCCATCTGGCTCGCCATCGCGCGTTTGTAAATCAGGTCGTACAGACGCCCGTGATCGCCTGACCCGGCCTTATCTTTGGAAAAATCGGTGGGACGAATGGCTTCATGCGCTTCCTGCGCGTTCTTTGCCTTGGTTTGATACACGCGGGGTTTGTCGGGGAGATAGCCGCTGTCAAACCTGTCTGAAATGGTCTTGCGCGCCGCAGAAATCGCGCTGTGATCCATCTGCACCCCATCAGTCCGCATATAGGTAATCGCACCATCTTCGTAGAGGCCTTGCGCGACCCGCATGGTGTGACTGGCGGAAAACCCGAGCTTTCGCGCCGCCTCTTGCTGCAAAGTCGACGTGGTAAATGGTGGCTGCGGATTGCGCGT
>JANOPT010000047.1:0-5704 GCA_031421975.1 Sphingomonadales bacterium | reverse complement strand
TTATCTGCCAAGCGAGGCACTCGCCGATGCCAAGGCGCGAATAGCGAGCGAGGATGTCGAACGCATCGATGGCATATTGGGCACTCTGGCGGTCACGCCGCCGCCATCGAAAATCGTCGAGACGTTATTCCAGATAAACCGCCATTTCGCGTCTGACCGGTTCGAGGATATCCTTGCCAGCCTTGAGGGCGACGATAGCAATTGGGCAATGAGGGAACTGGCGACACTGCGGACCAAAAGCCCGCAGACATGCAAAGTAGCGCTGCGGCAGCTGGCACAGAGCATCGAGATCGACGATTTTGCGGGCAACATGGCGATGGAATATCGCGTCGCCTCGCGCGTTCTGCTTCGTCCCGACTTCGCCGAAGGCGTGCGCGCGGTGATCGTTGATAAAGACAACGAGCCCCGCTGGGACCCGGCAACACCCGAGGAGGTGACGGGCGAATTGCTCGATGCGATTTTTGCGCCGATGCCCGCCACAGAAGAATGGAAGCCCCTTTGACCGACAAAAACGCGACATATGAAACGATCTTGGCGGAACAGCGCGGCGCAGTAACGCTCATCACGCTCAACCGTCCGCAGGCGCTGAATGCGCTTAACAGCCAGGTGCTTGCCGATCTGATCGACGCCTTTGCCGCATATGATGTCGATGACAGCCAGCGCTGCGCGGTGTTGACCGGCAGCGAAAAGGCATTTGCGGCAGGCGCGGATATCAAGGAAATGCAGTCGCAATCCTTCGCCGAAATGTACGGCAGCAACTTTTTCGCCGGTTACGACCGCGTCACCGCGACGCGCAAACCGTGGATCGCGGCGGTGAACGGCTTTGCGCTTGGCGGCGGATGCGAGCTTGCGATGATGGCCGATTTCATCATCGCGGGCGACAATGCCAAATTCGGCCAGCCAGAAATCAAGCTAGCGGTTTCGCCGGGAATGGGCGGGTCGCAGCGCATGACCCGCGCCATCGGCAAGGCGAAATCGATGGAGATGTGCCTGACCGGCCGGATGATGGATGCGGCAGAGGCCGAACGTTCGGGACTGGTTGCCAGAATCGTACCAGCCGCCGAGCTGATCGAAGAGGCTGTGAAGACGGCAACTGCCATAGCAGCCATGGCCCCGCTTGCGGCCGTGGCGTGCAAGGAAATGGTCAACGCTGCGTTCGAAACCGGCTTGCAGCAGGGCATCGCGTTCGAACGCCGCCTGTTTCACGGACTGTTCGGTAGCGAAGATCAAAAAGAAGGCATGGCCGCATTTGTCGAGAAGCGGCCTGGCAGCTGGACCGGAAAATAGCGCTTATTCAGCAGACTTGATTTCTTCGACCGGCTGAAATTTGCCAAGGCCGCACCCTGCGCCTTCCGACAGGCGGCCACCAAAATCATGCAGCACGCGGACGATGTCCACACTGCACAATTGGCTCAAAGACGTTTTGTATGAAAATTTGTCCTCAAATTTCAGGCCAGGGCAGCTGTTCGGTAGCGAGTTACGATATGTTTTGCCGCCTACCATTTTGAAATCGATCGTGCTGTTGTCGACGACGTTGGTAGAGCGGATCCGGGTCAGCGACACGCAATTGACCGGATCGCCGACGGCACGCACAGGTGCAGGTTCTTTCTTTGCCGACATGGAGGCGGTAGCGCCAATGGTCAGCGCAGCGAATGTGGACACAAATAAAAGCGACTTCCGCATCGAACTTCTCCCGAACATGATGGCTCGGCCTAGCCTATATAGTCTGAACTGCGGCTGACTTATTTTTAGGCGCAGGCGTTTTTAGTTTGAACCGGCACAGATCTGCCACCGGACAGCGCCAGCATTCGGGCGTCCGCGCTTTACACATATAACGGCCATGCAGGATCAACCAATGATGAGCGCCGACGCGAAAGGGCTGCGGCGTGCGTTTGTCCAGCGCCTTTTCAACGGCCAAAACCGTTTTGCCCGGTGCCAGGCCAGTACGATTTCCGACACGAAAAATGTGGGTATCGACGGCAAAAGTCTCCGCCCCAAATGCGGTGTTCATCACAACATTGGCTGTTTTGCGACCGACTCCGGGAAGCGCCTCGAGCGCGTTGCGATCGGCAGGCACCTCACCGTCATGATCGCGGACCAGTATCTCGGACAAGGCGATGACATTCTTCGCCTTGCCATTGAACAGCCCGATCGTCTTAATGTGCGTTTTTAGGGCAGCTTCGCCCAAAGCAACCATTTGTGCAGGCGTGGTCACGTCGGCAAACAGCAGGCGTGTCGCCTTGTTCACCCCGACGTCGGTAGACTGCGCCGAACACACCACCGCGACCAGCAATTGATAGACGTTACCATATGCCAGCTCGGTTTCAGGCGACGGATTGGCTTCGGCAAGGCGACGGTAAAATTCGAAGATATCGGCTTTTTTCAAAGGCCGAGAACCTCCTCCATGCGGTAGCGACCCGCCTTTCGCGGGATGAGCCACGTCGCCGCCTTGACCGCTCCTTTTGCAAAAATCGTGCGGTTTTCGGCGCGGTGGATCAGTTCGATGCGTTCATTGTCCGATGCGAAAATGACATGATGATCGCCTGCAACGCTGCCCCCACGAATGCTGGCAAAGCCGATATTGCCCGATGCCCGCGCGCCGGTGATGCCGTCCCGGCCACGTTCGCTGCGCGCTTTCAGATCGATGCCCCGGCCCTTTGCTGCGGCCTCGCCCAGCAGTAAAGCCGTACCCGATGGCGCGTCGATCTTATGCCGATGGTGCATTTCGACGATCTCGATATCCCAGTCATCGCCAAGCTGGCTGGCCGCCTGTTTCACCAATGCCGCCAGCATCGTGACGCCAAGCGACGTATTGCCGGTTTGCAGCACAGGGATATCGCGCGCCGCGTCGTCGATCAGATAGTGATGGCGTTCTTCAAGGCCAGTTGTGCCGATAATGATCGGTTTCCCGGCGGCAACGCACGCGTCCAGACTGGCTTCCAGTGCGTGAGGGGAAGAAAAATCGACGAGCACGTCGGAGATCGCCACCAAAGCGCCGAGATCACCATCCTTGTCCACGCCGCCGGCATGCGTATGACCTGCAGCTTCGATGGCCTCGACCAGGGCCGCCCCCATGCGCCCTGCGCTACCGATTATTCCGATTGCCGTCATAGACTTGTCCGCCCGAGAATTTCCTGCTTCATGGGCGAGATGACTGACATTCGCAATATCGTAATCCTGACCGGCGCCGGCGTAAGTGCCGAGAGCGGAATCGACACCTTTCGAAGCGCGGGCGGCCTATGGGAACAGCACCGTGTCGAAGATGTCGCCACGCCCGAAGCCTTTGCCCGCGATCCCGACCTCGTTCTCCGCTTCTACGATATGCGCCGCAAACGGATTCAGGAAGCCCGCCCCAATGCCGCACATCATGCGCTCGCAAAGCTTGATGCGGAGTGGAAAGGCCGGTTACTTATTGTTACGCAGAATGTCGACGATTTGCACGAACGCGCAGGAGCAAAACGGCTGCTCCATATGCACGGCGAGCATTTGAACGCGTGGTGCCTTGCATGTGATGCCCGGCCCGAATGGCGCGGGACATTGTCGGAGCGCCCAGCCTGTCCGGCTTGCGGGGTAACGGGGCAACTGCGTCCCGACATCGTCTGGTTCGGCGAGATGCCGTACCGGATGGAGGAAATTTACGCGGCGCTCAACCGCGCTGATCTGTTCGTCAGCATCGGCACGTCTGGTGCGGTGTATCCGGCGGCTGGTTTTGTCCGCGAGGCGCGGGAGCAGGGCGTTCGGACGTTGGAACTCAATCTGGAGCGAAGCCACGGCAGCCATTTCTTTGACGAGGCGCGATATGGGGCGGCGAGCGAGATCGTGCCGGCGTGGGTGGACGAGCTGTTGGATGGCCCTTCGGCGTAGCCATTTTTTATCACGCAAAGACGCAAAGGCGCAAAGGAGGGATGAGGCCTTCAAAACCGTCGGCTTAGAACTTCGCTTCTTCTTTGTGTCTTTGTGTCTTTGCGTGAGATAATTTAACACCGCATTGCGGTTTAGCCCGAAGTTGCGGTCGTCACGCTACAACTGTTGCATGCTGGGTCTTTGGGTAGTTTGATGCTTCGCATCGAGGGCGTCATGCCGTCGAAGATATGCAGCTTGCCCGTCTGCGCTTCTCCAAACCCTGTCAGCACCCGGATCGCTTCCATTGCGGCAAAGCTGCCCATCAGGCCGCACATCGCGCCCAGCACGCCCTGCGTGGCGCAATCGTCACAGTCGTCCGGGTCATGCGCGTCGCCAACAAAACAACGGTAGCAGGGCGCGTCGGGTAGCCATCCTGTGAAGGTGCCGATCTGGCCGTGGAACTGGCCGATAGCAGCGCTGACCAGCGGAACTTTTGCGGCAAGGCAGAGATCGTTGACGATTAGCCGCGTTGCGAAATTATCGCTACCGTCGATAACGACGTCGACATTTCGCAAGATTTCGTCTGAGCTATCTGCATCAATTTGCTGTTTAATAGCGTGAAATTGTACATCTGAGTTGATCTGTGCCACAGCTGCCTTAGCGGCATCGACTTTAGCTTCGCCAATTTGCTCCGTGCTGTAAAGCACCTGACGCTGCAGATTAGACAGCGACACAACATCATCATCGACTGCACTAACAGTACGAACACCCGCCGCCGCCAAATACTGGATCGCCGGGCAACCAATACCGCCCGCGCCAATGAGTAAGACATGGCTGGATAGCAATTTCGACTGACCTGCACCGCCAATGTCGCGCAGCACGATATGGCGGGCATAACGGTCGAGTTGCGTATCGCTAAGCGTCATACTCCCGTCGAGCCAAAACCCCCGGCGCCGCGCGCGGTTTCATCTATGTCGTCGACCTCGACCATCGCGGCATGGGTGACAGGCGCGACGACAATCTGCGCAATCCGGTCGCCCTTGGTGATCTGGAAATCATCTTCGCCCAGATTGGCAAGGATGACCTTCACCTCGCCGCGATAGTCGCTGTCGATGGTGCCTGGCGTGTTAAGGCAGGTAACGCCGTTTTTAAGCGCCAACCCCGAACGCGGGCGCACTTGCACTTCATAACCGTCGGGGATGGCAAAAGCGAAACCGGTGGCGACCGCGAGGCGTTTGCCGATCCGCAATATGACGCTTTCGGCGGCGCAAATATCCATGCCCGCCGCACCCTTGCTGGCATAATCGGGCAGTGGCAGTCCGGCGCCATTGGGCAGGCGCTTGACGCGAACTTCAACGGGTTCGGGTTTAGGCGAGCTCATCTGCGACTTTCTCCATCAACTTGCGTGCGATGACATCTTTCGGGCTATCGGGCCAGCTTTCGACGCCGTCTTTGGTCACCACATGAAAGGCATTGTTTTCGCCGCCCATCACGTCTCCGGAAACATCATTGGCGACAATCCAATCGCATCCCTTTTTGGCTAGCTTTGCGGTTGCATGTTCGACAATCTTCTCGGTCTCCGCCGCAAAGCCGATGAGCAGCGTCGGACGCAGTTTATGCACCGCCAAGCTTGCAAGAATGTCAGGATTTTCGGTTAATGTGAGCGGCGGCAAGGCTTTGCCGTCTTTCTTTATCTTTTGCTCAGGCACATCTGCGGCGCGCCAGTCGGCGACGGCGGCAACCAATATCGCGACATCGGCGGGCAGGGCTTTTTCGACTTCGGCCTGCATTTCGAGCGCGCTTTCGACATCGATGCGGATGACGCCGGGCGGGGTTACCAGATGGACAGGGCCTGCAACCA
>JANOPT010000046.1:0-7009 GCA_031421975.1 Sphingomonadales bacterium | reverse complement strand
TGTGAGATAGACGTCTTCCAGGCCACCTTCTATCGACACGAAGCCATTGGCGGGATCTTGCTCGGACAGCACATGGACGATGGTGCGACCAGCGAACAAACGTGTCGAAATGACCTCGTAACCCGCTTTAACGTCATCGAGACTGTCGCGATCAATAGTTTTCGACCACATGCGCCCTTTGCTGCGCGCGATTAGATCGGAAGGTGCGCCCTCAAGCTGGATGCGCCCGGCGGCCAGCACGGCCATTCGCGGGCAGAGGTCGGCGATATCATCAACGATATGCGTCGATAAGAGAATGACTACATGCTCGCCGATTTCCACCAGCAGATTGTGGAACCGGTTGCGCTCTTCGGGGTCGAGCCCGGCGGTCGGCTCGTCGACTATGATGAGTTCGGGATTGCCGATCAGCGCCTGGGCAATGCCGAAACGCTGACGCATACCTCCCGAAAAGCCTGCTACCGCTTTGGAGCGCACGTTCCAAAGATTAGTCTGGACCAACAGCGTTTCGACCGTTGCACGGCGGTCGGCAGCCGAAACGATACCTTTGAGCGAAGCCATATAATCGAGCAGGTCATAGGCTGACACGCGCGGATAGACGCCGAACTCTTGCGGCAGATAGCCGAGGATTGCTCGCAACCGGCTCGGCTCTGCAAGAACATCAATATCACCGAAATGGATACTGCCCGCTGTCGGCGTCTGTAATGTCGCGACCGCGCGCATGAGTGACGACTTCCCCGCACCGTTCGGCCCGAGCAGGCCGAACATGCCCTTGTCGATCGAAATAGTGACTCCGTCGAGCGCACGCGTTCCATTGGGATAGACATGTTCGACGCCGTTGAGATGCAACACTGGTTGTCTCCTGTGAAAACGATGAGGGTAGCGGCCGCGCATTGGCGCGACCCCTTTTCGATTTTTCACCGATGGGGTGCGTATCGGGCGTTTGCCCGGGCATCGACTTAAGTGTAACCGGCGGTCATCCAGCAAAGTTCCGGATTCTCTACGTGCGTCGTGCAGCCGCGGGCGGGTATCCCGACATTGCGTCACTTAGTATTGACGCATCTCCGTCGAACTAAACGCTAAACTCGCTGCCGCGTGACGGCTCGCTTAACGACACCATTCTTCCCGGTCTCTTCTGCGCGCTCTTTTTTCTTCAAGCTTCTCGCGGGCAGGTCGCCCCAGTTCTTGGTGCATGCGCTGTTCCTCGAGAAAGTTCAGCATCTTCTCGTCGCGGCGTTGCTGTTGCTGGAGCATACAATCAGTGTACGCCGGCGAGCCAAAGCTTGCGCCCATAGCGTTACATGTCTGCCGGTCCTTGTCCTCTTGCTTACCGGCGGTCGCACTTGTGCTGAACATAAGGCCAACCGCGAGGAGGCTGCCAATGCCGAGGCCCCGCCAATCGAGATGATGCATTTTAGTCGTATTCATCTTGTCTAATCCTTGTTTTTACTGTGCCAAGATGTGGGAATATGACCGCGACATTGCCGCAACATGGCGTCCCACTTCATTCGACAAGAAAAACGGATAGACGGGTTGAAAGGAGACAAGAGGCGGCGCAAACCCTCAAAAGCAGCCTTGGCTACGGCGAGCTTAAATGCTCCCGCCAGTGTAGAAAAGTAACATAAGCCGTTACCGCGCCTGCTTCATGCGAGCGGATCGTCACCACCTCACCAACAGGCATGTAGATAATCTCGCCCGGACCAGCCGTGAGTGTCCCTGCATTCGTCGAAACCGATAGCCGCCCCTCCAGGATTATCATGATCGTCGACCTCGAGCGTCACGTCGATGCTTTCACAGGGCCCATACTGCCCGTAACCGACAGTGATCGGTCCGCCGTGCCGCTCGTCAACCAGATTGCCCGTGAATACCTCTCCGTCGTACGCATGAGCGCGCTCGAACGTCGCGTGGGCAACTGCGAATTTCGGACGATCACGGCCGAATTTCACGTTTGAAAAAATAGTGAAAGACAAAATGCGCGGGCGATACAACCGCAACCAGTTCCCAGCCGCTCATTCCCAATTCGTTTAGGGCGCTGGCTTCCAGCGTCTCTTCAACCGAAAGATATTCCCATTTCATTATCTTTGCTCCAATGGCAATCGAACGCGAGTGACCGAGGTTTAGCTGCCGCCGTTCCGAAATTCTAAAACAAGAACACTTTGGAACGAGTTTAGGTCTCACTGCGGCACAATCTTATTTGTGGCCACAATCGGCCAAGTCTCGATGGCTTTTGAAGATTGGGTCTTGAAACGGCGAAACTATAGTAAGTCGGTATGAGTATTTTCAACCATTGAGTTGTGACGACGGACATGTAAAGTCAGCCTCATTCACGCCGGGATGATGCCGGTATTAGGCTACGTTGAAGGCTGCGTGTGTCGCGCTACCACCAGGATCTTAGTATTTCACCGTTAAGTCTGACGCTGATTTGCAGAGCATGCTGTGTGCTGGGCAAACACCATTGATCTAGTATGGACCACGGTCATGCACTGTTCGGCCTCCATGCGGGGCAGTTGGGCTGGAGCGCACTGGAACTTAGGAACACTAAGATGTGGGCGGCGTTATCCATGTTAATCGAGAACTAAATTTTTCGTTCCAAGCCTTCTTCGAAATTGTCGGCGGAAAGACCGGGATACATTCGGTCTTTTTCAGCCCAAAGATATTCCGTAGCTGAGTGCCACGCAACACGAACTCATCCACCGCATTCAGGTCGGCGTAGCTATCAAGTGGATCACGCAGGTTTTCGATATTGGGGGCGTAACATAAAGGAGTACGATTATGACATATGTTGAAGGATTTCTAGCCGCAGTGCCGATCGCCAACAAAGAATCGTACCGTAAACATGCCGAAAGCGCGGTCCCGATATTCAAAAATCTTGGTGCAACGCGGATGGTCGAATGCTGGGGCGACGACATCGCCGATGGCAAGGTCACCGATTTCAAACGCGCGGTGAAGGCCAAGGGCGATGAAACCGTCGTATTCTCGTGGATCGAATATCCCGACAAGACCACCCGAGATTCGGCTAACGAGAAGATGATGAACGATCCTGATTCAATGGCCGGAATGGCCGATATGCCGTTCGACGGCAAACGCATGATCTTCTCGGGCTTCACCCCGATCCTCGACAAAGGCTCGACGGACGACATGGGCTACATCGACGGCTTTGTTATTCCCGTGCCGCAAGATAAGAAGAACGATTATCGCAAGGTAGCCGAAGCTGCGGCGCCCATTTTCATGGAGCATGGCGCCAGCCAAGTCGTCGAGAATTGGGGCGACGATGTGACGCACGGCGAAACCACCGATTTTTATGGCGCGGTCGATGCCGAAAAAGACGAGAATATCGTGTTTTCATGGATATCATGGCCATCGAAGCAGGCCCGCGACGAGGGTAATAAGGCCGTCATGGCCGACGAACGCTTCAAGGACGGCGCGCCTGAAGGTCAGCCTGGAAGCATGCCAATGCCCTTCGATGGCAAGCGCATGATCATGGGCGGGTTTGTTCCGATCCTCGATACCGCGCACTGAGGATAACGAAAGTTGCGAAGCATTGCTTCGGTGTAGAGACCGGAGCAATGCAGATGTATCTCTTAAGTTACTTTCACCCGACGATGAAGGATCGCGCGTCGTCTCGCCAGTCTGCTGTAGCTGAGTACCATGCCCGGCTGAATACAATCTAACCAAACCGGTAATGTTGATAGGATTGAACGACGACCCCCAGTGGGGAGTTGGTCTACTCAATCGATGCCGAAAGGACTAGCGTCTATGAGCGAATTGATAATCTGGACCCTAGACTGGGTTCCTGAAGGTCCTCGTGGTTTCGTGCGTGATCTCAGACTGAGATGGGCGTGTGAGGAAGCTGGCCTTGCCTATGCAATCGGCACGGTTCCATTTGATGGACGCGCGACCAACCACTTGGAACGCCAGCCCTTTGGTCAAGTTCCGTTCTTAAACGACGGAGGGCTGGAGATTTTCGAGAGTGGAGCAGGGCTCCTGCACCTAGCGCGAAAAAGCGAAAAGTTGATGCCGCGCGATGCGGTTGGCGAAGCAGAAACACTGCAATGGGTCATTGCGGCATTGAATTCTATCGAGATGGTCACGGTGCCGTGGTGGTTTCTCGAAATTTCCGGCCTGAAGGACAACGGGCTAACCGAATGGTTCGTCGGCCGCCTCAATACCGTCGAGAACATCTTGAAACAGCGCGAATGGTTGGCGGCCGATCGCTTTACGGTCGCCGACCTGCTGATGGCAGATGTACTGCGCGTCCCGAAAGTGCGCGCTTTTGGCGACAGACCCGCGACCGAAAGCTATTTGACTCGCGTGACTAACCGTCCCGCGTTCAAGAAGGCGCACGCCGACCAGATCGATCAATTCAAGGCAGCCGACCAAAAGCGGGTCGTATAACGGACGTCGGCATTAGCCTTCAATAGGATGAAAGCCGAAGTTAAAGAGTTGCCGTGATAGCGCTGGCCGACCGAAAACCCACACCCCGGCGAAGATGCCCACGGTGCTCCCGACCCGACGCCGCTGCCCAATGATCTCGACCTGATTTTCCTCGCGCTAGGCCTTTTCAAGCTCTTTCAAGGTAATGATTGGGTGGTGTGGATCATCATCGGCATTTTGTTCGGTTGTCTTGGCGCATTCAGCAGCAAGTCTAGGTCTTCTTAAGGCTCGGGGCTGGACCTTCGTTGACGGTCAATAAAAATGGTCGCTTTCGAAAACTTTTCGGACGTTGGAAAGCGGTATGAACGGACGGCGGCTTTCAAACTGCCCTAAGCAGCGTTTCGACGTCCGCAATGTTAGCGAAAGTTGCCTCGGTCCAGATAGTTTTCAGCGTCAAATTCTGCCCCTACAGAGCCTTACCGTTGCGTACTGTAGCTTTGGAAGCCGCCTTGGAACAGGGGAGGATAGGATGATGACTGGGTCTGCCGAAGAGCATGTCTGAAAACGATCAACCACAGTTTTGAGCTGGTGCATGTCGCTGAACAAGGCGGATAGCGCACAATGATAGCAGTCCGCAGGCTTCGGTTGAGCGGCGGCATTTCGTAATTGCGCGAGTAGGGGAATATCGCGCTGTTCTTGTGCATCGCGCGATAGTTTTTCGAACCAATCGGCCATTGCGGCCACTTCTTCCGCCTGATCGAACAATTGCACCATGCCCGCCGAAGTGCTGCGGGCAAGGCCCAAGCCCGCAGTCGTCAATTCGCACTCGCCAGCCAAAGCCAATGGCGATGATAGGCTGGGCATCAGCGATTGTTTCAAGACACGATCTGTTGCGCTTACCGAAGCCGCGTCAAGCCAAGCTAAAACTCGCGTGGATTCATCGCGCATGGTCAAATTGTTACGACGGCGGCGGCCTTGCCCGTCCACCTGTAGCGCGGCGCCGTTCGACAAAAGGCACCGCTCTATATTGTGAGCGACTGCCAAAACCGTTGCGCCTTCGAGCGAAACTGACGACGTAATGAGACCGAAGGGCGTGTTCGTTGGTAACACATCCGCTACACGTTCGCTCCCGATGTTAGAGATAAGCCGCATTGTAATGATTTTTGCCTAGTCTGGTTGTGGCAATTTAGCCTTCGCAAGATGATAGCGGGCATAGCGACGCTCACCAGTGCGTATCAACGCACCTTTTTCGACAAGATCGGCCAAATCGCGGGTCGCAGTGGCTAGGCTGGCATCTGTGATCGTCCGGTAATTCCCGGCGCTCAACCCGCCCGCGAATCCATCTGGCCCTTCGCGGAACAAGCGAAGCAGCGCCTTTTCTTGCCGTTCGTTGATTTGCCCGCGCAAGCGATCGAGCAGCCGCGTCTTGTCGATCAGGAAGCGGATGCGCGTGATCGTTCGCGCCTGCGCCTCGATGACAATATCGGCAAACCATGTCAGCCAAGCGTCGATCTCGTTGCTCTGGCTGCCGAGCTGGAGCGCGGCATAATAGGCTTTGCGATGCCGATGGATCGTTTCCGCGAGTGCAGTCAACGTCGGGGCCGCAAGGTTTTGCGCCAAAGCCTTTTCAGCAATCGCCCTCCCGATACGGCCATTGCCATCCTCGAAGGGATGGATGCTCTCAAACCACAGGTGTGAGATAGCGGCTCGGGTGATCGCCGGAAGCGGGTTCGCTGATGATGGCGCGCTGTCGTTAAACCATGCGATGAAGCGGGACATTTCCGCAGGAACGGTATCGGACGGCGGTGCCTCGAAATGTACACGCGGCGCGTGAAGCGCGCCCGACACGATCTGCATTGCATCTTCGTGGCTACGGTAGCGTCCGACATCGGCAATATCGCGCCGCCCGTTCATCAGCATTGCGTGCCAAGCGAACAGGGTCTGGTCGTCAAGCGGCGCAGCATGGTTGCGATACACATCGGCCATCAATTCAGCGGCCCCGGCCTCTGCCGCACTGGCGCGGCGCTGGTCGGTGGCAAAGCCCAGATGTCGCGCAAGCGACGACTGGACGCTGGCGCGGTCGAGGATTTCGCCCTCGATGGCGGAGCTATCGACCACTTCCTGTGAAATCAACTCAATAGTCAGGCCATCGCGCGCATCGGCGTCAAGGTGGTGCAGAGCGCCAATGACGACGCCCGAGCCTTTCAGGAATTGCTCTTCGGACGCGCGGATGCGATCCGCGTCGAAGCGGAAATCAGGCCAGTCGGGAAGTTGCCAGTTCCAGCGCATGATGGATAAGATGCCTTTCTATCAATCACGATATAGCATGATTATGATTGATAAAGCGAGTTCCAATCAATCATCACAGTCAGATTGTCGCTTCGCGAAGGTTGCCTATGGGAAAGACCCCACAATGCGCCACTTTAAGGTCGCCAGCGGCGAAGTGACGCAATGCGGGGGAGACGCGGGCAAAGGGGTGCTTGAGGCTCGGCGCACCTATTTCCTTCACCCGCTTGGCCGGTGTCCCGATCAAGAGCGCCAGCGGCGCATCGGAAAACCGGCACAAACGCAAGGCTCCAAAGGGCATCAGCGATGCGGAGTCAGCGTTTGAAGTGGAAGGTTCTTGATACCCCCTACG
>JANOPT010000045.1:0-2227 GCA_031421975.1 Sphingomonadales bacterium | reverse complement strand
GTTTTCGATGAAGGTGCTGCTCGAAAATCTGCTCCGTTTTGAAGATGGCGGCTTCACCGTTTCGGTGCAGGATATCCAGGCGATGGTCGATTGGCAGAAGGAAGCCAAATCCACCCGCGAAATCCAGTATCGCCCTGCCCGTGTGCTGTTGCAGGATTTTACCGGTGTGCCCTGCGTCGTTGACCTCGCCGCGATGCGCGATGCGATGACCGCGCTCAAGGCTGATCCGGCCAAGATCAATCCTTTGGTGCCCGTGCATCTGGTTATCGATCACAGCGTCATGGTCGACGAATTCGGCCATCCCAAGGCCGCCGAGCAGAATGTCGAAATCGAATATCAGCGTAATGCCGAACGGTATGACTTTCTGAAATGGGGTTCAAAATCGCTGAATAATTTCAAGGCTGTTCCTCCTGGAACCGGCATTTGCCATCAGGTCAATCTGGAGCATATCGCGCAGACCGTGTGGACTTCGGTTGCCCCCGACGGCGTGACCATCGCCTATCCCGATACCTGCGTTGGCACCGACAGCCATACGACGATGATCAACGGGCTTGGCGTGCTCGGCTGGGGCGTTGGCGGGATCGAGGCTGAGGCCGCGATGTTGGGGCAGCCGGTGTCGATGCTCATTCCCGAAGTCGTTGGCTTCAAACTGACCGGCGCGCTTGCCGAGGGCGTTACCGCGACCGATCTGGTGCTGACCGCGACCCAGATGCTGCGCGCCAAGGGCGTGGTCGGGCGTTTCGTTGAATATTACGGGCCGGGTCTGGCTTCGCTGAGCCTTGCCGACCGTGCGACGCTGGCCAACATGGCGCCTGAATATGGCGCAACTTGCGGCTTTTTTGGCATCGATGAAAAGACGCTCGATTATCTCCGCCTGACGGGGCGCGATGAGGACCAGATTGCTTTGGTCGAGGCCTATGCCAAGGAGCAGGGTCTGTGGGCTTATGCCGATATGGCGGACCCGATTTTCACCGATACGCTGTCGCTCGATATGGCGACCGTGGTGCCGTCGCTTGCCGGACCGAAGCGCCCGCAGGACAAGGTGATCCTGACGCAAGTCGACAATGTGTTCAACGACGACCTGGCGTCCGTTTACAAACATGACGGCGCAAAGCGCGTTCCGGTTGAGGGCAAGAGCCACGACATCGGCGACGGCGACGTGGTGATTGCGGCGATTACGTCGTGCACCAATACCTCGAACCCGAGCGTACTGGTGGCCGCCGGTTTGGTCGCGCGCAAGGCCAATGCATTCGGTTTGCGGCCCAAGCCTTGGGTCAAGACCTCGCTCGCGCCGGGGTCGCAGGTCGTTACCGATTATCTCGACCGCGCAGGGCTCACCGCCGATCTCGACGCGGTGGGTTTCAACCTTGTCGGTTATGGCTGCACGACCTGCATCGGCAACTCGGGCCCGCTGGCCGAGCCGATTTCGAAGGCGATCAACGGCAATGACATCGTCGCCGCGTCGGTGATTTCGGGCAACCGCAACTTCGAAGGCCGCGTGTCGCCCGATGTGCGCGCGAACTTCCTGGCTTCGCCGCCATTGGTCGTCGCCTACGCGCTCAAGGGGACGGTGACCGAGGATTTCACCACCACGCCGATCGGTCAGGCGACCGACGGGACCGACGTGTATTTGAAGGATATCTGGCCGACCAATCAGGAAGTGCACGACGTCATGACCGCAAACATCGACCGTTCGATGTTCACCGCGCGTTATGCCCATGTCTATGAGGGCGACGCGCACTGGCAGAAAATCCAGGTCGAAGGGTCTGACACCTATCAATGGCGCGCCGGCTCGACTTATGTCGCCAACCCGCCGTATTTCGAGGGCATGAGCATGACCCACGCGCCAGTGACAGACATCATCGAAGCCAAGCCGCTGGCGATCTTGGGCGATTCCATCACCACCGACCATATTTCACCCGCAGGCAGCATCAAAGCTGACTCACCAGCCGGAAAATTTCTTATGGAACATCAGGTTAGCAAAGCCGACTTCAACAGCTACGGCGCGCGCCGCGGCCATCACGAAGTGATGATGCGCGGCACCTTCGCTAATATAAGAATTAAGAACGAAATGGTTCCAGGCATCGAAGGCGGAATGAGTAGTTATAATGGCGTTACGATGCCGATTTATGATGCTGCAATGAATCACAAAGCTGATGGTACCCCACTAGTTGTTATTGCTGGTAAAGAATATGGCACCGGTTCTTCACGCGACTGGGCGGCAAAG
>JANOPT010000044.1:0-16627 GCA_031421975.1 Sphingomonadales bacterium | reverse complement strand
GCCCGTTGATAAGGCGGCGCCCACTACAGAAGTTCCGCTCGATAAATAAAATCGCGATCGGTCAAAGGCGGTTTTGCACATATTTATTTAGGCTTCGGGGATTCGCCCGCTTGTCTTTTGTCACAAACGCGCTTTAAGCCTCTCCTCCCATGACACGGTTTATTTTCATCACCGGTGGCGTGGTCTCCTCGCTTGGCAAAGGTCTCATGGCAGCATCGCTCGCTGCTTTGTTGCAAGCACGTGGTTATCGCGTCCGTATCCGTAAGTTCGACCCCTATCTCAATGTCGACCCCGGAACGATGTCGCCATATCAACATGGCGAGGTATATGTGACCGACGATGGCGCCGAAACTGACCTTGACCTTGGCCATTATGAACGATTTACCGGTGTTTCAGCCCGTCAATCCGACAATGTTACATCGGGTCGCATCTATCAAAACATCATCCAGCGCGAACGCCGCGGCGACTATCTCGGTGCGACCGTTCAGGTCATTCCGCACGTCACCGACGCCATCAAGGAATTTGCGAGGGCGGAAACCGACGATCTCGATTTTGTATTGTGCGAAATCGGCGGCACTGTGGGCGATATCGAATCGCTTCCGTTCATCGAGGCGATCCGGCAGCTTCGTAACGAATTGGGGCGGGAACTGACGCTGTCGGTGCATGTCACGCTGGTGCCGTATATCGCCGCAGCAGGCGAGCTAAAGACCAAGCCAACCCAGCATAGCGTACGCGAACTGGCATCGCTTGGCGTCCAACCGGACATATTGCTGTGCCGCTGCGAACATCCGCTACCAGAAAACGAACGCGCCAAAATCGCGGCATTCTGCAATGTTCGCAAGGAAGCCGTCATTCAGGCACTCGATGCGAAGAGCATTTATGCCGTGCCATTGCAGTATCACGCTGAGGGGCTCGATAGCGAAGTTCTGCGTGCTTTTGGTATGGAGGCCGACGTCGAGCCTGATCTTGCGCGCTGGGACGATATCATTGACCGGCAGACCAACCCCGAAGGCGAAGTCACGATCGGGGTTGTCGGCAAATATGTAGGACTGGCCGATGCCTATAAATCGCTCAATGAAGCGTTGACCCATGGCGGGCTTGCCAACCGCGTCAAGGTTAACATCAAATGGATCGATGCCGAGTTGTTCGAGCAGTCGGAACACGACATCGCCGCCGCGCTTGAACCGATGCACGCTATTCTCGTGCCCGGCGGCTTTGGCGAACGCGGGTCAGAGGGCAAGATTGCCTCGGTCAGGTTTGCGCGCGAACGGCAGGTTCCATTTTTCGGCATTTGTCTTGGCATGCAAATGGCCTGTATCGAAGGCGCGCGCAATACCGCCGGTATCGTCGCGGCGTCCAGTACCGAGTTCGGACCGACCAACGAACCGATCGTTGGCATCATCACTGAGTGGATGAGCGACGAAGGTATCCAGAAACGCGAATCCGGCGGTGATATGGGCGGTACGATGCGCTTGGGCGCATATGACGCCAAATTGGCGGGAAACAGCCATGTCGCAACGATATATGGCTGCAACGATATATCGGAGCGACATCGTCACCGTTATGAAGTGAACGTACACTACAAGGCCGCATTGGAAAAAGGCGGGCTGGTGTTCAGCGGCATGTCGCCCGACGGCGAACTGCCGGAAATTGTCGAGCGGCCTGACCATCCCTGGTTTATCGGCGTTCAATTTCATCCCGAGCTCAAGTCGAAACCTTTTGCTCCACATCCGTTGTTCGCCAGCTTCGTCGAGGCAGCTGTGAAGCAAAGCCGTCTCGTCTGACAGTAAGATTGTCGGATTTTAGCGCGAGTTTACAAAACGTCACCACTTGATGTAACGGCACGTCAAATTCAGTTCGCATCCGCTCGGCCCAATTGCGACCCGGGTTGATCGGATGGGAGGGGCGCCGATTGTGCCCGGGGCGGTCGGGAAATCGGCCGCCCCGAACTTTTCGGTTTACGAGGCTTTGCCAGCCTTCGTCTTGCTGCCTTCATGTTCGATAACGACTGGGCTGCTATGGCCGCCAATTTCGATCTTACGCGGTTTCAATGCCTCTGGCACTTCGCGCACGAGTTCGATGATCAACAGTCCATCGGCGAGGTCAGCATTGGTAACATGAATGTGATCGGCCAGCTGAAAACGGCGTTCGAAATTGCGGCTGGCGATACCCATGTGCAGAAAATCACGATTGTCGTTGCTTTCGGTATCTTTGCTACCAGCGACCACCAGCATATTCTGCTGGGCGGTAATTTCGATTTCCTCGGGTTTGAAACCGGCTACCGCGACGGTCACCTTGTAATCATTCTCGCCAGTCCGCTCGATATTGAACGGCGGATAATTTTCGTTCTGCGCGGTGCGTCCGGTATTTTCCAAAAGCTCGAACAGCCGGTCGAACCCGACGGTATTGCGGCGATAGGGGGTGAAATCAAAACGGTTCATGTCAAATTCTCCTTAAAGCAATTTGTTACATGCAGGCCCTTGATCGGCGCCTGCGGTCATGGTCGGACCCTTTTGGGCGTCCGAATTCTGAGATGGGGTTGCAATGAAACATTTCAAGAGGGCAAAAAACAAGGCCGCCCGGACATTTCCAGACGGCCTCGCTCTGCAGCTTTGCTAGCGCGGTATGTTCAGTCCTCTGCCGGTCCCCACCGGCGGGTCTGAGTTTTTCCCCCTGAACCCTCGGCCACTTCAGTGGTCGACGAATCCGAAGGCCTTCATCCGCCTTTGGTCGATTCGTTGCAAATGGAACTCGTCTCCAGCGAGCGCTTTTTCAAAAGCTGTTGCAGCGGCGCAACAATGCTTGCCAGCGCGAGTCACGCGACCTAAGAGCGCAAAATGCCAAAAATGCTGACTACAGGGCTTATATGATCCTGTCCCGATACGAACGGATGGTGGCCAGACGTTATCTGCTGCCAGGCAAGGGCGAAGGCTTTATTTTCCTCGTCGCGAGCATCAGCCTTGTCGCGGTTGCCCTTGGCGTGGCGGCCTTGATTATCGTGATGAGCGTCATGAATGGGTTCCGTGCCGAACTGTTCGACAAGATTGTGGGCCTTAATGGCCACGCAGTGGTGCAAGGCTATGGCGGACGATTGAGCGACTGGCGGGAGGTTTTGACCGACGTCCAGCAAACCCCTGGCGTGACTGATGCGACGGCTTTGATTGAACAGCCGTTGCTCACAACATTTAACGGCCGGGTTGAAGCTATCTTGGCACGCGGTATGTCAGTCAGCGATATCCTCAAGAACGAAACATTGAGAGGCAAGACCGTCGCAGGCGATTTGCGCGCCCTAAGTCCGACCGAGGACAGAGTCGCAATAGGTTCAAGGCTTGCCCAGAATCTAGGCGTTCAGGTTGGCCAGAGCGTCACCATTATCAACCCTGCCGGGCGCACAACGCCATTCGGGACAGTGCCGCGTGAAATATCGTACGAGGTTGCCGCAATTTTCGAAGTAGGCGTTTATGATTACGACAAGGCGTTTGTCGTGATGCCCATCGAACGGGCCCAATTGCTGATGCTGCTGGGTGACGAGGTCGGAATGATCGAGATCAAGACCGAAGACCCTGACAATGTGAACCGGATCCTTGCACCACTGCTACCCAAGCTTGAGAATAAAGCACAAATTGTCGACTGGAAAAGTATGAATGCGTCACTGTTCGAGGCGTTGGCGGTAGAACGGGTAGCGATGTTCGTTGTTCTGTCGATCATCGTGCTGGTCGCTGTGTTCAACATTTTATCGTCGCTGATCATGCTGGTTCGCGCAAAAACGCGCGACATTGCGATATTGCGGACCATGGGTGCATCGCGCAAGTCGCTCCTGAAGATTTTCATGACGGTTGGTTTGTTGATCGGGTCGGCCGGGATAGTTTTCGGGATGATACTAGGCGCAATCTTTCTGTATTTCCGGCAGTCCGTCGTCAATTTCATCCAGTTGGTGACCGGACAGAATTTGTGGGATCCCTCGATCCGTTTTCTGACCGAGTTGCCCTCGCGCACCGATCCGATGGAGGTGCTGGCAATTTGTGGACTGGCATTGCTGTTCAGCTTCCTTGCAACGCTTTATCCCGCGTTGAAGGCGGCAAGTACCGATCCCGTGCAGGTGCTTCGTTATGAATAAGATCGTTGAACTGATCGATGTTCGCCGCCAGTTTGTTCAAGGCGACGTTACCATCGATGTCTTGCGCGGCGTCGATTTGACCGTCGGCGAGGGCGAACTTGTCGCACTGCTTGGACCGTCAGGCTCCGGCAAGTCCACTTTGCTGCAGGCGATTGGTCTGCTTGAGGGGGGCTTTTCAGGGTCGATCAAGCTCGATGGCGAGGAAGTCAGCGCAAGCAGCGTTGACCGCCAGACCGAAATTCGGCGGCAAAAGCTTGGCTTTGTGTACCAGTTTCATCATTTACTCCCGGATTTTGATGCGCTTGAAAATGTCGTGTTGCCCCAGCTGATTGCCGATGCGCTGCCTGATGAAGCCAATGATCGCGCTACCCATCTGCTGACAAAGCTTGGCCTAGCCGAGCGGCTTCACCATCGCCCGTCAAAGCTGTCGGGTGGCGAGCAGCAGCGTGTCGCGGTCGCCAGGGCGCTGGCCAACCGGCCCAAGCTGGTCCTTGCTGACGAGCCAACGGGCAATCTGGATGAAAATACTGCCGATGTGGTATTGGGTGAATTCATGGCGTTGGTCCGCGTTGAAGGTTCGGCAGCAATTGTTGCGACTCACAATGAGCGGCTGGCGGCCAAGATGGACCGTGTGTTTCGGCTTCACGATGGCGTTTTGGCGTAAGCAGGAGAGCAAGACATGTCAGTATATGATTTCAACGTAAAGATGCCGGGCGGGCGGAGCGAGGCGTTGGCGGAACACGCCGGCAAAGTGCTGCTGGTCGTCAACACCGCGTCGAAATGCGGGTTCACGCCACAATATGAAGGGCTGGAGGCGTTGCATCGCAAATATCACGATCAGGGTCTGGAGATTCTCGCTTTCCCCTGCAATCAGTTTGGCGCTCAGGAACCGGGCGATGAGGAAGAAATCAAGAATTTCTGCTCGCTGACTTATGATGTATCCTTTCCCCTGGCGGCGAAAGTCGATGTCAACGGCAAGGAAGAAGACCCGCTGTGGCACTATTTGAAACAACAGCAGGCCGGATTGATGGGTTCGCGCGGGATCAAGTGGAATTTTACCAAATTTCTGGTCGATCGCAAAGGCAATGTGGTCGCGCGCCACGGTCCGCAGGTAAAGCCGGAGGCGATGGCACGGGACATCGAGAAGTTGCTCGCGCAGCCTGCATAATTGTCCACAGCAAAGCCCGACACTCTTGTTGTCGAATCGCATGACTGATTTAACGTAGCGCACATGGCTTATGTCCCGTTTGTCCCTTTGCGTGTTTTTTCGGCCTATTCGATATTGGAAGGCGCGATTGAGCCAAAAGCGATCGGCGAGACGGCCAAAAAGCTGGGCTTTCCGGCGATCGCGATTTGCGACCGCAACGGGCTTTACGGCGTCATGCCATTTCAGGATGGCACCAAATCCAAAGCTGTGCAGCCGATCATCGGCGCGTTGCTCGGCGTCCGGCGTCCGACAGCCGACGGTCATTTCGTGCGCGACTGGTTGCCGCTCTTCGCACAGGACGAAGCGGGATACCAAAACATGTGCCGTTTGGTGTCTATGGCCCATCTCGATCGGCCAGAGGATTTTGACGCGCATGTTACGCTGGAGCAACTGGCCGGGCTGACCGATGGTTTGATTGCTCTGACTGGCGGCGGCGAAGGCGCGTTGGCGCGGCTGCTGGCCGAAGGTCAGGGCAATGCGGCTGCGTCATATCTGGAACGGTTGCAGGCGCTGTTTCCAGACCGCCTGTATATTGAATTGAGCCGCCGTCAGGACGCGGTCGAGGAAGCCGCTGAAAATGCTCTGATTGATCTCGCTTATGCGCGCGACCTGCCGCTGGTCGCGACCAATCCGGCGTTCTTTGCCGAGCCGGAGTTTTTCGACGCGCATGATGCCATGTTATGTATTGCCGATGGCGAATATGTCGAAAATCAGGACCGCCGCAAAAGCAGCCGTGAAACCTGGATAAAAACCGGCAAGCAGATGGGCGCTTTATTTGCGGATCTGCCCGAGGCGTTGGCCAACACACTTGTCGTTGCCCAACGCTGTGCTGTCGGCGCGCCCTATCGCGACCCCATCCTGCCAAGCCTTGCCGGGGACCGCGCGGCGGAGGACTCCCAGTTGCGCGAGGATTCACTTGCGGGTCTTGAAAAGCGCTTGAACACTGCAGGAATCTCCGATGAAAACGAGCGGCGGGTATATTTCGACCGCCTGCAATTTGAAGCAGACGTTATCTGTTCAATGGGCTTTCCGGGTTATTTCCTCATCGTCGCCGACTTTATCAAATGGGCCAAGGAGCAGGATATCGCCGTGGGCCCCGGCCGTGGTTCGGGGGCGGGGTCGCTGGTGGCATGGGCGCTGACGATTACCGATCTCGACCCGATCAAACTGGGCCTACTGTTCGAACGGTTCCTCAATCCCGACCGTGTGTCGATGCCTGACTTTGATATCGACTTTTGCGAAACGCGACGCGGCGAAGTTATTCGCTACGTCCAGAAGAAGTACGGCTCGCGCCAGGTCGCGCAGATTATCACCTTTGGAAAGCTGAAGGCGCGGGCGGTTCTGCGCGACACGGGCCGCGTATTGCAAATGAGCTATGGTCAGGTCGACCGGCTGTGCAAGCAAGTGCCAAACCACCCGACCGACCCGTGGGATTTGAAACGCGCGCTTGGCGGCGTAGCTGAACTGCGCGAGGAATATCGCCGTGATGAGCAGGTAAAGCGCCTGTTCGATCTCGCCATGAAACTCGAAGGCCTGCCACGGCATAGTTCGACGCACGCAGCAGGCGTGGTCATCGGCGACCGCGAATTGTCCGAACTGGCGCCGCTATACCGCGACCCGCGTTCGGATATGCCGGTGACGCAATTCGACATGAAGTACGTCGAGAGCGCCGGCTTGGTGAAGTTCGACTTTCTGGGTCTCAAGACACTTTCTGTGTTGCAAAAGGCCGGTCAGATGCTCGCCAAGCGGGGTGTCGACATCAATCTTGACCTGTTGCCACACGATGACCCTGCGGTGTATGAATTGCTGCAGCGAGGCGACACGGTCGGCGTTTTCCAGCTTGAATCCGAAGGCATGCGGCGGACGCTGGCAGCAGTCAAACCGACGAATTTCGGCGACATTATTGCGCTCGTTTCGCTTTATCGTCCGGGACCGATGGACAATATTCCGATGTTTGGTCGCCGGAAAAATGGCGAGGAAACGATCGAATATCCGCATCATTTGCTAGAACCGGTATTAAACGAAACCTATGGGATATTCGTATATCAGGAACAAGTGATGCAGGCCGCGCAGATTTTGGCGGGCTACAGCCTTGGGGAAGCAGATCTGCTGCGCCGGGCGATGGGCAAGAAGGTCCAGGCCGAAATGGACGCCCAGCGGGGACGGTTCGTCACTGGCTGCGCCACGCACAACATCCCGCCCAATCGTGCCAATGAGCTGTTCGATTTGATCGACAAATTTGCAGGCTATGGCTTTAACAAAAGTCACGCAGCCGCTTATGCCGTGCTCGCCTACCAAACAGCATGGCTCAAAACGCATCATCCAGAGGAGTTTTTTGCGGCGTCTATGTGCTTTGACATGCACCAGACTGACAAGCTTGGAATCTTCATAGATGATATGCGGCGCCTCGATGTTGCCTGTTTACCGCCCGATCTCAACCGCAG
This sequence comes from Sphingomonadales bacterium, assembly GCA_031421975.1. Classification (GTDB taxonomy): domain Bacteria; phylum Pseudomonadota; class Alphaproteobacteria; order Sphingomonadales; family Sphingomonadaceae; genus Sphingorhabdus_B. The sequence continues at coordinate 8,859 of JANOPT010000044.1, read as the reverse complement.
CGACGCCGAATATATCGTCGAGAGTGATGGCGAAGGCGGCCTTGCGGTGCGTTATGCGCTGGGCGGGATCAAGAATGTTGGCGAAAAGGCGATGGACGTTTTGGTCGCTGAACGGAATGCGAACGGCGTTTTTGCCAGCATCGATGATTTTGCCAATCGCGCCGATCCAGCACAGTTGAACCGGCGTAGTCTTGAAAATCTGGCAGCAGCCGGCGCGTTCGATGCGCTGGAGCCGAACCGTGCAGCGGTTCATTCCGCGGCAGAAATTTTACTGGCAGCAGCCCAGTCAGCCCGCGATTCGCGCGAAAGCGGGCAGGGTGGCCTGTTTGGCGAAGGCGGTTCCGATATGGCCAAATTGCGAATCGACCGCAACACGACCTGGTCGCCCGGCGAACAGATGAATCGCGAAAAAGAAGCGTTCGGTTTCTATTTTTCGGCGCATCCCTGTTCACAATATGACGCGATTGCGGCTAGCCACGGCGCTAAATTCTATGCAACCTGGCTGGAAAGCGGACCCATTCCAGAAGGCGTCCGGCGGGCGGCAACGATGTCGGCATTGATCGAAGGCGTCCGCTGGCGCGAATCGCGCAAGGGAAAGCGTTTCATGGTTGCCGATTTTTCCGACCAGAGCGGGCAGTTTTCGGTTCGCTGTTTCGATGACGCTGTGGGCGTTCAGCTGTCGGAATGGGCGAAAGAAGCTGCATGTCTTCTACTTCACTGCGAAATGGACATGCGCCCGGGCGATGAGGTGCCGAGTTTTACTGTCAAAAGCGCGAAGCCGTTGCACAGCCTTACCAGCGTCTCACGTTTGAAAATGCTGATGGATGTAACGCAGGAAGCCGCGCTGGTTCAGCTCGCGCAATTGGTCGAGCCACTGCACGGCGGCAAGAGCGAACTGGCTATCAAAACACGCACCGCCGATGGGCGTTGGGCGCAAGTGATACTCGGTCGGCGTTATCAGCTCGACGCATCGTTGCTCGACAAATTAAAGTCGATTGATGGCATTTCGAATGTAGAGCTTGCGCCAATAGGTCCGGTGTTGGCATTAGTGCATTAAGGCACAAACAAAAAATAGGAGAGAGCCGTGCAGGGCACCATGCAAGATTGGGATCTTCGGGTAACGCGCTTGATCGACTATGCCGCGCGCGAGCACGGTACCCGTGAAATCGTGACCCGCTGGTCAGACGGCAGCATTGAACAAAGCAACTGGGCAGGCGTTGCCGACGAAGCGCGCAAATTGTCGCAAGCTTTTGCCGGTTTGGGCTTGCAAAAAGGTGACCGCATTGCGACTTTTGCGATGAACCACCACCGCCATCTGGCCGCATGGTACGGTGCGATAGGCTTTGGCGGGGTAATCCACACCGTCAATATCCGGCTGTTCGACGAAGACCTGATCTACATCATGAATCATGCCGAAGACAAAGTACTGATGTACGATTCTGCATTTCAACCCATCATCGACCGTTTGAAGCCGCATCTGAAGACCGTCGAACATTATGTCGTCTTTGATGATGTCACCAGTTATGGCGCTTTGATCGCGGCACAGGATGGCAATTATGAATGGGCGACCGGCGATGAGCGTGACCCTTGCATGCTCTGCTATACCAGCGGGACGACGGGCAATCCAAAAGGCGTCTTGTACCAGCACCGCTCTACTATGCTGCACGCCATGGCCGAAATTGCGCCGTCGGTTTTCGACCTGAGCCCGCAAGCTGCGTTGCTGCCGATTGTACCGATGTTTCACGCCGCGAGCTGGGGGCTGCCGTTTGCCGGCGCGGCTGCGGGCGTCAAGTTTGTTTTTTCAACGACCAACGAAGCACCAGTGCTGCATAAACTGATGCTTGAACAGGGTATCACGCACAGCGCCGGTGTTCCAACCGTGTGGCTGGCGATGTTTGCCCATCTTGACGCCGAGGCGGCTGCCGGGCGCGATGCGTCGCTGGGCAAGCTTCGGCTTGTTACCATTGGCGGATCCGCTGCGCCTCGCGCGATGATCGAGCGACTGATGACGGCGGGCGTGCGGGTGTCGCATGCGTGGGGAATGACCGAGACGTCGCCAATCGGTACGATGGGCGCGCCGACGCCGAACTGGGACGACCTTACGATGGACGAACAGATCGACGTCGTGTGCAAACAGGGTCGCACGCCGTTTGGCGTCGAATTGCGTGTCATCGACAAGGACGGCAATGTTGCCCCGCGTGACGGCGTGACGTCAGGCGCGCTGCAAATTCGCGGGCCTTGGGTTATCAAACGATATTTCAAGGCAGACGCCGACTGCGTCGATCCAGACCAATGGTTTGACACTGGCGACGTTTCAGTCCTCCATCCGGACGGCACGATGCAAATCACCGACCGCGTCAAGGACGTGATTAAATCGGGCGGCGAATGGATTAGCTCGGTCGAACTCGAAAATATCGCGGTGGGCTGTCCCGGTATTGCCGAGGCTGGAGCAATTGGCATAGCACATCCAAAATGGGACGAGCGGCCCGTCCTGATTGCGGTCAAGAAGCCGGGCGCCGATGTCGATGAGGATGCGGTTAAAGCCTATCTCGCCGAACGGATCGTCAAATGGTGGATGCCCGACCGCGTGCTGTTCGTAGACGAGCTTCCGCATACGGGAACCGGAAAAATCCAGAAGGTCGCATTGCGTCAGCAGTTCAAGGATTTTGTGCTGAGCGATTAAAACAGCGACATCTGGCCATCCAGATTGGGTGGCACGAAGAGGTCGTTGCGTACATTCCATTTCGACTGATCCAGCTTGTGCTTGCGAACCGCGATCTTCATCCGCGTACGCATAAGCTCTGCCCATGCGCCGTGGCCCTTCATCCGCGTAAAAAATTCCGGATCATTGTCCTTCCCTCCGCGCATTTCCTGGATGTGGTTCATCACCTTTGAAGCGCGGTCGGGAAAATGCACATCGAGCCAGTCGCGGAATAAAGGCGCGACTTCGTGCGGTAGGCGGATGGGTATCCAGCTGATGCTTGATGCACCAAATTCCGCTGCGGCCGCGGCGATGGCTTCGATTTCCATATCGGTAATCGCGGGAATGACGGGCGCAATGTTCACATGGGTGTAAATACCGGCGTCGGCCAGTTTCCGCACCGCAGCCAGGCGAGTCATTGGCGACGATGCCCGCGGTTCCAATATCCGTGCAAGTTTCGCATCCAGCGACGTCACCGAAATAGCTACGCCGGTCAGCTGTTTTTCGGCAAGCTGGCGCAGATAATCGATATCATCAACCACCCGCGCCGATTTAGTAGTGATAACAATCGGATGCGATGTTTCGACCATCAACGCTAATATGCTGTGCGTTATCCGGTATGTCCGCTCTATCGGCTGATAGGGATCGGTATTTGTACCGATGGCTATGGTTGCGGGCTTATAGCCAGGCTTGGCCAAAGTTTTGCGTAACAACTCTGCCGCATTGGGCTTGGCAAACAGCTTGCTCTCAAAATCCAGTCCCGGCGACAAATCATGATAAGCATGGCTTGGCCGCGCGTAGCAATAAATGCAGCCATGTTCGCAGCCCCGATAGGCGTTGACAGAGCGATCGAAAGGCAAATCGGGGGAACTGTTGAACGAAAGGATCGACTTGGGGCGTTCCTCAGTCACCGTGGTTTTTAGCGCTGGGACCTCGCCATCCAGCGCCTGGCGCTCATCTAGCCAATCCCCGTCGGTTATCCGATCGTTAAGGTTGAAACGCGTCGGTACCGCATTGGCGGGAGCACCGCGTCCTTTGAACACATCTGGATAGCAAGATTTTTGCACAAATCCATGATGACATAATTATTAGAACAAATATAGAACATTTATCCCAACTTGATACTTATGTTGTTTCACGATAACAACATCGTATCGGGCCAAGGCGGTTTCCCGATTAGGCTTTCGCCCAACGACCGCGCATCTCTATGGAAAGAGAGCGCAATATCGTGACAAAATTTCATCCAAACCCCTTGCACCGGCGCGGTTTTTTAATCGCATCGCTGTTGGTGACTGGCCTCCTCGCTTCATCATGCGAGACACACCGAACGGGCAAACCGACAAAAATATTATTTGTTTGCCAGGCGGGCACCGCGAAAAGTCCCATCGCCCGCGAGATCCTTAAACGACGTGCGAAAGAGCGGGGTATCAGGGTCGATGTCTTATCACGCGGCATAATTGTCGAGGACCATGTTTCCCCACAGCTTGAGGCCAACCTTCGCGCCGCCGGGATCGACACCGCAATCGAACCAGCAAAAAAGCTAACATATTCAGACTGGGCTACGGCTGACATATTGGTCAACTTCAATCCTCTCCCGGCGTCGGTTAAAACTCCTGACATAAGGGACTGGACCGATGTGCCTTCGGTGAACGATGATTACGCCAACGCAATGGCCGTAATAAAGCAAAGAATCGATGCACTTCTTAACGAAATTGCCAACCGGAAATAGGCGCTAGACCTCGCGTAACCGCGGCATCAATTCAACAAAATTGCAGGGTTTATGGCGGCTATCCAGTTGGTGCACTAAAATCTGGTCCCAGCCGTCCTTCACCGCACCGTTCGATCCGGGCAGCGCGAAGATGTATGTTCCGCGTGCCAACACGGCGCAGGCACGAGACTGAATGGTGGAGGTGCCAATGCTGGCGTAGCTTAGCCATCGGAAAAGTTCACCAAAACCCGGGATGTCCTTGGTCTTTACGCGGTCGAGCGCCTCGGGTGTAACATCGCGTCCGGTCAATCCAGTGCCGCCAGTTGAGATAACAACGTCGATATGGTCGTCGTCGATCCAATTGTGCAGACGCGAGGCAATCATCGCCGTGTCATCCCGCAAGATTGCCCGTTCGATAATTTTGTGGCCTGCCGCGACGATACGCGCGGCCAGAATGTCCCCGCTGGTATCATCATCTACGCCGCGCGTGTCGGAAACCGTTAATAACGCGATGTTGACTGGCCTGAACGCCCGGGTTTCATCGAGCGGCAATATTGCCTCCTGCCGCGCGGCGCACAACGACATTGCCCTTGGCATCGGGGAATCGGGGCCAGAGATACTGGGCAAGACCGTTCATACTGCCTGACGCCTTGTTCTCGCGCATTTCATACATCCAGTAATTCCGCAGAATAATAGCGACATAGCCTCGTGTTTCCCAATAAGGAATTGATTCTATAAATAGCAGCGGATCGCCCTGATCGCGAATTTCGCTGTTCCAGCGCGTGACTGGAGTCGGACCAGCGTTATATGCGGCAATAACCTTGGGCAGCAAACCACCGGTCGCCGGCATATCACGCAGTTTTTCGAGATATGACTGGCCATATTCAAGGTTTACGTTGGGCCTGTCCAGATCGGATGCAACAAACCCTACGCCGCGCGCACGCGCCATGTCACCTGCCGTCCCGGGGCGCACTTGCATCAACCCGCGCGCACCGGCGCCACTGATCACATCGGTCTTGAACGACGATTCCTGCAACGTGTGGGCATACACCAGTGCAGGCGGAACACGCCAGCCGCCGGTCGGCTCCCAATTCGGCATCGGATAACGGGCCATTGCGCTGCTTTGATCGCGTGATGGTCCGTAATGCCCCATCCAGAACTGCGTTGAGGCCAGATTGAGCGATCCGGCCAGTTGCGCCAGGTTTGCGTGTTGACGGGCGTCGCCGATTTTTGCTTGATAGCGCAACGCTACATCAGCAAGCTTGATCTGGCCTATCTCGGCCAGGGACACGGCTAGAACAGCATTCTGCTCGTTTTTCAGGCTGTTCCAATCGAGTTTAGCGACTCGGGCTGCCTTATGAGCAATCGGTTCCATCCCAAGCGATTCGCTGGCGAGCAATCCGTAAAATGTTTCAGGTAGTTGCGCCGCATTCTGCATACGCGATTGGAATTGCTGGGGTTGCTTTGCCGCCATCGCGGAGCGCGCGCTCCAGAAAAGCCCAGCGGCTTTCAGATCATCATTGGCTGCCTGCCGTGATACCGCGTCAAATGCCTCGAATGCCGCTGCATAATCCTTGAGCCGCCATGAAGCCAGGCCATATGCCCATGCCGCCTGCGTTCCCCAGTCGCCGCCGCCAGAACGGGCAAGTCCGGCAAGCCGTTTGGCGGATATGTCATCATTCTCGATATAATAAGACCAGGCAACGCGGTAACGAAGCTCGGTCAACGCGTCTTGGGACAGCCCGCTGGCCTTGCCGTTCAACAGCGCTTCTGCAGACGAAGGGTCGTCGTTTTTGATGAAAGCCTGCAATTCGCTACGTAGGCCGTCACCAGCGACATTATCGGGCAAATCGCGCTTCGGCGCGCCGCCGAGCCATGAAAAGCGGCGGATACCGGGGCGGTCGGGCAAGGCGTCTGCGCCGCGTTTGCGCGCCATCGTTTCCAATTGTTCTGCCTGCGGTAAATATGGAGCGGATTGAAGCAACGCCTGCAACTGGACCGCGTCGACTTTGGGACTGTCAGGCGCAAGAAATAGTTCTGCCCGCGCCATTGCCGTCATCGGGCTAGCGGGCATCCGGTCGATCAGTCTGGCAGCATTGGCCCAGTCCTTTGCGCGGATGGCCGAATAAATTTCTGCATAGGCATTTTTCTCAGATTTGCTGAGAACGGTCGGCGCGGGCTGGGTCGAACCGACATTGCGGAATTCTTCGCTCGTATTCGCTTGCAAACTGGCAACAGGAACAAGCGTCAGACCAAGAAAAACCCACGTGTATTTAATCACAGATCAGCCCTTTTTGCGAACATCTGCAAATCTTTCCACGCTTGCGCCTTCATGGCGGGCCGCGCGATTAAAGTTCGCGGATGAAATGTCGTCAGGACCGTCATGCTGCTGTCGTCATGGTTAATATTCCGTAACGCTGCACGCGATTTCATCAGTTCTTCGCCCAATAGAGCCTTGCACGCGGCCGAGCCGAGCAGGATCAGCGATTTTGGCTTCACAAGCCCTAGCTGATACCGGACGAAGTCGTTCAATTCTGCAAAGGCATGTTCGGGGACTTCGCCAGTCGGAGGCACGGTCGTCGCCAACATCGTCCAATAACAATCGGTCAGGGAAATTCCGATGGCGCCCAGCATTCGCGAGAGCAGCGCACCAGTCGCGCCGGAGCCCAGTGTTCCGGCGGAAAGCTCGTCCTGATCGGGCAAATCGGAAACAACCATGACGTCACTTGTCGACGGTCCAACGGGCGAAATAAAGCGCGTTCCAAAGCCGTTTCCAGGCAAAGGCTCGCCGTTGGCAATCATTGTCCTCAACATTTCCAGGTTTGTCGGCCATGCAATGCTGGGTGGAACGGGCACCATTGTCGGAATTGCCGCAGCGACCACTGCCGGAGAATTTTTTGCAACTTCCGCTGTGGTGACGGTCTCAAGCCAGTTTACCGGCGCATCGCTGACAGCCGAATGCAGCCCGGCCAGTTCCCACCAGCCAGTTAAAGATGCGATCATGCTGGATGCGGCAGATTGCCCCTGTTGCTCCATATTCTCTTTCAGTCACCAGTTGACGGCAGGGTCAATTGCTTGGCATGGCAATGTCCGCGGGCTGTTCGATTAACGCGATGGCCTGAATGTGTCGCGCGGTAAAGGATTAAGGCGATGAGCGAACGGGAATCAATGCCCTATGATGTGCTGATTATCGGGGCAGGGCCAGCAGGGCTGTCAGCCGCAATCCGCATCAAACAGAAATCCCCTGAAACGAGCGTCTGCATCCTCGAAAAGGGCTCGGAAGTCGGCGCACACATACTGTCCGGCGCAGTGATTGATCCGAAGGCTTTGGACGAACTCATACCGGACTGGAAAGAGCAGGGCTGTCCGCTTGCCAACACCCCGGTCACTGACAACCAGCATTGGGTGATGTCTAAGACAGGCAAATTCAATGTCCCGCATATTTTTCTGCCGCCTTTCATGAACAACAAAGGCACATATACTGGCTCTCTGGGCAATTTATGCCGCTGGCTGGCGGGGCAGGCGGAAAATCTGGGTGTGGAGATTTTCCCAGGCTTTGCTGCCGCTGAAATCCTCTACAATCCCGATGGCTCGGTAAAGGGCGTTGCGACCGGCGACATGGGCATCGCCCGCGATGGCAGCCATAAGGGCGATTATATGCCTGGTATGGAACTCCACGCCAAATATACCTTCTTTGCAGAAGGCGCGCGCGGGCATCTGACCAAGCTGTTGAAGCCGCAATTCGCGCTCGATAAGGATTGCGAACCGCAGGTTTATGGACTGGGTATCAAAGAGTTGTGGGACATACCTGCCGAACAGCATGTGCCAGGCCGCGTGATTCACAGCCAAGGCTGGCCGATGACCGACGCGCAAGGCGGCAGCTTTTTATATCATCAGGCCAATAACCAGGTCGCCGTCGGCTTTGTTACCTGGCTGAATTATGCCAACCCCTATATTTCGCCGTTCGAAGAATTCCAGCGCTGGAAAACCCATCCGAAGGTCAAGGAAATCCTGAAAGGTGGCAGGCGGGTCGCTTATGGTGCAAGGGCAATTAGCGACGGCGGGTTTCAGTCGGTTCCGAAACTGACGTTCCCCGGTGGGGTGCTCATCGGCTGCACCGCCGGTTTCCTCAATGTGCCGAGGATCAAGGGCAGCCATACAGCGATGAAGTCGGGAATGCTGGCGGCGGAGGCTGCGGTCGAGGCTTTGGCAGGAGGCCGCGAGCATGACGAACTTGTGGCATATCAAAGCGGATATGAAGCTAGCTGGATTTATACAGAGCTTCGGAAAGTCAGGAACTTTTTGCCGTTGTTTGAAAAATTCGGCAACAATCTTGGGACGCTGGTTTCGGGCGTCAACCTGTGGCTGGAGCATATCGGCATCCGCATGCCATTCACCATGAAGCATCATCCCGACTCAGAGCAGCTCAAGAAAAAATCCGGATATACAC
>JANOPT010000043.1:0-2661 GCA_031421975.1 Sphingomonadales bacterium | reverse complement strand
TAAAATCGCGCCACCGAGCGGATCCATCCAGATTTGGGTTGCATGCGCGGCCAGCTGGTAACTGTCGTCGGTGTAGGCGGTCGCAAAGGCATAGACTGGCTTGCCCGCTTTTTTTACGGCATCAAGGCTGTCGCCGATTGCCGACAGGCTGGTCTGGCCACCGCCCATGAACCGGTCCATGTCCAGAACGACGGCTTTGATACGCTTGTCCTTTTCCGCAAGCTTCAACGACCGGATGATGTCGCGCTGCCGGATTTCGCCGACCGGAACGGCGGCCGATGTCAGCGCAGTAAACGGGTCGACTTCAGCAGGTTGTTCGGAAACCACGCCGTCGAGCTTAAGCAAAAGCGCACCGTCATTGACGATGCCCGGGTTCGGGCTGGCGTTGAGCGCGACGAACAACAGGGCGAAAAACAGCAACAGGAACAACAACACCAGCAGGTCTTTCAGACCGACCACAATTTTCCAGCTAACCCGCAAAAATCCCATAAACCACAACCCTTAAAATGCAGACCTGATATGTAGGGTGTAGCACTGCGATATCCAGCTATGTTTGACAACCAACGCCGATGCACAACGAAAAAGGGCCGCCAAATTGCTTTGGCGGCCCTTAAACATGGTCAGCGGCCGGATGCCCCGCTGCCGGAAGTTGCTTTCATGCCGTGACCGGCATCGCCGATGGGATCAGCGGCCGATCTCCCGAACGGAATTGCCCGACCTCTTAACTGAACCATGAGACATCGGATCACCTCCTTTCGTTGAATGGAAATTGCGTGCTTCAAACATATATCTGCCCTCCGCGACTCAATAATTGAATCAAACAAAGTTTCGAAACAAGTCTTGTATTAAATTTTTTTTCCGGCAATTATCGGGGTTCTGTGCCGAAACATTCTACCTTGAGTCAGGCCCGGCAATCTTCCACTATTTTTGTGATTTCCGCCCATGACGGGATGGCAACCGGCGGCTGTCCGGTAACCTCGATGGCAATCCGGCCGCGGCTGAACGCCATTGCATCGAGAATGGGGTCGTTCGGCATGATTTCCGAAGCGAGATAGGGCGGCGTTCCACCCGTCGGGTTGGCGGCAAATTCTTTCATCGATGATGACGACCGAATAACGGTTTTACCGATTGTCGCTGAACCTTCGCGGGCAAGATAAACGCGCTTTCGGCTGGTATCGCACCGCAGAGTGACTTTGGCATTTTCGCCGGACACGCCGAACAATGCGACTGACCCACGTTCATCACGCCGGTAAACCCACTCACCAGCCGCCAGCCGCCAGACGGTCCAGTCACCGGTTTGCAGCAATGGTTGCGCCGGGGTGACGATCACTGGCTTGGGCATCGGCGCTGGCTCACGCGCCGGGGGCGGGGGAGGCGCGGCGCAGGCGGACAGTGTGATGACAATGGACAGGATCAGGTGACGGGTTTGCATAGCAACCGCTTATGGCCAAATCCGGCGTGGTCCGCTAGCGCGTTACGCTATGGCGACCAAAAAAATACGGCTGGACCAGCTGATCGTTGACCGTGGGCTTGCGGAGAGCAAGACGCGCGCGCAAGCGCTGGTTATGGCCGGGCTGGTTTTTATCGGCGATGCTAAAGCGCAAAAATCAGGCCAGCAAATTGCCGAAGATGCCGAGGTGACGGTCAAGGGGACCGATCACCCCTGGGTATCGCGCGGCGGTATAAAGCTGGCGCATGCACTCGAGGAATTTAACGTCGATATCAGCGGTTTCGTGGCGATGGATGTCGGGTCGTCGACCGGCGGTTTTACCGATGTGTTGCTGACCAATGGCGCCGCGCGGGTGTATGCGGTCGACAGCGGCACCAACCAGTTGGCGTGGAAACTGCGGCAGGACGCCCGCGTCATCGTGCACGAACAAACCAGCGCCCGGATACTGACCGACACCCATATTCCCGAGCGTGTCGACCTGGTGGTTTGCGATGCAAGCTTCATCAGCCTGGCCAAGGTGCTGGAACGGCCGATTGCATTTGCCAAACCAGGGGGCCAGTTGATCGCATTGATCAAGCCGCAATTCGAAGCCGGTCGCAACGAGGTCGGCAAAGGCGGGGTCGTTCGCGATGAGGCCGTTCATGCCCGCGTCTGTGACGAGGTTTCGGCATGGATTATCGCGGCGGGGTGGACAATAACCGGTCTGACCACCAGTCCCATTACCGGTCCGCGAGGCAATATCGAATTTCTGATCCACGCACGCGCGCCATCAGCGGCGTGAGACACAGCCGCCGCCGAGGGAACGGGATTCACGCAAAACGCGTTTAGGATATGGCGAATGCGCCGTTAGTCGAAAAAAACTGGAATAATTTTCGATAGCGCACCAGCCCGACATATCGTCTTATTCGGGGAGCTTTTTGATGAAAATTCGTTTCGCGCTGGCTGCGTCAGCAGCATTGGTGGCACTATATGCATCTGCACCGTCGTTCGCAGCGGCGTCAAAGCCGATCGTCGCCGAGGTGCCATCGCAGCTGCCGCGCAATGCAGCGCCCTCGCATTATGCCATCACTGTCACGCCGGATGCCGCGAATCTCGCGTTCGAAGCCAACGTGCTGATTACGTTCGATCTGAAGACCGCCAGCGATAGCGTTACCTTGAACGCTGCGGATATTGCGTTTCGCAAAGTGAGCGTCGCCAAGGGCAGGATGGCC
>JANOPT010000042.1:0-8646 GCA_031421975.1 Sphingomonadales bacterium | reverse complement strand
AACATGCTGGGGCTGGGGTCATATTCTTGCAGGCCGATCATGCGGAGGAACCGGGGTTGGCCCGCAACCGAAATCACCGCCTCGATATGCCCCGCTGCCTCACGCGTTACCAAACGCGGATCGCCCGAAAACAGCGCCTTGGCAATAATCGCCATCGTCGTGTCGGTCGCAACCTGTGCCATATCGACTCGCCGCATTTCGGTGGGCCAGCTTTGCAGCTGCTCGGCGGTCGCCTCTGCCATCAGGCCCGCCATACGCGCCACTGCACCGGGCGCAAAGGTCGGGGCGACGATCCGGCGTTGCTTGCGCCAATCCTCGCCTTCGGCACTCAACAGGCCGTTGCCTATGACCGGTTTCAGTATCTGCCGTGTCAATTTTGGCCGGACATAATTGGTGTGATTGTCCAGCAGGACATGACCGATCATGTCGGGATGGTTCACCACGTGCAGTTGCATGTTCAGGAATTGCCGGTCTTTATGCCAGACATCAAAGGCAGGCTCGGCAATGCCGTGGACGACACTGCGCAACCGTTCCCCCGTCATTCCACGCCAGCCGGGAAGCCAGTCCGGCACACGGACCGGCTGAGCTGGAACGAAGGATGCGGTTGTGGACATTCACGGGCTCCTCGATTTTCTGGATGATAGCCATTTGTCGTATGCAAACCAAGTGCGGGATTGACTGCTTTGGTTGCACACGGCGCAACGTCACTTTGGGTTGATTTGGAATTTTTGCAGGCTTATACGCGATCCATAGACGTCAGCGGCCTCCATCGGGGCCGCTTTTTGCCTTTTGGCGATACAGAAAGGAAATACCATGTCGATTACTCCCTTGATGCCTGTCTATCCCCGTTGCGGGTTCCGGCCGGTGCGCGGCGAGGGGGCTTGGTTGATTTCCGAAGACGGCAGTCGCGCGCTGGATTTTGCCGCCGGGATTGCGGTCAATCTGCTCGGTCACGGCCACCCGCATCTGACAAAGGCAATTCAGGATCAGGCCGCGACGCTGATGCATGTATCGAACCTGTATGGCAGCCCGCAGGGTGAGGCCTTTGCCCAGCGGCTGGTCGACACGACTTTCGCCGACACCGTTTTCTTCACTAATTCGGGTGCCGAAGCCGTGGAATGCGCGATCAAGACCGCGCGCGCTTACCATCAGAGCCAGGGTTCCGACCGGTACGAAATCATCACTTTCAAAATGGCGTTCCACGGGCGGACGATGGCGACGATTTCGGCGAGCAATCAGGAGAAGATGCACAAGGGTTTTCTGCCGCTGCTTGAAGGTTTCAAATATGTCGATTTCGACGATCTTGAAGGCGCGAAGGCAGCCATTGGACCAAAGACTGCTGGGTTCCTGGTTGAACCAATTCAGGGCGAAGGCGGTGTTCGTCCGGCGTCCGATGCTTTTCTGAAAGGGTTGCGTGCGCTTGCTGATGAGCATGACCTGATGCTGATCCTCGATGAAGTGCAATGCGGCGTAGCGCGGTCGGGTACACTGTTTGCGTATGAACAATATGGCATAGAGCCGGACATTATGGCGTCTGCCAAGGGCCTTGGCGGCGGTTTTCCGGTCGGCGCATGCCTTGCGACCGAAAAAGCGGCACGCGGCATGGTGGTCGGCACGCATGGTTCGACTTATGGCGGCAACCCGTTTGCAATGGCCGCGTGTCAGGCGGTATGGGACGTCGTTGCCAATGACGAATTTCTTGCTCATGTGCGGTCGACGGGTGACAAACTCCGTGCCGCGCTTGAACAGTTTATCGGCAACTATCCTGACCTGTTTAGCGGTGTGCGCGGCAAGGGACTGATGCTCGGGGTGATGATGACTCATGAAACCCGCGCGTTCGTTGCCCATCTGCGCGACAATCACGGATTGTTGTGCGTGGCAGCCGGTGACAATACTTTCCGCGTGTTGCCGCCACTCAACATCGACGACACCCATATCGCAACCTTTATGGAGAAACTGTCGGCGGGTGCAGCGAGTTATCAACTGCCCAAGGCCGCATGACGCGGCATTTCCTGAACCTGTCTGATGCCGGCGGGGACGCCATCGCCGCGATACTTGCCGACGCAATGGACCGGAAGGCAGCGCGGGCGGGATGGCCGAAGGGAATGGCGGACAAAGACGCGCCGCTAAAGGGGCATACTCTCGGCATGATTTTCGAGAAGAACTCGACGCGCACGCGGACATCGTTTGAAATGGCGATGAAACAACTGGGCGGCGACAGCATGTTCATGGCTGCTGGCCAAATGCAACTAGGGCGCGGCGAGAGCATTGCCGACACCGCGCGGGTTTTGTCGCGTTATGTCGATGCCATCGTCATCCGAACCGACGATCATGCCAAGATCGACGAGCTTGCCGCTTATGCCAGCGTGCCAGTGGTAAACGGCCTCACCGACCTGTCGCACCCCTGCCAGATCGTCGCCGACCTGTTGACGATAGTTGAGCAGGGCAAGCCGTTGCCGGGGCTCGAGGTCGCGTGGCTCGGCGATGGCAACAATGTGCTGAATTCGATTGTCGAGGCGGCGGGTATATTTAAGTTCAACGTCCGTATCGCGGTGCCGCAGGGCTATGAAAGCGACAGCAGCTTTATAAGCGCTGCGATGGCTGCTGGCGCGACCATCACGGTCACGCGCGATGCATTAGACGCGGTGGCGGGCGCCGATATTGTCGTCACCGATACTTGGGTGTCGATGGGGCAGGAACATGCACATAACAAGATGGCGGCGATGATGCCTTATCAGGTCAATGACCGGCTGATGGCGGCTGCCAAGCACGATGCGAAATTCCTCCATTGCCTGCCTGCCCATCGCGGCGAGGAAGTCACCGATGCGGTCATCGACGGCCCGCAGTCGCTCATCTGGGATGAAGCCGAGAACCGCTTGCACGCGCAGAAATCGATCCTGCTCTGGTGCTTCGGCCTGCTCTGATGTCCTCGCAAACCGAAACATTCGGCGACCAGCCTTTACGCTTTTCGCTGCCCGACCGCCATGCGCGCGGGCGGATGGTGCGGTTGGACGACGTGCTGAACGAGATACTGGCCGCGCACGCCTATCCACCGCTCGTTGAAAAGACGCTGGCCGAGGCTTTGGTGCTGACGGCTCTGCTCGGCGCATCGCTTAAGCAGGCCGATGGCCAGTTGACGATGCAGGCGCAAACCAAGGGCGCCATCCGGTTGCTGGTGTGCGATTACAAGGACGGCGCTCTAAGGGGCTATGTGCAGTTCGATCCGGCATCGGTGGCGGCATTACCAGTCGATTCAACGCTGTTCGGCCTGTTCGGCACTGGCCATCTCGCGATCACCTTTGATCGTGCGTTGCCTGTCGGTGAAGGCGGAGGGCGCTATCAGGGCATCGTTCCGCTGGAAGGCGCATCGCTGTCGGACGCTGCGGAACATTATTTCGTCCAATCCGAACAGATACCGACGACGATACGCGTCGGTGTCGATCACAAGGATGGACGCTGTATTGCCGGGGGCCTGTTGGTTCAACATCTCCCCGAAGGAGAGGATGGGCGCGAGCGGCTGCATGTTAGGCTGGACCATCCCGAGTGGGAACATGTCTCGGTCTTGGCAGGAACAACCGGGGCCGACGAACTGTGTGATTCCGCGCTGCCGCTTGAAGAAATCGTGTGGCGTTTGTTCCATGAAGAGCAAGAAGTGCGGATCGACCAAGGTGAAGCTTTGGCGAAGGGATGCCGTTGCGACCCCGCCCATATCCGCGATGTAATTGCCAAATTTCCGCCCGACGACCGCGCCGACATGGCCGATGACCAAGGCGATATCGTCGTGGACTGCGAATTTTGTTCGCGCCGCTTTCCAGTGAGTCTGGCCAGCCTGAACAACTGATACGATACGTTCGTCGCAAAACTGCGGTCATTCATCGTTCATATACCACATTCTATCGTGCTATTTGTAACATTTGCTGCTAATACGGGAAACAATAAGAAGGTCGCTTCGCCCAAACTGGCATAAGTTGACGGATAGAAGCCTATGAAATTGACATTCTCCCGCCTGGCCATTGGCCTGATTGGCGTCGTTGCAGGCAGCGGTGCCATGGCATTTACGCAAGCCAAGGACACCGCGTTTCTGGAATCGATCCAGCGTGGCATGTGGCAATTACGGGCGCTGAATGGCGGATCGTCGAACATCCCGGCATCGCAGATTTGCCTGGGCAGCCCCGATTATCTCGTCCAGATGCAGCATGGCAGCGCCGGTTGCGAACAATATCTGGTCCGCTCCACCCCAAACTCGGTGACGATCAGCTACAGCTGCAAGGGAAAAGGGCAGGGGCTAACTACCGTGCGAAAGGAATCGGCTCGCCTGTTACAAATCCAGTCACAAGGCATACGTAACAATGCGCCGTTTTCGTTCGTAGCAGAGGCCCGCTTTGCCGGGTCCTGTTGAGGCCGCAACAACGGTTCCGCGTCGTTAACCCGATATTTACCATCTACACGCTAGACATCACGCGTGTCTTTCACGAGATACGCTTTCCTCCCTAGCAGGCTTTACAGCCTATTACTGGGCCGCCCGCTGAAAAGCCGGGCGGCCTTTTTTTGGTTTAGAACGCGGCGATGCCGGTAATTGCGCGTCCCAAAATCAACGCATGGACATCATGCGCGCCTTCGTAGGTGTTGACGGTTTCGAGGTTCACCATGTGACGCATCACCTGATATTCGTCGCTGATGCCGTTGCCGCCATGCATGTCGCGTGCCGCGCGGGCGACGTCGAGCGCCTTGCCGACATTGTTACGCTTCACGATCGAGATCATATCGGGCGAGAATTTGCCCTCATCCATCAGGCGGCCGACCCGCAAGGATGCTTGAAGCCCGAGCGCAATGTCGGTCATCATGTCAGCCAGCTTTTTTTGATATAGCTGGTTTGCCGCCAGAGGCTTGCCGAACTGGCGCCGGTCAAGACCATATTGGCGGGCAGCGTGCATGCAGAATTCTGCCGCGCCCAGGGCACCCCAGCTGATCCCGTACCGTGCGCGGTTCAGGCATCCGAACGGGCCTTTCAACCCCTGCACATCGGGCAGCAGCGCATCTTCGCTAACCTCGACATTGTCCATCACGATCATGCCGGTCGTGGACGCGCGAAGCGAGAGCTTGCCTTCGATCTTCGGTGCGGAAAGTCCCTTCATACCCTTTTCAAGAACAAATCCACGAATGCCGCCGCCATGCGCTTCGCTCTTGGCCCAGACCACAAAAACATCGGCAAACGGTGCGTTTGAAATCCATGTCTTGCTGCCGTTGATGACGTAGCCGCCGTCGACTTTCTTGGCAAAGGTACGCATGCCTGCCGGGTCTGAACCCGCATCGGGTTCAGTCAACCCGAAGCAGCCAATTAACGTGCCCGCCGCCAGACCGGGCAGAAATTTGCGCCTCTGTTCTTCCGAACCATAAGCATGGATGGGATACATCACCAGCGACGACTGCACCGAAGCCATTGATCGGTAGCCTGAATCGACGCGCTCTATCTCACGCGCAATCAGGCCATAGGCAACATAAGACGCGCCGACGCCGCCATATTCTTCGGGTATGGTAGCACCCAGAAGCCCGGTTTCACCCATCAGGGGAAACAGTTCGGGGGCATCTTTTTCATTGCGATAGGCCTCGACCACGCGTGGCTGCAATTCGCCCTGGGCAAAGGCATGCGCCGTATCGCGGATCATCCGTTCATCTTCAGTGAGCTGATCATCCAGCCGGAAAGGGTCGGACCAATCAAAAGCTGCCATTTCGGCCATGATTCTATCTCCAAATGTTGGGCGGTCGCTAGACTTTTTGTGGCGTGTGGGCAAGCTGGCAAAAACCGCACCGAACTGCCGCTTGCGCGCGGTGTGACTTTCAATCTACGCTGCCCTGAAAGGAGAGCATGATGCAGGTCGAAAAACTGCCGCCGGTGAAGGCAACGTTGCAACCCAGCAACCATCCCTATCTCAACGGTGCATGGACGCCACAGCATGAGGAGGTCACGGCATTTGACCTTGACGTCATCGCGGGCGAAATTCCAGTCGATATCGACGGCATCTATCTTCGCAATACCGAAAATCAGTTGCACCATCCACTGGGCCGCTATCATCCGTTCGACGGTGACGGCATGGTTCACCAGATGGATTTTTCCGGCGGCAAAGCAACATACCGGAACCGGTTCATCCGCACTCGGTGTTTCGAGGCTGAACAGGATGCAGGCGGTTCGCTATGGGGCGGTTTAATGGACCGGACCGGGACGTCAAAACGGCGAGGCTTTGGGGCGCACGGTGGGTTGAAAGATTCGGCCAGCACCGACATCATCGTCCATGCCGGAAAGGCCATTGCCACATTTTATCAATGTGGCGAGGGTTATGTGATGGACCCCACGACGCTGGATCAGGAAGGCGTGGCCCCATGGGTGCCGCTGGACGGCATTTCGGCGCATCCCAAGGTGGACCAGCGCACCGGAGAATTGCTGTTCTTCAATTATTCCAAACACCCACCCTACATGCATTATGGGGTGGTCGGACCTGACGGAAAGCTCGCCCATTATGTGCCCGTGCCGCTGCCCGGTCCGCGATTGCCGCATGATATGATGGTGACGCCGAACTGGTCTATATTATGTGACTTTCCGTTGTTTTGGGACGCCGAATTGCTAAAGCGCGACGCGCATGTCACACGGCTCCACGAGGGGATGCCCTCGCGCTTTGCCTTGATCCCTCGCTTTGGGCAGTCGGAAGATATCCGCTGGTTCGAGGCTGAACCTACGTTCGTTCTGCATTTTATCAACGCCTATGAAGACGACGATGAGATCGTGTTGGATGGCTATTTCGAAGAAGATCCCTATCCGCAACCAATCGAAGGCGGCGGTGAATATGCCCATATGATGGCATATGTCGACGAACATAGCTTCAAACCAAAGCTGCACCGCTGGCGGTTCAATCTGGCGGATGGCACCACCACCGAACAGCGACTCGATGAGCGCATTCTGGAATTCGGGATGATGAACCAGCATTATCTGGGGCTGCCCTACCGCTATGCCTATAGCACCAGATCGAAACCGGGATGGTTCCTGTTTACCGGATTTGTGAAACATGACCTCGATACCGGCGAGTCATCACAATTCATGCTTGAAGAAGGACGATATGGCAGCGAGGCGCCCTTCGCACCACGGATCGGGGCGCAAGACGAGGACGATGGCTATCTCGTCAGCTTTATCACTGACGAAAACCGCGGCACTTCGGAGTGTATCCTTATCGACTGCAAGAAATTTGGAGAAGGTCCGGTTTGCCGGATCGCGCTGCCGCACAAAATTTCCAGTGGCACTCATGCTCACTGGGTCGATCGCACAGCCGTCTTGCGATAGTCAGGCCTGGAATACGACCTTCACACCCGGCTTGACCATTCCGGCAAGTTTTGCGGCATCCCAGTTGGTCAGCCGAACGCAACCATGACTTTCCGCGCGCCCGATGGTCGCTGGTTCAGGCGTGCCATGAATGCCGTAATGCGGTTTCGACAGATCGATCCAGACCACGCCTACCGGATTATTCGGGCCGGGCTTCAACAGCTGTTTTTCCTTGCTGTCGCTGACATACCAGAACAATTTGGGGTTGTAATGAAAGTCAGGATTGCGCGCGCTGCCCTTGATCGTCCAGTTGCCGATCGGTAGCGGGTCACGCGCGCTTCCGGTTGTGACCGGAAACTGGGCAATCAGCCTGTCGTTAGCGCCATATGCGCGGAGCCAGCCGCCTGATTTATCGACAACAATCCGCTCGGCTGCGGGCCGCTCCGGTGCGACACCAAGCGTGGCGAGCGATTTGTCCCACCCACGTTCCGAATCTTCGGCACGCGGCGGCATAATGTCAGCGATGTTCGGCACGATTATGCTTTTGCCCGCGCCGATTTGGGTATCGGCTGCGTTCAACGCGACCAGTGTTTCAGGCGTCGTGTGAAACCGCTCGGCCAGCGCCTCCATCAGGTTCCGATAGCCCAATGCCGGAAGCTTTGCCTGTTCCGCAGCATCCTTTGGCAGATCGGGAAAAAATGTCTGGTTGGCAAAGTCGGCTGGAATGACGACTCGTCTGGTCATCGGCACCGATGGCGAGCGACCGAGCGCAGCCCGCGTTTCACTGTCCAACTCACCCGTTTCTTCCAAATCATTCGCCGCCTGAAAACCGCGGATGGCAATCTTGAGAGTTTCGCCATTCTTCCCGTCGATCACACCGGGCGAAAAGCCGAGCCGTTCAAGCACGATCTGGACAGGAAGCATTTCCATGTCCGCAGGCACGGCGGGCAAGTCGCCCTTGCCCTGTTCAAACGCAAACATCGATGCGACGGCCGGTGCGGCTTTGGCCGTATCATTGCCGTCGCGTTGGCGATCGGATTGCTGACACGATGCAAGCAGGCAAAATGCGGGAATAATGAGAGGATATTTCAAAGGGGAGGACTTTCGCTGGACTGGCGAAGATAACCCGGCCGCACGGTGTAAAGTTCCGGCGACCGTCGCGATTGGCGTCCTGTCGAGATGATCACATCAGGAAATGGCGCGCCCTACAGGAGTCGAACCTGTGGCCTCAAGATTAGAAGTCTCGCGCTCTATCCAGCTGAGCTAAGGGCGCGCACCGTCAGGCGCAATAACGGCTTTGCGTGCGATAGCAAAGGTCGTTATGCATTTGCAGATGC
>JANOPT010000041.1:0-17446 GCA_031421975.1 Sphingomonadales bacterium | reverse complement strand
CTGAACAATGCAAAGCTTGCCTATGAAAGCGTGCTGGTCGAAAACGCCAACTGGAAACTGGTCATGGAAAATGCCCGCGAATGCTATCATTGCGGCACCAGCCATCCCGAACTTGCCAAGACCTTTCCC
Source organism: Sphingomonadales bacterium (assembly GCA_031421975.1). Classification (GTDB taxonomy): domain Bacteria; phylum Pseudomonadota; class Alphaproteobacteria; order Sphingomonadales; family Sphingomonadaceae; genus Sphingorhabdus_B. Next base: position 17,317 of record JANOPT010000041.1, on the reverse strand, counting down.
GTTGGCATGTCGAAACATTTCGACAGCGGGCATGATGCCCGAATGCTGGCGTTCGAGGCAGCCATGGATGCCAATAAACTTCCGCAAACTCCAGTCGAGGGACATTATTGGCAGGTCGCACGTTTTGCATTGAACGAGGGTTGCGTTTCGATATCCGGCGATGGCCAGCATGTGTCGAAAAAGCTGATGTGTGATGCCAATAATGGCGACATCGGGTCATTGCGCTGGGCTGTCGATCCGCATTGCTTTGTGCATTGCACGTCAGACCATATGTTCATGTTCAGTGCGATGCCCGTTGGCCCGAATGAAACCCATGTGACCGGCAAATGGTATGTGCACAAGGATGCGGTCGAGGGCGTGGATTATGACGTGGAAAAGCTGATTACGCTTTGGACGACGACCAATCTGGAGGACAAGGCGCTGGCGGAGAATAATCAGCTTGGCGTAAACAGCCTTGGCTATATCCCTGGCCCCTATTCGCAAGAAGCCGAGATGCTGGCGCAGCGTTTTACCGACTATTATTGCGACAAGGCCCGCGCGTATATTGCGGCGCATGGCAATGGATAACATAAGGGGCCTGCGCCCTGAAACGCTTGCGGTCGCTTATGGCTATGATCCGGAAATGGGCATGGGTTCAGTCAAGCCGCCGATCTTTATGACGTCGACCTTTGTCTATCCGTCGGCGCAACATGCCAAGGATGTACATCAGGCCTATTTTGATGGCAGCGGGCCGTTGCTTGGTCAAACGAACCACATCTATTCACGGCTGGGTCATCCAGGATTGGACTTTCTGGAGAAACGGTTGGCGGCAATCGATGGCGCTGAAGCGGCGGTTGCCTACTCCAGCGGGATGGCGGCGCATTCAAGCATTGCGCTTGCTTATGTGCGCCCCGGCGACAGCGTGTTGCATGGCCGCCCGATCTATGGCGGCGTGGATATGCTCTACAACAACATCATGCCGCAATTCGGATCATATGCGAGTGCCTATCTCGATGGCACCGATGACGCCGGGGTGCGTGCAGCTGCTGCCGAAGCGATGGCAAAAGGTCCACTCAAGCTCATCATCGCCGAAATGCCTGCAAACCCGACAGCGGCGATCGTCGATCTCGACTTAATGGTGCGGATTGCCGACGAGGTCGGGGCAAAGCAAGGCCACCGCCCGCTGGTCGTTGTTGATAACACATTGCTCGGCCCGTTCGCCCAGCGGCCGATGGAGCATAAAGTCGACTTCTGCATGACGTCGCTGACGAAATATTGTGGCGGGCATAGCGACCTGCTGGCTGGCGGCATAACCGGGCGAAAGGATTTGATCGACCATTTGCGGATGCAGCGGACGACGTGGGGCAATCATCTCGATCCCTATACATCCTGGCTGGTGCTGCGCTCGCTTGAATCGGTGGCCGTCCGAACCGAACGCGCGATGGACAATGCGCGCGGGGTTGCGGAGTTTCTGCGCGACCATGCCAAAGTGGCAGGCGTGACCTATCTCGGTTTTCTTGAAAAAGGCACGCGAGCACGCGCTGTGTACGACCGGCAGTGCAAGGCGGCTGGCTCGACCTTTTCTTTTCATCTGCACGGTGGTGAGGCCGAGGCTTTCCGAATGCTCGACCGGCTTCAACTGATGAAAATGGCGGTCAGCCTAGGTGGTTCGGAAACACTGATATGTCATTCGGCAAGCACCACCCATTATGCGGTAGCGCCGGAACAGCGCCTGAAGGGCGGCATCTCCGATGGGACGATCCGGCTTTCGGTCGGACTGGAACATGTCGATGATCTGATCGCCGATTTGCAGCAGGCGCTGGAGGCAGTTTGATGGAACTGAATTTTGCCGGAACCGATTTGTGCGCGGTAAACGGAACGCGCAGCGCGCCCGAAGCACGCTATGACGTCGTTGTTGTCGGTGCAGGACCGAGCGGTATTGCTGCGGCGATCGATGCCGCCAAGGCCGGTTCATCGGTTTTGCTGGTCGATGAAAATCCGGTATCCGGCGCTTTGATGGGCAATGATGTGCCACTTTATTTTGGCGGGCGGATGACCGCTGCGACGCAAAATACAGAACGAATGCTTGAGGCGATTTTCATCAGCATGCCCGCACTGGAAAATGCGATGGACGCTGGCGTCGATCTGTTGCTCGGTACCACAGCCTGGGGCGTTTACCGCAACGGCCCAGGCGTTGCGAGTCTGCCCCAACAGGTGGTCGGCCTGGCCGATACCGAGCGTTCGTGGCTGGTGGGTTTCGAAAAGATCATATTGGCGACAGGCGCGCGTGATCTGGCGATGGCGTTTCCCGGATGGAACCAGCCCGGCGTGATGGGCGCTGCGGCATTGCAGATGTTGTTAACCCGCTATGATGCCTTTGCCGGGCGGCGGGTGCTGGTGCTTGGCTCGCACGATCTGGCATTGGAGACGGCTTTGCTGGCACGCGAACACGGCGTAGAAGTCCTGGCGCTTATCGAGGTTCGCGATACGCCACAGGGCAGCGCTGAACTGGTCGCCCAAATCGAAGCCGCCGGTATTTCTATCACATGTGGACAGACCGTTGCGTTGGCCAAAAGCGGCATCGACGGCGTTGAGAGCGCAACGCTTTCCTCAGGCGAACAGATCGCCTGCGACACCATCTGCGTCGCCATTGGCCTTATCCCCTCCATCGAGTTGGTTGACGCGATGGATGGTGGACGGGCGCTCGAGCCGATGCGCGGCGGCTACATTCCGGCGGGTGACGCAACGGTGTCAGCCGTCGGCGATTGTGCGGGACTGGCTGACTGCGGCTTCGATCATATCGCTTACCGGATGGACTGGATGCGCGCACTGTCTGCCATCAGCGCGGATGAAACCATCATCTGCCAGTGCGAAGAGGTAACCCGTGCAGACCTGATCGGGGTGCAGCCGCCCAATTATCTATCGCGGCCAGCGCCAATGTGTGCGCGGTCGCTGGAAACGTTACTCAAAGACGGCCCTGCCAACCCCGACCAGATCAAGCGGCTTACGCGCGCAGGGATGGGTGTGTGCCAAGGCCGCCGCTGTCGCGATCAGGTGGCGATGTTGCTGGCGCTTGAATCGGGCCAGCCTTTCGGCTCGATCCCGCTGGCGAGCCACCGCGCGCCGGTTCGCCCATTGCCGCTCAAAATTCTCGCCGAATGGGACGAGCCAGCTGAAATGGACGCAGCCTGGGATGTCTGGTTCGGCATTCCAACCGCATGGGTTCCCCACGAAGATATCGGCACAGCCCATGAAGATGAGCATCGGCAGATGCTCTATACCGGAATGTACGAATGATCGGTTCGGACGTTGTCATCGTCGGCGGCGGAGTCACCGGGCTGAGCGCTGGCTGGTGGCTGGCACGGTCGGGCGTCAAGGTCACAGTGCTCGACAAGTTCATTGTCGGATGGGAGGCATCGGGCCGCAATGGCGGCGGCGCATCGCATTATGCCAGCCCGCTGTTCGATGAAGAGCAACGGATGTGGCCGCAGATGGACGCGCTGCTTGGTTATCCCACCGAGCACCAGAAACAACGCATCATCATCGCGATGACCGAACGACAGTGGGAGCAGTACCGTTTTGTCGCCGAACGTCATAAACGTCTGAACCATCCGGTCGAACTACTTGATACCAAACAGGTACTTGATGCCGTTCCGCTGGCAAGCGACAGCAATTTTGGCGGCGTCCATTACAAATTCGGCGGCCACGCCAACCCGCAGCGCACGACGCAAGCCTATGCCTGGGCCTTGCAGGATCTGGGCGGAACCATTGTTCAGCACAGCCCGGTCACCGGCTTCGAAACGGCGGGCGGCAAGGTGACGGGCGTCAAAACCGCCACCACGACATATGGCTGCGATGCCGTGGTCGTTGCTGCGGGTCCGCAAATTCCGCAGCTGATGGCGCAGCTTGGGGTAGACATTCCTTTGGCGGCGGCGCGGGCCGAAATGATCATCACCGAACCGGCCCCGATGATGCCCATTGGTGGCGTTGATGGGCATAAATTATACGGTCGCCAGACAATGCGCGGCAATCTGGCCTATGGCGGCGGCCCGCATGAATGGCTCGACGTTGCCGCAGACGGCCCGGCGGCAAGGCCTTCGACGCCGCTGGCGCGTAATCTGGCCAAGCGGCTCGCGGAGTTGCTGCCCAAGGCGGCGCATCTCAACGTCATCCGAAGCTGGTCGGGCATCATCGAAAACTCACCCGACGGCCGCCCGATTATCGACCGGCTGACCAGCCCCGACAATGTCGTGGTCGCTTCGATGTCGAGCGTGGGTTTCGGTCTGTCACCTGCATCCGGCCATGCGATCCGCGATCTGGTGATCGACGGCACATGCTCATTCGCGGACATCGACATACTCAAACTCTCGCGCTTTGACGGACTGGAAGCGGACTGGCGCGAACGGCGCGGGTGGATGGCGATTTCATGAGCCGATATTCGGCGCTCCAATTGCTGCGCGGCGCATTTAACGGGCAAAAGCATTGGCAGCCCGCCTGGCGTGACCCTGAACCGAAATCGCATTACGACATAATCATCATCGGCGGCGGCGGACATGGACTGGCGACCGCTTATTATCTCGCCAAAGTGCACGGCCTCAAAAATATCGCGGTGCTTGAAAAAGGCTGGATCGGCGGCGGCAATACCGGGCGCAACACTACCATTGTGCGCTCCAATTACCGCTTAAAGCCGCTCCATGACCTGTTCGAGTTCGGCCTGAAGATGTGGGAACATCTCAGCGATGAGTTGAATTACAATGTGATGTTCAGCCCGCGCGGAGCGATGTTCCTAGCGCACAGCGACACAGATATGACCATGCTGGCGCAGCGCGGCGATGCCATGCGCTGTGACGGAATCGATGCCGACCTGATGACCCGCGATGAAGTCGCAAAGCTGGAGCCACTGCTCGACATGTCGCGTGCAGCGCGCTTCCCCATTGAAGGCGGGTTGATCCAGCGGCGCGGCGGGACCGCGCGCCATGATGCCGTCGCTTGGGGATATGCGCGCGGGGCCGACAGGTTGGGCGTGGATATCATCCAGAAATGCGAAGTCACCGGCTTTGTCCGCAACGGCGGCGCGGTAGTCGGTGTCGAAACGACGCGCGGGAGAATCGGCGCTGGTCGGGTCGGCATCTGCGTTGCCGGTAACAGCGGCCATGTCGCGGGATTGGCAGGACTTCGCCTGCCGGTTGAATCGCAGACCCTGCAAGCGATGGTGACCGAGGGCGTCAAGCCGATGATTAACAGCGTGATCATGTCAGCGTCGCTGCATTGCTATATCAGCCAGTCGGACAAGGGCGGCATTGTCTTTGGCGGCGACCCCGACAATTGGCCAAGCTACGCGCAGCGCGGTAACCCCATGGTCATGGAACGGGCCATTGCTCAGGGCGTCGCGCTCGTCCCCGCGCTCTCACGCCTGCGTATGGTGCGGACATGGTCCGGCGTGACCGATATGAGCTTTGACGGATCGCCGATCATTGGCGAAACCCCGGTTCGCAACCTCTTCCTCAACGGCGGCTGGTGCTATGGCGGGTTCAAGGCGACGCCTGCCTCGGGCTGGACCTATGCACACACGCTCGCGACCGGAAAACCGCATCCGCTGAACGCGCCGTTTACGCTCGACCGGTTTCTAACCGGCGCGACCATCGACGAAACAGGGACCGGCCCGATGCCGAATAGCCGCTGACATGATGCAGATCGCCTGCCCCCATTGCGGCCCGCGCGCACAGGCCGAATTCATTTATGAACGTACAGTCGATTCGGTCGTGTCGCTGGATGCAACGCCGGACGCGGCAATGAAGGCACTGTTCACCCGGACAAACCCACGCGGAGCGGATCAGGAAATCTGGCGGCACAGTTTCGGCTGCCGCGCCTGGATGATTGTCTCGCGCCACCGCGTCACCAACGAGATCGCAGCCATCCGCGCAGTCGGGCCGGAGGCGCTGGCATGATAGGGGCCGTGATCCATTTCACCTTCGACGGTAAACGCTATCGGGCGCGCGAGGGCGACACCCTTGCGGCTGCGTTGTTACGCAATGGCATCGGCCTGATCGGGCGCAGCTTCAAATATCACCGCCCGCGCGGAATCATGACGTCGGGGGTGGAGGAACCCAATGCACTTGTCACTGTGGGAACAGGCGGGCGGACCGAGCCTAATACCCGCGCGACCGACGTGTTCGTCTATGACGGGTTGATTGCCAAAAGCCAGAACCGCTGGCCCAGTCTGGCGCTCGACGCTGGTGCGCTGCTGGGGCTTGCAGCACCGATCTTGTCGGCCGGTTTCTATTATAAAACCTTCTTCGGCTCGGCCAAACGCTGGATGTTTTACGAACATTTCATCCGCAAAGCAGCAGGCCTGGGCAATGCGCCATCCGAGGCTGACCCCGACAGATTCAGCCAGCGTGCCGCCTTTTGCGATGTGCTGGTGGTCGGTGCCGGACCTGCCGGGCTATCCGCTGCGCTCGAAGCTGCCGACCGTGGCAAGCGCGTCATCCTCGTCGAACAAGACAGCATCCTCGCCCCGTCACTGATCCGCGATCCACAGGAACGCAACGCGGCATGGATCGAAGCAGCAGCCGCGCGGATCTGCGCCGCTGGTGGTCGCATCCTCACCCGCACCACGGCCTCGGGCTATTGGGAGCATGATCTGGTCACACTGACGCAGCGCGTCGCCGAACCGGGGCAAGTGCCAGCGCACGGATTGGCGCAGCGGCTGTGGCATGTCCGCGCCGGCCAAGTGATCTTGGCTACCGGTAGCATCGAACGCCCCTTGGCCTTTGCCCATAACGACCGCCCCGGCGTCATGCTGTCGCAAGCCGTGCGCGCCTATGTGCAGCGCTTCGGCGTTGTTCCCGGCAAGCGGGTCGTGATCGCGACCAACAATGACGATGCCTATAAAACCGCCCGTGCTGTGAAGACTGCGGGAGCAGAAATTGTTGCGATCCTCGATGCTCGGCCAGCGCCTGCCGGACGTGACAGCGGTTTTCCGGTCTACAATGAAGCAGTTCCTGTCTCAACGAAAGGCGCTCGACACTGCCTGAAAAGCGTCACTGCGCTGGTCGACAGCATTGGACAAAGCTGGGAAGCCGACCTTCTTGCGGTTTCGGGCGGCTTTACGCCCGTTGTTCACCTCCATTGCCAGGCTGGCGGGACGCTTGACTGGAACGATGCAGCGCAAGCCTTTGTCCCAGCGACGTCGCGCCAAAATGTAACCACGATCGGTGGTGCCGCTCATCCCGAACCGATATTCACCCTTGTCCCCGCGTCAAACCCAAAAAATAGCTTCATCGATTTCCAGAATGACGTGACACTTGCCGACGTCGATCTTGCCTGGGCGGAAGGCTATCGCTCGGTCGAGCATCTGAAACGCTACACCACGCTTGGAATGGCGACCGACCAGGGCAAGCTGAGCAATATGGCGGCACTTGGTCGGCTTGCTGAAAAACAAGGCGTGGCGATCCCTGAAGCCGGGCTAACCACATTCCGTCCGCCCTATACGCCCGTGACCATGGGATTGCTCGCCGGGGCTGGAGCGAAGGATGCCGGCGCGCATATCCGGCGGCTCGCGCTTTATGATGACCATGCCGCGAAAAATCCGATCTGGCAGCCGCTCGGATACTGGTTCCGCCCGCGTGCCTATCCAATAAGTGACGAGATACTGGCGCAAGCGGCATTGCGCGAAGCGAGAGCCGTGCGAACCCATGTCGGCATGACCGATGTTTCAACCCTCGCAAAGTTCGAAGTCACCGGCGCCGATGCCGCTGCTTTCCTCGAAATCATCTGTGCAACGTCCGTCGGCAAACTCGCAGTAGGACGCGGTCGCTATACGTTTATGCTGCGCGAAGACGGCTTCGTCTTCGACGACGGCACGGTCTGGCGTTTGGGCGAAAACCGCTATCTGCTGACCAGTTCGACCGGCGGCGCTGACCGGATGGCCACGCATATTTCCTATGTACGCCAATATCTTTGTCCGCACATGCGGGTCTCGGCGGTGAACGTGCAGGAGCATTACGCCGGGATCGCCGTCGCAGGGCCAAAGTCCAAGGCAGTGCTGGCGGCCTTGATCCGCGAGGAACCGCCAAGACATATGTCGACCGTTCGGGCTGCGATTTCGGGTGCTCCGGTGATCATACTGGCCGCCAGCTACAGCGGCGAACGGGCGTTTGAAATCTATGTCGAGGCGAGCCATGCCGCAGCTGTCTGGGCTATGTGCGCGCTAGAACTCAGCGCAAATGACGGCACGCCTTATGGTTTGGAGGCCATGGAGTTTCTCCGCATAGAAAAGGGCCATTTGGTTGTGGGTGGCGAAATCGACGGGCGGATGACACCGCACGATTTGGCGCTCGATAATATGCTCAACAAGGCAGGCGGCTACATCGGGCAGACCGGCCTGACGCGTCCCGCTCTATCTGCGCCCGGGCGGCGACAACTTGTCGGGCTGGAGGCCATAGAGGGGAACATTCCCGAAGGCGCAATGATCGTCACACGCGAAGGCAAATCTCCGCAAGGCCATGTCAGCGCGTCGGCCTTTCGCATTATCGAAGGTGGCTCGGTTGCACTCGGCCAACTGGTCGATGGCTTCAACCGGCACGGCGAGGAATTAATCGCTACGTCGCCAACTCGCGGGCAAGCGGCGCGTGTCCGCGTCACCCATCCGCATTTCTACGACACCGCAGGGGAGCGTTATCGTGACTGACGTGACGATCACCACGCTGTCTGCGGCCCCGCTGCATGTGTTCGAAATCTGGAGCAATCCAGCCGCAGTCGCCGAACGGTTTGCGTCGGCTAAAGGCTTTGATTTGCCCGCGACGGGGCTTTCAGGGGGAAGCGAGACGCTTCGCCTTATCCGTTATGAACCCACCGTCTGGCTGGTCGAAGGCGATATCGCAGGGCTGAACGCTATACTGGCCGATGACGGCGCGCTGACCGCAATCGGTGGCGGCTTATTGCGGGTACGGCTGTCGGGTAAGGGCTGGCGCGCACTGCTTATGGAAGGCGGCGTGTTCGATGCCGAGAACCTCGCTTTTGCAACGGGATGCAGCGCCGCGACGATTATCGAACATGTCAATGTTCGGCTGCATGTGGTCAGCGAAGACGCTTGCGATGCCTATGTACCACTGAGTTTCAGCAAGGCGCTGCTGCATTTCTGGGAAGAAACGGCGCTGACATTGGCGCTTTAATGCACCGCTGTTCGATGCTGCAATGTCATGCCTCTTGCATGGCGACGTTGGAAGCCCTTCCACAAGGTTACGCCATCGCCGCCCGGGCTATACGCGCCCCAAGGCGTCCCGTCCGGCGCGTTCCATTCGCCCGTATCCGAATCCACCACCGGCACATCGAGAAACGCTTGGCCGTTCGCTTCACCGCGCACATGCACCGCCAAAAACGCCGTGATAAAATGCAGGTTGATCGCATTGATGCGGTCCTGCCGCCAGACCGGATCTTCAAACCAGTCCATGTCCCACACGCTGCCGCGCATTTGCGCTGGCGCCGGGTTAAGCGCGATCGAGTGACCGGCTTGCTTATATGTTAGCAGATAGCGATCGGCACTGACCGCGCCGCCGAAGACCGCCAACGCGCCACTTTTATAATCGACGACGGGGTCGCTGTCGCCCTGTATCAGCATTAATGGCGCGGTAATCGCGGCGAGACCTTGCGCGCCCCAAGCACTTTTGGGAAAGCCGCCGCCGGGCGCGAGCGCGATAATGGCCTTCAGCCCGTCCACCCTGATGGCTTGTGCGCCCGCGTTCCCCCGCGCAATTTTCTGAAGCCAGCCGCCAGCTACCATATCCATATTCGGTCCGGCCGGATCGAGACTCGCCCCGCCGGCCGTCAGTACGCCATAGCCGCCCTGCGAATAGCCGATCAGCGCAACGCGGGCCGGGTCGATCTGACTATCCAATGCCCGTCGCAATTCCGCCGCGACAAAAGCGATATCGACCGGACGGTAGTAATTCGGCGCTGCCCGGATCGCGGGCGAAAAGACATAAGGGTTTGGATCCCGATGATGAATGGCGGCCACCACATAGCCTTTGGATGCAAGATTTTCGGTTAACCAGGTCATCACTGCGGGATTGTTGCCATAGCCATGACTTACCACGACCAGCGGGTGTTGACGGCCAACCGGCTTTGCATTTGCAACGGCCATCCCGGCCTGGCTGAAATTGACTGGCGCACCCGGCGGCTCACCCCACAGGCTACCGTGATAGGTAACAGGTGTTGCGCCTTGGGCGACGCTGGCCGGATACCAGATATCGACCCGCAACCGCCGGTCGGCCAATGCGACCACATGTGCTTTAGGGTCAGCGGGTTGTAGATCGGGTTGATTTTCGATTGTCACATACACACCACGAAAGCCCACCGAATATGGCCCGATGGCAGCAAGCTGTGGCGCATCGGTCCCCGGCGCACTGGGTATATGATGCTTTGCTGACAACGGAAATGCGACAAGCGCGCATGCCCACATCGCAAAAAACCTGATCATGCGGTCAACTCGTCTCCTTCGATGCTGGCGCTGGGCCAGACCAGTTGATGCTCCATCCACGGATATTCCATGATCAATGGCGGAAATGTTTTTTCCTTCAACACCTGCTGACAAAGTGTGGCTGTCAGACGCGGGATGTCACCCAGTTCATCGATCCGCGCAACAACCTGTACCGCCCGCGAAAAGCGGCCACGCGTCATCGGTTCGGCGCGCAATTGCGGTAAAAGTTCCGGCACGGCGGCAAGACAGACCGGCGTGGTAATCGTCCAACCGATACCGGCGGCAACCAATGCCAGTTGCTGATGCGATGATTCGACCTCGACCAACTGCGGCAGTTTTAATTTCATGCGGACAATCTGGCGTTCGATTTGCTGACCTGTGCCAGTCAGGCGGGAGAACCGTATAAACGGTAACGACGACGGCACGCCGACCAGGTCGAGTGGTTCGCGAAAGTCTTTTGGAAAGACGAAGATGAAGCTCTCTTCGAACACGGGAAGCAGTTCGACCGTATCGCGATGTTCCAGGTTAAAACTGCCGGTGACCAGCATGTCGATATCACGCGCGAGGAACTCGCCTTGATGCTCCATGGAGATACCAGAACGGATATTCCACCGGTCGGCGCGCGATCCCATGTTCCGCAAGATCGGCGCCGTCAGCTGATTGGCGAGACTGAACGACATCGCCACCGTGACGCTGGATATGGGGAGGCTCGCCCCTTCGCGCACTTCGTCATAGGTCAGCCGCGCATGTGCAATCAGCTTCTGACCCCGCGCAAACAGCGACTTGCCGCTCGCGGTCAAGCCTAATGGTCGCATCGTCCGATCAAATAGGGGTGCGCCGATTCCCGTTTCCAGCTTTGCAATGGTTTGGGAAACAGCCGACTGGGTCACTTGCAAATGGGCGGCACATTGCGACATTCCGCCAAGTTCGACAGTCATCACGAATACTTCGAGCGCGTGTAGATCGAATTCCTGTGGCAGTTTCATGCAACGGCCCTCCCAAGCGCAATCGCCGGTCGGCACCGGCCAGCATTAACTGCCCTTATGGCTAGCGGACAGTATTCGTAATAGTATCATGCGTTTTCGATATACATGGATTATTCGGCAGGAACGTTGCACCGATGCATCACTCAAGATGGTGTCATATGCGCGAATGATAGTTTTTCGCCGCCGCCTTGTGAAGCGTGATCAAGCCTTTTAACGTGCCCGCACACATCAGTAGAAGTATCACTGCCAACGGAAGACCAGTTGCGATAGCGCCTGCCTGCAACGACGTCAGCCCACCGCTAAGCAACAGCACAATGCCAATACCGCCAACCGCGAACAACCAGACGGTCTTTTGCCGCAGCGGCGTATCTGTCCGCCCGCCGGCGGTCATCGTGTCGATCACTAGGGTCCCCGAATCCCACCCGGTCACAAAGAAAATCAGGATGAGAGCGATGGCCACCATCGATGTGAACTGCGCCCATGGCAGGCTGTCGAGCAAGACAAATAGCTGCGTATCCAGCGATGCTTTTGCAAGCTGTGCACCATCCCCAGCAATGATTTGCGCGATGCTGGCGTCACCGAAAATCGTCAGCCAGAGAATTCCCAGCAGGCTGGGCGCGATCATCGCGCCAAGAATGAATTCGCGCACCGTTCGCCCTAATGAAATGCGCGCCATGAACATCCCGACGAACGGCGCCCAGCTGATCCACCATGCCCAATAATATACCGACCAGTCATTGTAGAAACCCAGGTCGGTGCGGCCAACCGGATTGGACAAGGCCGGTAAAAGCGTTAAGTAATTCCATATGTTGGCGACGATATCTCGCAACAGTGCCGATGTTGACCCGGTCGTCAAAACGAACACCAGCATGGCAAAGGCAACCCACATATTGACTTCGCTCAAAATGCGAATTCCGCGATCGATGCCGCCGCGCACGGACAGAAAGGTAATTCCAGCCATGATGCCGATCAGCGCGAGAATGTTGAGTGGCGAACTTTCAATGTCATACAAAAACGATATGCCGGCCATGGCCTGTTGCGCCCCTAAACCGAGCGAAGTCGCCAGCCCGAAAATCGTCGCAAGCACGGCAAGCACCTCGATCACGTCGCCGGCGCGGCCCCATACGGCCCTCCCGAACAGCGGATAAAATGCCGATCGCATCGAAAGCGGCATATCGAAATCAAATTTGAACACGGCAAGAGCGAGACCGGTGACCGCAAAAATCGCCCAGGGGTGTAACGACCAGTCGAAGATGGTCGCCGCCATTGCCAGGGTACGAGACGCAGCGGCATCGCCCGCAGCGCCGCCAAGCGGTGCGCCGGGACCACCTGCCATCGATGATGTGAAATGGGTGACGGGTTCTCCCACGCCATAAAAAACGAGGCCAATCCCCATGCCTGCCCCGAACAGCATCGCGAACCAGGACAATCGGGAATAGTCAGGCGTCGCACCTTTACCGCCCAGCCGGATTTTGCCTAACGGCGATATCGCGATGACCACACAATATAGCAGGAGCATATTGCCGACCGACATGAACAGCCAATCGAAATGGGCGACCGCGCCCCCGCGCAGGGCAGAGAACAGATCGGCCGATAATTGCGGTGCTGCCACGCTGAAAATGATTACCGCGATTGAAATCAAGGCCGTTGGAAAAAACACCGCCGGGTTTATCTGTGTCCCGCCCCATTGGCGGTTGGACTTCCCATATTCCCCGAGGTCAATATCGTCGGACCAGTCAGCCATTATATCCCCCTGGAAAAATCAATGACCAGATGCCGTCGTCAGCGCAGTCCATAGCCAACCGGCAAAGCTTCGCCACACTTCGACATGAAAGCAGTCTTCTGCTTCGCGGATCACGATGATTTCGACCGTTTCGTAAATAGTGCGGCTGGCTTTCCCGACCACAAATTTGTCGAGGTCGAGCGGGCAGCCCGACATCAGGATTTCAGCGGCCAGATGGCCTTCGATTATCAGGCATACCGAACGCTCGCTGATATCAGTGATGGCAACAGCCATATCCGCACCCATCGGAATGACCGTCCCAAACGCGGCCCGCATCAGCCATTCATCCGGGCCAAGACATGCGATTCCTGCTTCAGTCTCGCCGATTCTCTTCGGCACTTTAATGCCCAGCAGGTTTTCGAGTGCTTGCGCCTGCCGCGCCCGCAGAGAATAGCGTTTCATAGGCGCCGCGAGGCTGATCGTCATGCCTGCTCTGACAAATGGCGTCGCGGAAACAGGCTCGCTACGGGTCAGGGCGTCAGACATTCAGCCGCGCTCCTTCGGCATCGTAAAAGACCATGCCGCTGACTTTGGCGGTATGCGTTTTGCCGGGCATCGGGATATGGAGCGTTTCCCCCATCATGCTCTGTCCGCCAGCGACCAAGGCGAGCACAATCGAACGGCCCAACGTTTCGCTCCAGTAAGACGACGTCACATGGCCGATCATCGTCATAGGGATCGGCTGATTGGGATCGGCAACGATCTGTGCGCCTTCTTCCAAAACAACATTTGGGTCATCGGTCAGCAGCCCGACCAACTGCTTTCGCCCTGCAGCGACAATATCTGGCCGAGCGAGCGAACGCTTGCCGACAAAGTCCGGCTTTTTTTTGCCGACCGCCCAATCGAGCCCGGCGTCATAGGGCGTCACCGTGCCGTCGGTATCCTGCCCGACGATGATGAAGCCTTTTTCGGCGCGCAGCACGTGCATCGCCTCGGTGCCGTAAGGGGTGATGCCATATTGCGCGCCTTCGGCCATCAACCGTTCCCACACCGCGCGGCCATAAGCGGTGGGCACGTTGATTTCGAAGCCGAGTTCGCCGGTAAAGCTCACGCGAAAAAGCCGGGCGGGAACGCCGCATATAAATCCCTCGCGGATCGCCATATGCGGGAACGCTTCGCCGGACAGGTCGATGCCATCCACCAGTGGCTCCAGCAGTTTTCGGGCATTCGGGCCTTGCAACGCGATCACCGCATATTGTTCGGTCGTGCTGGTCAGCCAGACATTCAGGTCGGGCCATTCGGTCTGGAGATAATCTTCCATCATGTTGAGCACGCGTGCCGCTCCGCCTGTGGTCGTCGTCAAATGAAAACGATCAGGTGCAAGCCGCGCAGAGACGCCATCATCGGTAATGAAGCCGTCCTCCTTCAGCAGCAAGCCATACCGACACCGCCCGGGCTCAAGCGCTTTCCATGGATTGGTGTACATGCGGTTGAGAAATTCGGCGGCGTCAGGGCCAACGACTTCGATCTTGCCAAGGGTCGAGGCATCGAAGACACCGACGCTATTGCGAACCGCCACACATTCCCGGTTGACCGCCGCGTGCATATCTTCGCCCGCCTGCGGGAAGTAACGCGCACGCCGCCACTGCGCGACCAGTTCAAAGACAACGCCATTTTCTTCGGCCCAGCCGTCGATGTTGGTTGTGCGCGTTGGCTGGAACAATGCACCCTTTGCATGGCCAGCGAGCGCGCCGAAACTCTGCGGCGTGTAGGGCGGGCGGAAGGTCGTCAGCCCGATATCGACCACCGGCTTTGCCAAGGCCGACGACGCAATCTGCAAACCATTGAGGTTCGACGTCTTCCCCTGATCGGTCGCCATGCCGTTCGTGGTGTAGCGCTTGATATGCTCGATAGACCGGAACCCCTCGCGCACCGCAAGCTTGATGTCTTTGGCGGTCACATCATTCTGGAAATCGACAAAGGCCTTGATGCGCGTCTGGTCCATCGGTGTCGGCAACATGTCGATCACTGCGCCGCCACCAAAATCCCATGTGCCAGCGCATGCGCCAACGCAGCGGACATTTTCATTGGGCTGGCCGGGGACATAAGCACCGATATCGTCGCGCCATTGTAGCGTGCCTTTGCTATGCGACCACAGATGCACGCTCGGCGTCCAGCCGCCCGCCATGAGGAGCGCGTCGCAGGCGATGGTTCTGATACCTGTCCCGTCATTATGGGCAATCTCGATCGCCTTGACAGTATGCCGGCCTGAAACGCCGATCACGCTGTGGCTCAGCTTGACGGACAGGCCAAGATTCGCCGCCTGCTCGAGCAGGTCTTCATCAACGGCATCGCGCACATCGACAATCGCGGTCAAGCCCACACCTGCCTTTGCCAGTGCGAACGCATCGTGCCAACCGCTGTCATGCGCCGCCATCACGGCGACCGATTTGCCAACGGCAACGCCATAGCGGCTGGCATAGGCTTTCGCCGCAGAGGACAGCATGACGCCTGGCGTGTCATTGCCGTCGAACACCAATGGCCGCTCGATCGCG
This sequence comes from Sphingomonadales bacterium, assembly GCA_031421975.1. Lineage (GTDB taxonomy): Bacteria > Pseudomonadota > Alphaproteobacteria > Sphingomonadales > Sphingomonadaceae > Sphingorhabdus_B. Next base: position 1,594 of record JANOPT010000041.1, on the reverse strand, counting down.
CCTTGGGCCAGAACGACTTCGCCCGCCCGGATGCGCCAGAGTTTCTCGCGCGGCGCGTTGCCGCCGTCAAGAGATTCAGGGGCGGGCAAATGATCGGTCAGGCGTTCAACTGCGCCAATGAAATTGTCGTGATAATAGCCAAACGCCGTCGTCCGTGTCAGGATCGTCACATTGGCTGCGCTGGACAATGCTGTCATGCTGCGTTCGAGCCACGGCCAAAGCGCCGGATCAGCAAGCGCACCGCCGCCGCACTCGTCCTGCTCGTCGATCAGCATGACACGCTTGTTCGTGGCCGCCGCCTCCAACGCAGAGTCTATGCCCGCCGGGCCTGCGCCGACGATTAGCAGATCGCAATGGGCATAGGTTGCGGAATATATATCGGGGTCGTCCTGAGTCGGCGCATCACCCAGCCCCGCCATTTTGCGGATCACCGGTTCGTACAGCCTGTCCCAAAAAGAACGCGGCCACATAAATGTTTTGTTGTAAAACCCGGCGGGAAAAAACATACCCAGCCGGTCGTTGATCGCACCGAAATCGGTCTTGAGCGAGGGCCACCGGTTCTGGCTGACGGCGTTCAGGCCGTCATGCAGCTCGACATTGGTGGCGCGCAAATTGGGGGTGAACCGCCCCGGACCACGATCCACCGAAACCAACGCATTGGGTTCCTCGCTACCCGCCGCCATAACCCCGCGCGGGCGGTGATATTTGAACGAGCGGCCAAAAAGCATGACGCCATTGGCCAGTAAGGCAGACGCCAAAGTATCGCCTGCAAAGCCTTGATATTCTTTACTATCGAACGTGAAAACGATCGCGCGACTCCGATCGACGCGCCCGCCGATTTCCAGACGATAGCCGCTCATTTACGCAGCTCCTCGGCTTTGTAAGTCGTTTCGAACTTATCGGTCACGGTATCGCGCACCGCGTTGAAGAAACGCCCGCAACCATGAATATGTCGCCAGCGTTCATGATGTCGCCCACGCGGATTGACGCGGATAAACAAATAGGCCTCCCACTCTTCATCGCTCTGGCTCGACGGATCGAGTGGCCGCACAACATGGGCTTGCCCTGCGTTGGCAAACTCGATTTCGGGGCGCTGTTCGTCGCAATAGGGGCAGTGGATCAGGATCATCAGTGCGCCACAGCTGCCGCTGCCGCTTCGTCGATCAAGCGGCCGTTGCGGAAGCGGTCGAGATTGAACGGCGCGTTGATCGGGTGCGGCTCGTCCTTCGCCATTGTATAGGCAAGCAAATCCCCTGCCCCCGGCGTCGCCTCGAAACCGCCCGTTCCCCAACCACAATTTACGTAGAGGCCCTTGACTGGCGTCTTGCCCAATATCGGCGAACGATCGGGCGTCACATCGACAATACCGCCCCACGTCCGAAGCATCCGCATCCGCCGGTAAATTGGGAAAATTTCGCAAATCGCCGCCAGCGTATGTTCGATGATATGGAGCGCACCGCGCTGCGAATAGCTGACATATTGATCGGTCCCAGCACCGATCACCAGCTCGCCCTTGTCCGAGCATACGCTGGCTGCGATCTGCGAGATTTTCCCCATATTCCGGCGGATGCGGATGCTTCGGACGTGGGGCGGT
>JANOPT010000040.1:0-2461 GCA_031421975.1 Sphingomonadales bacterium | reverse complement strand
TTCGCTCAGGGTCTGGTTGTAGTCATAGTCTCCCGTCGAATCGGTATAACCAACGACAAGCATCAGTGCGTTTTCGGTTCCGTTGGCTTGCGATGCCGCAGCGCACAGATCGGCCTGAGCCGCTTGCGTCAGGTTCCATTTGCCCGTGTCGAAATAGACGTTAGTCGTGCCTTTGACATTATACTGGTCGATATCGGCCACGCGGCTACGCAACGCCTCGGTCGCCGCAGTCTGATCGTCAAAGCCCTGTTCAGTACCCGCCCGAATCATCGTTGCGGTCTTGAGGTCCTTGTTCTGCAGTTTGATCTGGCTGGCGACAAGTCCGCCGCCCCATTGCACGGTCTTCGCAGTAACCGGCAGGCCATTCAGCAATTGGTCTGCCGCGAGCTTGCTGCGGCCCAGGCCGAACAAGCCCGAACTCGACCTGACTTGAGTAGCATCGCTGATCAGCAGCACGGTTTTCGCGCCATCAACTCCAGTGACCTGCAGTTTATCGTCTCTACGCGCTGAAATCATTCCCTTGATCTCGGGTCCGGCGGCCAGACCAGTGAGGTCGGCAGGCGGCGCACCGGTAACGGTCGTTCCCACTTCAGCGCTGGACGGTTCTTGTTGCGGCGTTTCTTGCAGTGGCGCTTCTTGCAAAGCCCACGCTCCGCCTGGAACTGCCAGGGCAACTGTTGCAAGCAGGAGGCCGAATTTTGGCCCATTACAATCGATAGTCATTATGCTTTTCCTCCAGATGATAGCATTAAGTCCCCCTGCTTTTTGGCTTTTCGTCCGATCGGGTTCAGTCATGATGGCCCGGATGTCGAATTGTCCGAACGGCCCATTATACAAACCTTTGCGATATGCTCACTTTAAGCGACCATAGCGGAATATCTGCTGGTTAGCCGATGCTTTCTGGCAGATGAACGGAACCGTGATATGGCGGATTGCACGGGTAATATGAGCACGCTACACGATGAAACGTTTGGTGATGAATGTCTCGCTGCCCCTGCTGCAGTCGGCAGAGTATTTGCAAATGTAATGTTGTAACGTGCGACGAATCATGCCATTACATCGAAGGCATGACGCAAGTTTGGACAAAATGGCGCTGGGACGGGCTCGGTTTGGGGATAGCGGGCCTGTGCCTTATACATTGCCTTGCGACCACGGTGTTGCTGGTGGTCCTTGCGTCGGCCGGCGGCTTGCTGCTTGATCCAGTTATTCACGAAATTGGTCTGTTTTTTGCGATTATCTTTGGCGTGCTGGCGCTTGGCCAAGGCGTGACGCGGCATGGGTTTGTCATGCCAGCCGCCATCGGTGCGGTGGGAATCGGCATGATGGCAGGGGCACTTACCTTACCCCATGGCGGCACGGAAATTTTGTGGACGATATTGGGCGTCGGCGTGCTGGCGCTTGGCCACGACCTCAATTACCGCGCATCTAATTGACCGGCTGGCCGCTAAGGCCTACATTATACTCATGGCAGCACATCATCATCATAAACATGGCGGCACTGCGCTTGCCGACGCGGCGCAAGCCGCACTAATCGACGCTGGCGAACAGTGGACGGACATGCGATCCGACATATTTTCAGTGCTCGCAACATTCGAAAAGCCGGCGTCGGCCTATGACATTGCCGACATGGTTTCGCAAAAGCGCGGCAAGCGTGTCGCCCCCAACAGCGTCTACCGAATTCTCGACCTGTTCGTGACGACCAACCTTGCCCGACGCGTCGAAAGTGCGAATGCCTATGTTGCCAACTCGCATCCTGGCTGCCTTCACGATTGTATCTTCCTGATTTGTGACACTTGCGGCACCGCCACGCACATCGACAATGACATATTGTCAAACAATGTCCGCGCAGCCGCCGAACATGCCGGTTTTGCCGAGGTTCGCCCGGTTATCGAGGTTCGCGGAAAATGTGCGGATTGCGATTGAGCATTTGTGACTGACAGCGGGCATTTTCGGCGCTAATGCCGTGTCATATGAATGACAAGCCACAGACACCGTTACTCGATGCGGTCAATATCCCCGCCGATTTGCGAACATTACAGGTATCGCAGCTTCGCCAACTCGCCGACGAACTTCGTGCCGAGACAATTTCTGCTGTCTCGGTAACCGGTGGGCATCTGGGGGCTGGTCTGGGCGTGGTCGAACTGACCACAGCGATCCATTATGTGTTCGATACGCCCCGCGACCGGCTGGTCTGGGATGTCGGCCACCAATGTTACCCGCACAAGATTCTGACCGGCAGACGCGACCGTATCCGGACTTTACGCACCGGCGGCGGGCTTTCAGGATTTACCAAGCGCAGCGAAAGCGAATATGATCCGTTCGGCGCGGCGCATAGCTCGACCTCGATCAGCGCTGCATTGGGCTTTGCCGTCGCCAACAAGATGGCAGGCACACCGGGTAAGGCCATCGCCGTCATCGGCGACGGCGCGATGAGTGCCGGCATGGCCTATGAAGCGATGAA
>JANOPT010000039.1:0-4623 GCA_031421975.1 Sphingomonadales bacterium | reverse complement strand
CAGGCCGCCGAGCCCCTGCGCGCCGATGCCGAGCGCGTTGACCCGGTCGAAAATCTCGATCCGCATCGCTTCGATGTCGGTCCTCGCACCGCGCGCTTTCAATGGCCCCATGTCGATAGGCTCCATCAACGCCTGTTTGGCCAGCAACACGCAATGCTCTGCCGTGCCGCCAATGCCAATGCCCAGCATGCCGGGCGGACACCAGCCGGCGCCCATCAAAGGCAGCATCTCGACCACCCAGTCGGCGATATTGTCCGACGGGTTCATCATCTTAAACTTCGACTTGTTCTCGCTGCCGCCGCCTTTGGCCGCGACGTCGACGCTGACTGTCGATCCCGGCACCATGTCGACGTGAAGGACACAGGGGGTATTATCCCTGGTATTGCGCCGCGTGAAGGCGGGGTCGGCAAGCACCGACGCACGCAATTTGTTATCGGAATGCAGATAGGCGCGGCGTACGCCCTCGTCGACTACGTCCTGCAACGACCGCAATGTGTCGTCCAGACGACAATCCATGCCCCACTCGACGAATACGTTAACGATGCCCGTATCCTGGCAGATCGGCCGGTGGCCCTCGGCGCACATCCGGCTGTTGGTCAGAATCTGTGCGATGGCGTCCTTCGCTGCGGGCGATTGCTCCGCTTCATAGGCTTCCCCCAGCGCGTGGATATAATCCATCGGGTGAAAATAGCTGATATATTGCAGCGCGTCGGCGACGCTTTCGATCAGGTCAGCGGTTTTGATAATGACGGTCATTCGTTGTCCTGCCGTGACGGAAGTTAGCAACGCCTGTAACGCCGCGCCGCCCGGTTTCAAGTGTCATCACTGTCATTTGATTCGCCTGCTATGCGTGCACGATCGCGTTTGTTCATCTAACGTCAAAGAAACGTTCATCGGGCGTTAAACTAAATAATAGTGAACCTAAGCAATACGTCCCATAAAATTTTCATGTGCAAGATGACATGAGCCTAATCGGATGACGAACGGCAACTACGCCAATTTTCTGCAATCATTATCGCAACCTTATCCATATCAAGGCTGTTGAGCCATTTGATATTGGTTCAGGTCGATATGATTTCAGGTCGGCCAATCAAACCATATCTGCGGATATTCCGCATGACACAGTATCAGGAGATATAATATGTTACGCATTTTGACCGCCTCAAGCCTTTTGGCGCTTGCTGCAACGCCGGCAATGGCCCAGCAGGCCGACCCGATGCAACCTTCGCCGTCGCCCGAAACGTCGGCAACCACGCAAACAGCACCCGTCGGCCCATCGGCTGAACCAGCAATGACAGCCCCGGCCGAACCTGCCGCCCAGGCTGCACCGTCCGCGCCAGCACCTGAGCCCAAGGAAGTAACGGTACAGAAACTGGTCGATGCGGAATTCCCGACCTATGATGCCAACAGTAACGGCGATTTGGATCAGGCCGAATTCAGCAAATGGGTATTGGCATTGCACAACGCGTCGGGCGATCCCAAAGCCGCGGCAATGGACGATGCAGCCAAAGGCAAATGGGCAAAAGACGCGTTTGCTTCTGCCGATGCCGACAAAAGCAAGAAAATCAGCAAATTAGAAATGAATACGTTTCTACTTGGCTAAATTACAAACACGCCTCCCCTGAAACCGGATCAGTCCGGTTTTGAAAGCGGGTCCGGACAGCTGTCCGGGCCCGTTTTTCATTTGGGCGGGCACCAGCGCAATCAGGTTGCTATACCATTTCATCGGTTCGACGCCGGGAATCAGCAGGCGACGTACCCCCGATTTCGACAAGCGGATCGCACGATGACGATCCACGACATGAGGTCCAATGTGCCGACGGACACAAAGTACAAAAAAATTCCGGTTCGTCGATTTTCCATCTTGCGCCTGAAAAAACGCTTAGAAGGTCCATGCGTCGCTGGCTCAGCGCGTACTGTCGGGCGCGATAAACGGAATCACATTAGCGATGAATTGAGTGGTAAATTTACTATTTACCCTCTTGCGTCTGAAAATGATTAAGGCACTATAGGTAGCGGTTGGCCGTAGGGGGCATCACCAGCACTTGTGATTTTAGCTGCAGAATGTGATTCTGCCGGTGGGGATATTTTTTCCGTCGATAAGCTGGGGACAAGTCGTATTTTGCACCCCGGCGGTCTGAAAAAATGCTAACAGGGTCTTTCGTGCCCTGAGTCGAACAAGAAGAGAACATCTCTTCGAAACAGTAAGAGTGGCAGACGGTTGGCGAAACGCCGCACCGGATTACCACGGAAAAGGATGCAGGGGCTAAAATGGATTTCAGAGATACAGGCCAGGGGGCCGACGCAGAGATGAACGATGTGCTGGAAGCAGAATTGGTAACCGAAGCGAAGACCGAAACGGCTGAACGGCCTGAGGGGAAAGTTGCGTCTAAAAAGACTGTCCTGAGCAAAGGCGAAGGAGCTGCGCCCAATACCGATGCCGCGTATGAAAAGGCCGAAAGCGACAGCAAGTCGGTCGATGTGCGCCGGTTCGATATCGTCACCGACGAAAGCCGCGATGCGCTGCTGACAGAGTTCGGCAAGGACACGCTGCAGGACCGGTATTTGCTGCCCGGCGAAAATTATCAGGACTTGTTCGCGCGCGTCGCGTCGGCTTATGCCGATGACCAGGATCATGCGCAGCGGCTCTATGATTACATTTCGAAGCTTTGGTTCATGCCTGCAACGCCCGTGCTGTCGAACGGCGGCACCGGTCGCGGTCTTCCCATTTCGTGCTATCTTAACAGCGTCGACGACAGCCTTGAAGGTATCGTCAACACGTGGAACGAGAATGTCTGGCTCGCTTCACGCGGCGGCGGCATCGGCACCTATTGGGGCAACGTGCGCGGTATCGGCGAGCCGGTTGGCCTCAACGGCAAGACCAGCGGTATCATTCCGTTTGTCCGCGTCATGGACAGCCTGACGCTGGCGATTTCGCAAGGCTCGCTGCGTCGCGGCAGCGCCGCCTGCTATCTCGATGTGTCGCACCCCGAAATCGAGGAATTCCTCGAAATCCGCAAGCCATCGGGCGATTTCAACCGCAAGGCGCTTAATCTCCACCACGGCGTGTTGCTCACCGACGAATTCATGGAGGCCGTCCGCGCTGGCGCCGAATTCGACCTACGCAGCCCCAAGACCGGCGAAGTACGCAGCACCATCGACGCGCGCAGCCTGTTCCAGAAGCTCGTCGAAACCCGCCTTGCAACGGGCGAGCCTTACATCATCTTTAGCGACACCGTGAACAACGCGATGCCAAAGCATCACCGCGATCTCGGCCTCAAGGTTTCGACGTCCAATCTTTGCAGTGAAATCACTTTGCCCACGGGTCGTGACCATCTGGGTAATGATCGCACGGCGGTCTGCTGTCTGTCCTCGCTCAATCTCGAAACCTGGGATGAGTGGAGCGTGGACAAGCAGTTCATCGAAGACGTGATGCGTATGCTCGATAACGTCCTTCAGGACTTTATCGACCGCGCACCCGACGAGATGCGCCGTGCGAAATATTCCGCTGCGCGCGAACGCTCGGTCGGCCTCGGCGTCATGGGCTATCACAGCTTCCTGCAATCACGTGGCGTCGGTTTCGAGAGCGCGCTCGCCAAGTCGTGGAACATGAAGTTCTTCAAACACGTGCGCGCGCAGGCCGACGAGGCATCGATGATGCTCGCCAACGAACGCGGCCCCTGCCCTGATGCCGCCGACATGGGCGTGATGGAGCGTTTCAGCTGCAAGATGGCAATCGCCCCGACCGCGTCGATTTCGATCATCTGCGGCGGCACCAGCGCGTGCATCGAGCCGATCCCGGCCAATATCTACACGCACAAGACCTTGTCGGGCAGCTTTGTCGTCAAGAACCCGTATCTGGAGAAACTGCTTCAGGCCAAGGCGAAGGACAGCACCAATGTGTGGAACAGCATCCTTGAAAAGGGCGGCAGCGTGCAGCATCTCGATTTCCTCAGCCATGAGGAGAAGGACACGTTCAAGACCAGCTTCGAGATCGACCAGCGCTGGCTGATCGAACTCGCCGCCGACCGCACGCCCTATATCGACCAGGCGACGTCGCTGAACCTTTATATCCCTGCTGATGTGGAAAAATGGGACCTCCTCATGCTCCACTTCCGGGCTTGGGAACTGGGCGTGAAGTCGCTTTATTATCTGCGCTCGAAGAGCATCCAGCGTGCCGGCTTTGCTGGTGGTGTTGAGGCGGACAACACGGTCGAGCTGCCCGTAATGGAACTGGCCGCGCAGACGGATTATGAAGAGTGTTTGGCGTGCCAGTAATTTCGATCAAAGTGGTACTTTGATCGAGGAGATCGGCGATGGCGAGTGGCATGACAACGTGGCTGATCGGCATAGCAATAGGCGTTGTATTGTTCTTAAACGGGGTTCGCTTCTCGCGGATGGAAAAGAGCCCATTTGGATCGATTCGGTGGTTTGGCAAAGCTGTCGATGATCCGGTGGAAATGAAAGCCAAGGTCAATCTGATAGGAAAGATTCAGATGATTTTTGGGCCACTATTTTTGATTTTCTGGACGCTGTTGTCATTCGGCGTCCTTGGCCCGGTCGAGGGCATGCAAACGATAAAATTGAACTGAGGAAGAAGAAAATGTCCCTGTTAGAAGCCCG
>JANOPT010000038.1:0-5384 GCA_031421975.1 Sphingomonadales bacterium | reverse complement strand
TGTGCGTCGAGGCTGTCGGGCACCTCATTGCGGAACGTCGAAATACTGAAACGCCGCGCGCTGTCAGGCGCATCGACTTTGGCGAGAATCGGGTTGAGATCGAGGTCGTCCAGATGTTCGGCACCGCGGCTGACCTGACGGAGCAGCTCAGTTCGGCCAATCACTTCGTCAAGGCTGCGATAGCCCAGCTTGGCCAGAATCTCGCGCACTTCCTCGGCAATGAAGGTCATCAGGTTAATGACTTTTTCTGGCGAACCACCGAATTTTTTCCGTAGATCGTCATCCTGTGTGCACACCCCAACGGGGCATGTGTTCGAATGGCATTGGCGCACCATGATGCAGCCCATCGCAACCAGGCTGAGCGTGCCTATGCCGAATTCTTCGGCCCCAAGGATTGCAGCAATAACAATGTCGCGTCCGGTTTTTAGGCCGCCGTCGGTCCGCAGTTTGATGCGGTGGCGCAGGCCGTTGAGGGTCAGCACCTGATTGGCTTCCGACAGCCCCATTTCCCATGGCGTGCCTGCATATTTGATGCTGGTTTGTGGGGACGCGCCGGTGCCGCCGACATTGCCGGACACCAAAATAACGTCGGCATGGGCCTTTGCAACACCCGCAGCGATGGTGCCAATACCTGCGGCACTGACCAGCTTTACGCACACGCGCGCACGCGGGTTGATCTGCTTGAGATCATAAATAAGCTGCGCCAGATCCTCGATCGAATAAATGTCATGATGCGGGGGCGGCGATATCAGCATCACGCCAGGCGTCGAATGCCGCAACCGGGCAATCATGTCCGTCACTTTGAAACCGGGCAATTGCCCGCCTTCGCCAGGCTTTGCGCCTTGCGCGACCTTTATTTCGATCTCTTCGCAAGCACCCAGATACTCGGCGGTTACGCCAAAGCGGCCACTCGCGATCTGCTTGATAACGCTGTTGGCATTATCGCCATTGTCATAGGGCTTGAAACGCTTGCTGTCTTCGCCGCCTTCGCCCGAAACAGCTTTGGCACCAATCCGGTTCATGGCAATCGCAAGTGTTTCGTGCGCCTCTGGCGACAACGCACCGAGTGACATGCCGGGCGTAACGAAGCGCTTGCGGATTTCGGTAATCGCCTCGACCTCGTCGATCGCGACGGGTTCGGAGGCAAAGTTGAATTCGAGCAAATCGCGCAGGTAAATCGGTGGCAATTCTTTTACGCCCTGCGCGAATTGCGTGTACGTCGAATAACTGTCATTGGCGACCGCACTTTGCAACAGGTGCATCAGTCCGGCCGAATAGGCATGGGCCTCGCCGCCGTTGCGCTGTTTATAGAAACCGCCGACGGGAAGCCGCGCAACCGCGCTGTCAAAGGCCTCTTCGTGGCGATCCTTGGCGTTGACGTATAGCGAGTGATATCCTTCGCCCGAAATCTTGTTGGGCATGCCCGGAAAAAAGTCGTTGACCAACGCCCGCGACAGGCCAACTGCCTCGAAATTATAGCCTCCGCGATAGCTGGAAATCACCGCGATGCCCATTTTCGACATGATCTTGAGCAAGCCCTCGTTGATTGCGATGCGGAAATTTGCAACGCCCTGCTCCAGCGAAAGGCCACCCAAAAGGCCGCGCGAATGGCGGTCGGCAATTGCGGCTTCGGCCAGATAGCCATTGACCGTGGTGGCGCCAACGCCAATGAGCACCGCGAAATAATGCGTATCGAGGCATTCGGCGGACTGGACGTTAATCGACGAATAGCTGCGTAGGCCATTGCGAACCAGATGCGTGTGGACGGCCGCTGCGGCGAGGATCATCGCAATGGCGACGCGGTCAGGACCAATATTCTCGTCGGTCAAGAACAGTTCCGACTTGCCCATACGCACCGCCTCGACAGCCTCTTCGCGGATACGGGAGATCGCCGTCCTCAGGCCTTCCTGTCCGGCAGAAATATCGTAAGTGCAGTCGATTTCGGCAGCCACCGGGCCGAACGCAGCCTTCAATCTGTGCCACTCGCTGGCGGTGAGCACGGGACTGTCGAGTACCAGCACATCAGCGTTCTGGCTTTTCTCCTCAAGGATATTGGCAAGGTTGGAAAACCGCGTTTTCAAGCTCATCACATGACGCTCGCGCAAGCTGTCGATCGGCGGATTTGTGACCTGGCTAAAATTCTGGCGGAAAAACTGGCTGATCAGGCGCGGCTTGTCGCTGATCACAGCAAGCGGCGTATCGTCACCCATCGATCCGATGGCCTCCTTGCCATCCTCTATCATCGGCGCGAGGATTGTCTCGATGTCTTCAAGTGTCATACCCGCTGCAATCTGGCGCCTGGTCAGCTCGGCGCGAGTCCACGTTGGCAAGGCATCACCCGATGCGTCGGGCAAATCCTGTATTCCGCGAAAGCCTTTAACTAGCGCGCCATAATCCTGCTCGGCAGAAATCCGGTCCTTCAGTTCGCCGTCGCGGTACAATTTACCCTCTTCCAGGTTGACCGCGATCATTTGTCCGGGGCCAAGGCGGCCCTTCTGCAATATCGTCGATTCAGGCAGGACGACCATTCCGGTTTCCGAGCCGATGACGAGCAGATTGTCTGTCGTCAGGCTGTACCGCAACGGACGCAGCGCGTTGCGGTCGACGCCTGCTACCGCCCAGTTGCCATCGGTCATGGCAAGTGCTGCTGGGCCGTCCCACGGCTCCATCACCGACGCCATATATTTGTACATCGCGCGATGACTGGCCGGTATGTTCGGGTTCGACTGCCATGCCTCCGGGATGAGCATCAGTTTTGCCGTAGGTGCTTCCTTGCCGGAACGAACCAGCGTCTCGAACACGGCGTCCAAAGCCGCAGTATCCGATGATCCAGCCGGAATGACCGGCTTTATGTCATCGGAGTGCGCGCCGAACGCGATCGAGGCCATCTTGATTTCGTGGCTTTTCATCCAGTTCTGGTTGCCGCGGATGGTATTGATCTCGCCATTGTGGGCAAGTCCGCGGAACGGCTGGGCCAGCCACCATTGCGGGAAAGTGTTGGTCGAATAGCGTTGATGGAAAATCGCAACGCGGCTTTCGAACCGGGCGTCCTGCAGGTCGGGGTAGAATACCGACAGGCTTTCGGCGAGAAACAGGCCTTTGTAGACAATCGAACGGCACGACAGCGAACAAATGTAGAAATCACGGATCTGTGCGGCGATAATCTTCTTTTCGATCCTGCGGCGGACGAGGTACAAATTTTTCTCAAACTCGGTTGCGTCGACTTCGTCGGGAATTGGCCCGGCGATCATGATCTGCTCGATCTCGGGCCGCGTTGCTTGCCCCTTTTCGCCGATCACCGAAACATCGACTGGCACCTGGCGCCAGCCGTAAATCGTATATCCAGCGTCAATGATCTCCGCCTCGACAATCGTCCGACAGTTTTCTTGCGCGTTTAGGTCGGTTCGCGGCAGAAATACCATGCCGACCGCCAGCCGGTTCGGCATCGGGCGGTGGCCGCTATCCGAAATGGCATCATCGAAGAAGCGGACCGGCAAGTCGATATGCAGTCCGGCGCCATCGCCGGTCTTGCCATCGGCATCTACCGCACCGCGATGCCATACCGCCTTTAGCGCCTCAATCCCGGCTGCAACGACACGCCGCGAAGGTTTGCCATCGGTGGCCGCGATAAGGCCGACGCCGCAGGCATCGCCTTCGCTCTCGGGATGATACATCCCTTCACGGGCGAGGCGTTCATGTTCGGCGGTGGGGAAATATTGAGTCATATCATGGTCCAAACGGTCATATGCTTGCCACTGATTCTTCTACAGTGGCACTATCATCGGTGGTGTCAGGGTCAGCGGGCGGCGGTGTCCAGCCGTCGGCCAGCATCCGTTTGCGTGCCTCGTCGATGGCGGATTTCCAGGCTTTTTCGTAAACTTCATATGCCGATGATACCTGTTCGGCGGCCGTCTCCGACCGGTTGGTCGCCGCGTCATATTTTGACTCCAGCGCTTTGACGCTCTTGCGGGCTTTTGCGTTCCAGCTATCCTCGGCATACCATGGCTCATCGCCGCTTTCTTGGGCAGCAGGGTCAACCGCAGCGGCAAGCGCGCGGTGGTCTTCCAGTGCCTGAACTTCAATGCCGAGCAGTTGCGCCAGTTTCTGCATTTTGGCTGTGGACAGGTCCTTGAGCTCGCGTTGTTTCGGCAATTCTTCGAACTTGGCCTTCAGCTTCGCCTCGTCGCCCATAAAGCCGGAGAGGATCGCAGGAAGCGCGTTGAAAGTGGCCTTCATCACTTCGGGATCCGCCTGCAGGGCAAAGGTTTCGCGGGCAAATGCCGAGCCGACCGGCGTCGTGAAAAAGCCGTTGATCGTCGTCAGTTGGGGCGCAGTAAACTTACGGGCATAGGCACGTGACAACCCGGTCCGCATCGCTGGTTCGATCACTTTCATGGCTTCTGAAATCATCGGCTTGACGACATTGAGAACTTGCGTTCCGCGCTCTTTGTGATTGGGGTCGATGATCTGCGTCACAGCGGCCTTTTTGTCCTCGGTTAGCGCCGCCACCATGTCTTCAGATACTCCCGTCGTCGCGGTAATCTGTGCGTCGGTCAGGCCGGGCATGATGTTGAACAGCGGGGTCAGGAAGCTATCCATCATGTCATCCATGATTTTGGCATATGCGCCATCGGGCAATAATCGCGATGCTGTAACTTGCGCCAATGCCAACCGAGCAGGCTCTGGTTCCGGCAAGTTACTGGTGTCGAACATCTTGGAAAAAATGGACATCATCGCGTCCATTTCCTTTGTTACGTCTTCGGCTGCGCTAACTTCTACCGCCGGCGTTTCAACATCGGCTGCGTTTGTGGGGGCGGACAAGACTGCTGTGGTGACAAGAAGCGCCGCGATTACCGACTTGAACATCATCATTCTCCAATCAATCAAGCAGCGACTTTTGCCATTTTTATCTTGCCCTGCAACCAGTTGTGCATGTGTTGGGTAACGTCACGACCATCGCGTATTGCCCAGACGACCAAGCTTGCGCCGCGGACGATGTCGCCGATGGCAAACACGCCGTCGAGATTGGTCATTTGGGTCGCATGATCGACCCGCAATGTGCCCCACCGCGTAACGCCGAGGTCAGGTGCGCCAAACAGGACTGGAATATCCTCCGCCTCGAAACCCAACGCCGTAATGACCAGATCGGCGTTCAACGTGAAGTCCCCTTGCGGATCGCTTTCGGGCGCACGGCGGCCCGATGCATCGGGTGAACCGAGCCGCATTTTGGCAACATGAACCTGGCCTACAATGCCCTCGCCGCCAAAGGCCTTCGGTCCGGAAAGCCAGACAAATTCAACGCCTTCTTCTTCTGCATTAGCGACTTCGCGTTGCGAGCCAGGCATATTTTCACGATCGCGGCGATAAAGGCATTTTACCGACTT
>JANOPT010000037.1:0-9676 GCA_031421975.1 Sphingomonadales bacterium | reverse complement strand
TTTATCAGCCGAACCGACAAGCAGAATGTTGCCACTCAAGTGGCCGAATTACGCCATGCGATTGCGGAAAACCGGTCGGTTACCCTGTTCCCGGAAGGCACAACATCGGATGGGCGCGAGTTGTTGCCGTTCAAGCAATCGCTGTTTGCAACGCTTGCTCCGCCTCCAAAGCCGATGATGATCCAGCCGGTATTGCTGGATTTTGGCAAGGCTGGACCGGACATCGCATGGCTAGGCGAAGAAACCGGATGGGAAAGTGCGTGGCGCGCCTTTACCCGCCAGGGCAGTTACGATGTCGGCGTTCACTTTCTCGAACCGTTCAATCCCGGAACGCTTGCCGACCGTAAAGTGGTCTGCGCGCTTGCCCGCTCGCGACTTGCAGCTGCCTTATCGGCGACGCTTGGTTATTGCGTGTCTTGACCTGACAGCACAGAACTGTCGTACCCGTCATAATCCACCGCAAAATAATTCACTCGATTAGCCAAATTTTTCAATTGTGACAAAACGTCCGGGGCGCTTTAACTTTCGGTCAAGCTTGCAAGAACCCCCTTTTGAGATGAATTCGGCACAATCATGAAAATCGGATTTATTGGTCTCGGCAATGTCGGCGGAAAGCTTGCTGGCAGCCTGATCCGCAACGGTCATGATGTGACCGTACGCGATCTGGACGATACGCTAGTCACCGAATATGTTGCGCGCGGTGCAAAAGCGGCGCTGTCGCCCAAAGAATTGGGCGAATCGGTAGACTTGATCGTCACCTGCCTGCCCTCGCCCGCCGCCAGTTCGGCAGTGGCCGAAGGCGAAGACGGATTTTTGCAAGTGATGCGCCCAGGCCAGGTCTGGCTGGAGATGAGCACCACCGATCACAGCGAGATTATCCGCTTGGGCGCTTTAGTTGAGGCACGCGGCGCGATGTTTATGGAATGCCCGGTTTCGGGCGGCTGCCACCGCGCCGACACCGGCAATATCGCGATATTTGCCGGTGGTCCCCGAGCAGCTTTCGAATTCGTGCTGCCCGTCCTCACCACGATGGGTCGGCGTATCCTGCATACCGGTGACCTGGGAACGGCATCGCAACTCAAGGTCATGACCAATTATCTGTGCACCGTTCATCTTGTGGCGCTGGCCGAGGCATTGACCACGTGCAAAGCGATTGGTCTCGACATGAATACGACCTACGAAGCGATCCGGATTTCGTCCGGCAACAGCTTTGTCCATGAAACCGAAAGCCAGGTGATCCTGAACGGCAGCCGCGATATCAACTTTACGATGGATCTGGTCAGCAAGGACGTCGGCCTGTTCGATGCTATCGCGCATGCCGCCAATGTTCCGGTCGAGTTGTCACCGCTGATTGTAAAAATCTTCAAGGAAGGCGAAGCTGCCTTTGGTCCGAGGGAATTTTCACCCAATATCATCCGCCGTTATGAAGAACCGCTTGGTATCAAAGTGCTAGGCCACGGCTTTCCGGCTGACATGGTTGATGAAGAACCAGAAGAGCCCGGCTATGAAGTTGTGCCGAAGCGTTAGCCTGGCTCGGCTGTACGTCCGTCTGCGACATTCGCGGTCACCCAATCCATGAATGTGCGGATACGAAGGTTTTCCTTCATGTCCTTGCGGCAAATAAGCCCCCAAGCGCCGGGACAAACAGCTTTGTGGTCAATAGGCTTCACCAGCCGGCCCGCAGCCAGATCCTGATCGACAAAGGGTCCGTTGACCAGTGCAATACCTTCACCATTCAGTGCCATTTCAAGTGCAACGGCCAAGGTATCGACCATCAGATAAGGAACCGATCGTGCGAACTCCGCACCGGTTGAAGCGAACCACATTTCCCAGTTTTGCACTTCGGTATAAATAGCAACGAGCGGTTTGGTCATCAAATCTTGCGGCGTAGGGTTTTTCCCCATCGCCTCAGCTACGGCCGAGTTGCATACCGGAAACAACGCATATTCATAAAGCGGAACCCAGTGAAACTTGGCGGGATCGGGCTCTGTCTCGCAATATACCAATCCGACGTCGGCATGAACATCATCGAATTCCCACTCGACCGCACAGGTGTTCAGCGTCAGCTTGATTTCGGGATGGTCCGCCAGAAATTGCGGCACGCGCTTTGCCAGCCAGCGGATCGATGCGGTCACATAGGTTTGCACGCGAAGCGGCTTGTCGAGCGCGTTGCGGTGAACCTCTTCGACACCCTCAAGCAGCGATTCAAACGCCGCGCGGACATAGGGGTAAAGGACCTTGCCTTCTTCGGTCGAAACAATGTGCCGCCCTTCCTGAACGAACAGCGTCACGCCAAGCGCATCTTCGACAAGCTGGACCTGGTGACTTACCGCAGGATGCGTAAGGCAAAGCTCGTCGGCCGCATCGCGTATGCTTTGATGACGCGTTGCTGCTTCGAACCCTTTCAACGCCTTGAGCGGCGGCAACTGCTTGAGGTCGATCTTCGGGTGCATCGACGGTCCCTCCCCGGATTCGCTTTACCCAGACAGGTTAGCATATCGAAAATGGACTGGTAAATTAAATTAACGTATCCGTTCTGCGTCTTCCAGCACCATCGAGGCTCCTTTTTCCGCAACCATCACGGTTGGCGCATTGGTGTTGCCTGATGTGATTGTCGGAAACACCGAGGCATCGATCACGCGCAGATTTTCAACACCGTGTACACACAGCCTGGCATCGACCACCGACGTAGCCGGATCGGGTCCCATCATGCACGTACTTGTGGGATGATAGACGGTGTCCGCACGCGCACGAAAATCGGCCAGCAATGCATCGTCGCCGTCAACCCCGGAACCGGGAATAATTTCTTCGGTAATAAGGTGAGCGAGGGGATCGGTGCGCGCAAGTTGCCGCAGCAGCCGGTTGCCGGCCAAAACGTCGTCGATGTCCGCCTGTGTCGCCAGATAGTTGGGATGAATCGCTGGGCACATTGAAGGGTCGGGCGACGCCAGTGCGATATGGCCTCGGCTGGTGGGGCGGCAAGGATTGTGGGAAAGCAGGAACGCCGAAAAAGGGTCGGGATTAAGGAGCTTTCGTTCCGATAACGGTGTTTTGGTGTAGCTGACCGGGCTGAAGTACAGCTGCAGATTTGGATGCCGCTTGGTCGGATCACTGCAAACAAATCCCCCGCTCTGGTTGACGCTAAGGGATAATGGCCCCGCCCGGTCGAACATATACCGCAGTCCGGCACGGATCTTACCCAGCATCGGATGAAGCACATCGTTCAAGGTTGCGGTGCGGACTTTGTAGAAATAGGACACGGCAATATGGTCCTGTAAATTACGACCGACTGCTTTTGCATGAACGACCGGATCGACACCGACAGTCTTTAGCTGATCTGCATCGCCGATACCCGACAGCATCAACAACATAGGGGAGTTGATGGCCCCTCCTGCCAAAATCACTTCACGGCCCGCCTTGGCAAACAGGGATTTCCCGCCGCATGTATATTCTACGCCGACGGCCCGGCGCCCTTCAAGCACAACCCGCGTGGCATGCGCGTTGGTCAGCAGCTTAAGCGTCTTGCGTTTGCGCGCCGGGCGCAAAAACGCGTTCGCCGTCGATGCCCGCCAGCCGCCTTTGGTATTGATATGATAAAAGCCGACGCCTTCAGGTTTGCCGCCATTGAAATCGCTGCTGAACGGATAACCGAGGGCCTGCGCGGCTTCGATAAAGCTGTGACATATCGGGTGGGCGTGGCGGGACACATCGGTGACATGTTGCGGGCCACCCGTCCCATGATGCGCGCTATGCCAGTCGAAATCTTCGGACTTTTTGAAAAACGGCAGGACGTCTTCCCACCCCCAGCCGGGATTCCCCAGCGCTTTCCAGTCTTCGAAATCACGCGGCTGGCCGCGCACATAGACCATCGCGTTGATCGACCCGGAACCGCCGATTACCTTACCCCGCGGCCAATAACTTCGCCGTCCACCAAGCGCCTCGACTGGCTCGGTGTCGTACATCCAGTTGATACGCTTATCAAAAAACGTGCGCCCATAGCCGATGGGCATCTGGATCCAGATGGAACGGTCGCTGCCGCCCGCCTCCAGCACGAGAACAGTGTATTTGCCATTTTCGGTCAGCCGGTTGGCCAACACACAACCCGCCGTGCCCGCGCCGACAATGATATAGTCGAACTCCTCGTTCACCGGACGGGGTGCTGAGTCATTTCGAGGTGCAACATGTCGCCATTGTAGGGATTGGCGCGCGCGACCACTTCGTTCAATTCAACCCCAAGGCCTGGCGCGGTCGGCGGGATGACATGCCCATCTTCGAACCGGATAGGCGTGTTCAATATTTCGCTGTGGAACCCGCCCCAGCTCTCGATGCTTTCCAGAATCAGGAAATTGGGCGAACAGGTTGCAATCTGGATATTGGCGGCACCGACAATAGGGCCGCAATACAGATGCGGCGCGATCTGGACGTGATCGACCTCTGCCATAGCGGCAATTTTCTTTGCCTCCAGAATGCCACCGACCCGACCGAGATTCATCTGGAGAATGGCCGCCGATCCCGCTTTCAGCAGGCGGGCAAAATCATATTTGGTGGCAAGCCGCTCCCCCGTCGCGATCGGAATGGAGGTCGCGCGTGCCACCTTAGCCATTTCCTCGGGCGCATCGGGCGGCACCGGTTCTTCAAGCCATAACGGGTCATATGGCTCCAACCGTTTTGCCAGGCGGATGGCACCAGCCGCCGTCATCTGACCGTGCGTGCCGAACAGCAGGTCAGCCCTCATGCCCACTGCTTCGCGCAATGCTCTTGCAAAACGCTCACACAGGTCGAGCGCTTCCAAAGACAATTGCCGCCCGTCAAATGCCGAATACGGCCCGGCAGGGTCAAATTTTAGCGCGGTAAAGCCTTGGCCCAGATATTCTGCTGCACGCTCTGCCGCGAGGTCTGGGTCATGATAGACATCTTTTTGATCGCCGGGCCGTGGGTAAATGTACGTGTAGGCGCGCAAGCGTTCATGCACTTGGCCGCCGAGCAATTTGTAAACCGGCTTGTTCGCTTCCTTGCCGATGATATCCCAGCAGGCCATTTCCAACGCCGACAGGACACCCATCAGCGTTAGATCGGGATGCTGGGTAAAACCGCTCGAATACACCCGGCGCCACATCGTCTCGATGTCATGCGGATCGTTTCCCGCCGCATAGCGGGCGAACACATCCTCGATCATTTTCGCCACCAGATGCGGCGCAAACGGCACGCAATACGCCTCGCCGATACCCGATACGCCGCCATCGGTCGTCAATTTGACGAACACGAAATAGCGCCCGCCAAAATGCGGCGGCGGATTGCCGACGACGAAGGTTTCGATGTCGGTGAGCTTCATTCTTCGAAGCCGTTGATAACCTTGATTTCAAGAAAATCGTGCAGGCCCCATTCACCCCACTCGCGGCCATTGCCCGACTGTTTGTAACCACCGAAGGGCGAAGCATAATCCTGCCCTGCCCCGTTGATGCTGACCCCGCCAGCCCGCATCCGGCGCGATACGCGGCGGGCGCGCTCAAGATCGCCGCTCTGTACATAGGCCGCCAGGCCGTAGGGCGTGTCATTGGCAATTTCGATCGCGTCGGCTTCATCTTTGAACGGGATCATTACCAGTACCGGGCCAAACACTTCCTCCTGCGCGATCGCCATTTTGTTATTGACCCCGGCAAAAACCGTCGGTTTCACATAATAGCCACGATTAAAGCCGTCGGCGCGCCCGGTTCCTCCGGCAACGACCTGCGCGCCCTCATCAATGCCCATTTGGATCAGTCGCTGGATCTTGTCGAATTGCAGCTTGCTGACCACGGGTCCGAAATGGCGTCCTTTTTCCATCGGGTCGCCGAGTTTTGCTTCGCGCGCGACATCCGTCGCTATGGCCACAGCCTCGTCATAGGCGGAGGCCTCGACAAGCATCCGCGTTGGCGCGTTGCATGACTGACCCGCATTTTCAAAGCAATGGAGCACGCCGCGTTTGACCGATTTTTCCAGATCGGAATCGGCAAAGACGATATTGGCCGACTTTCCACCCAGCTCTTGCGACACGCGCTTGACGGTATCGGCGGCGGATTTGGCGACCTGAATACCAGCCCGCGTCGACCCGGTGAACGAGATCATATCGACTTCGGGATGGCTGGTCAGAGCGTCGCCAATCGCGGGACCAGTGCCATGCAGCATGTTGAACACGCCCGGTGGAAAACCCGCCTCATCGATGAATTCGGCAAAAAGCTGAGCCGACAGAGGGGCGACTTCGCTTGGTTTCAATACCATCGTGCACCCGGCGATCAGCGCTGGGCCGATTTTTGCTGCAAGCTGGTTGATCGGCCAGTTCCAAGGGGTAATAAGAACGCACACGCCGATTGGTTCGCGCACCAGGCGTGCATTACTCCCGATCTTGCGCTCCCACTCCATAATGCGGGCGGCGGTAATCGTCTCCTTCAAATGGCCCGGCCCGCATTCGGCCTGTGCATTATAGGACAAGTCATAAGGCGCGCCCATTTCGGTCGAGATCGCCGTCACCATTTCATCATAGCGACGTTCAAAAATGCCGATCAGCTTTTCGACGAGCGCAATGCGTTCATCGAGCGAAGTTGCGGCGTAGCCGTCGAACGCGGCGCGCGCTGCACGAACCGCGCGATCGACATCGTCGTGCCCGCACACCGCAACAACGGCGCATAGCTCCTCGGTTGCGGGGTTCACAGCCTCGACGGTGGCGGTCGATGTCGCGGGCGCAACCCATGCGCCGTTGACATATGATTTCAAGGGGGAGTTAGACATAACCACATGCTCTTTTCTGATCTTCGATCGCGTATTTTTCGGCACGCCAATAGTGCCATGCTGCCCAGAATCCGGTCGGGGCCAAAATCAGCAGTGCAAGCCGAAGCGATTCGGCATCGGCACCTGCTGGGCCAGCGAAATAATCACTCAACAAGCCAACGCCCTGCGGCGCAACGATCAGGTTGAAAACATTCGCGACCAGCAACGACACCGCAATGACCATGGCGCGCATTTTTGGCGGGGCAAGATTCTGCAACAACGACATGGCCGGGCCGATGTAGAAATAGATCGCCGGAATGAATATCCACCACATCAAAGTCGCTGTGGCCAACGAATTTGTGTAATAAGCATAAATCGACGGTACCGTGGCCAGCGCAGTTACCGCCCCTAGCAAACGGAGCACTTTGCGCGGGTCGGTGTAAGCGGGCCGTCCTACCAGCCACGCCGTCAGCAACGATGCACCGATACCCATGACGAGGTGGATTGGCCCGATCACCGAGCCAGCTTCGCCCACATCAAGGCCGTAAGCGCGTTGAATAAATGTCGGCGTAAACCACATCAATCCCCATCCCCAAAGCGCCGACAAGCCGCTGCCCATGATCGCATGGACCATCGCTTTTTGTGACCAGATAAATTTCAGCGCTTCCATCAATGTTGGCGCATCGGTATCGGCAACGGGGTCCAGCCGGCCGCGTTTCGGCTCCTTGATGGTCGCCATGATAACGATCGCCAACAGGATTCCGGGAACGCCCAAGACATAAAACGCCATTCGCCAGCCATATTCGGCGGCAACATAGCCGGCCATATCGGCGCCGAGCCACGCGCCAATGGGTGCGCCCAATGCGAAAATCGTCATCGCCATTGCCCGGCGTCCGGCGGGAAAGTAATCAGCCACGATCGAGTTGCACGACGGCGTCCCGCCCGCTTCGCCGATGCCCACGCCAATCCGCGCCAGCAGCAACTGCATATAGCCTTGCGACATTCCACATAATGCGGTCATGGCCGACCATATCGTAATCGATGCGGCAAGCAGGTTGCGGCGGTTGTAACGATCGGCCACCCACGACAGCGGAATGCCCATCGTGACATAAAACAGCGCCAGCGATACGCCCGTCAAAAACGCGACGCCGCTGTCCGTCAGCTGCAGTTCCAATCGAATGGGCTCAAGCACGGTCGACATGACATAGCGGTCGGCGATATTGATTGTATAGGCGAACATCATGATGATGAGGACGTACCACCGCTGCCCCAGCGTGCAGACTTCATCAGCGCTGACCGGCGCGGTCGGTACACTACTCGCCATAGATCTCCCCCTCAGGTTGCGGCCAGTTCAGGCCCTAATATTTTGCGTAGCGGATCGAGATAGGCTGTGAAATTCTCCCACTGATCGACCCCGCTTTTGAAAATCGGTTGCCTGACCTGTTCGGAACTTGCAGTACGCACCGCGCGTTCGGTCTGGTGAAAATCGATGCACGCCTGTTCAAACGGCAGCCCGCAATGTTCAAGCAACCGGCGGACCTGTGTTTCAAGATCGGCCACAACATCTTCATAGCGGACACGCAATATCTTGCCGGGCAAGACAGCGTCCCAATGGTTCATTAGCGCCACATAATCCTGGTAATATTGGCCGATTTCTTCAAGGCCGTAGGTAAATTCCTGTCCTTCAGCAAAAAGCTGTTTGAAGCCTGAAAAGCAGCAGCCCATCGCACTGCGCCGGGCATCGATAATTTTTGCGTTGGGCAATATCATGTGAATAAGGCCGATATGCCGGAAATTGTTTGGCATTTTGTCAATGAAATAGGGCGTGCCCAGCTTTCGGTAAACGCGCGTGTCGCTTATAAACTCCTCGCCGAAGCGGGCAACATCGTCGCTGGACAAATCCGCAAGATTGCCCGGATATTCCGGTTCTTCTCCCACCAGCCGCTTTCGATCGAGCCGGTATGCCAGCGCAAAGATGTTCGGCAGCTCCATCGTGCCTTCGACCAGGCTGTGCGACGCAAGAATCTGTTCAAGCAATGTCGATCCGGCGCGCGGCAGCCCGACGATAAAAATCGGATCTTTTGCAGTGGATCCTGCGCCTGAGAACCGGGTCAGCAGGTCGGATGTGACCAGCTCGCTTTGAAGCTGCATTTCCTTGGAAAGCCGGGCGCGATCATATTTCAGCTCTTCCCGCTTCAACCGGTTTCCGCGCTCGTAATAATCGAACGAACGGGCATATTCGCAGCGATCCTCAAGCGCCTTGCCCAGCGCAAAGCAAAGATGATACCGGTCGTCCAGAGCCGTCACAGGCGATGACTCACGTTCGCGCATCTGCGCTATTTCGCTGTCGTTAAAGCTGTAGGTCTTCAGGTTGGCGAGGCTCCAGAACGCATCGCCACAGTCCGGCTTGACCTGATAGGCCCGCCGATAGGCGGCAATGGCGTCATCCTGCCGGCCAATGGTTTTCAGCGCATGGCCATAAGTCAGATTGATGCCCGGATTGTCCGGCATGGACCCAAGCAACGCTTCATACACCAGCATCGCCTCATCGAAATTGCCAACCGCCAGGTTTTCATTGGCAAACAGCATCTCGAACTCGGGATTTCCGGGCTCCTTGGCGCGCAATTCTTCGGCTTCGCTTAACGCCAGCTCGAACTTCTGGCGTTTACGCAACACTTTGACATAATCAAAATGCGCGCTGACATTATCAGGCTCAAGCATCTTGCAGGACTCAAGCAGAAATTCCGCTTCGTCATAAGCATTGAACTTCATGCCAATTTCGGCCAGCAAGCGCATGGCCTCTACATGATGGCCGTTCCGCTGCAGGAACGCCCGGCAAAGCTGCTCGGCTTTGAATATGCGGCCTTCCTGAATGAAACTGGCAACGCTTAGCAATTCTGGCGGAAGCTGCGACAGATGGCTGTATTGTGCA
>JANOPT010000036.1:0-6577 GCA_031421975.1 Sphingomonadales bacterium | reverse complement strand
TTCGGCCCCAGCGTTTGCCGGTCAGGCCGCCGGTCGAGGTGCCAGCGGCGACATTGCCGTCACGATCGACCGCCACCGCGCCAACCGTGCCATATTTCATATCGATATCATACCAGCCGAGCTTTTTCGCTTTTAGTTCTTCCAATTGTCGCCAGCGTTCGGGCGTCGCGAAATAATCGGGGCTAACCTGTTCAAGGCCCTGTTCTCGGCTGAATTCGTCGGCGCCTTCGCGGCTCAGCATGACATGTGGGCTTTTCTCCATGACCGCGCGCGCTAGCAAAATTGGGTTCTTGGTATAGCGCGCGCCGGTGACCGCGCCTGCGCCCATCGTCTTGCCATCCATGATTGACGCGTCGAGTTCGTTGACGCCCTTGTAGGTGAACACCGCGCCTTTTCCGGCGTTGAAGTTCTCGTCATCCTCCATGACCATGATCGCGGCGGAAACCGCGTCCATCGCGCAGCCGCCCTGGTCGAGCAATGCCGAGCCAGCTTCGAGTGCGCGATTGAGCCCAAAGCGGGCGGCAGCGTCCTTCTCAGGCGGCATCGTATCGCGCACCATCGCTCCCGCGCCGCCGTGAATGACCAGAGTCCATTTCTTCTCATTCACCGGCTTATCCTTTTCGTGATCGTGAGCGCGCGGATGGGCGGCTGGCGGTGCCGCCAGCGATACTATCAACAACAACCAGATTGAACCGAAAAAAATTGCTTCATGGCGGTCGTCCACTTGCAAGCATTTTCAATTGCATCGCAGCAACAGGCAGGCAATTGCCTTGACCGTCCGCGCCGCCTATATCCCCCTCATGTCTTCCATACGCCCATGGCGCGATATCGCGCGTCGCCCGTCCCGCCAGATCATGGTCGGCAATGTCCCCATCGGCGGCAATGCACCGATTGCGGTGCAGACCATGACCAACACGCTGACCAGCGATCCCGGCGCGACTATTGACCAAATCCGTCGGTGCGAGGATGCAGGCGTCGACATCATCCGCGTTTCCTGCCCCGATGTCGAAAGCACCGCTGCGCTCGGCCAGATTGTTCGCGCCGCCAATGTTCCCATTGTTGCCGACATCCATTTCCATTACAAACGCGCGTTAGAAGCAGCGGATGCGGGCGCGGCGTGCCTTCGCATCAACCCCGGCAACATCGGTTCGGCAGAGCGGGTGAACGAAGTCGTCAACGCGGCCAAAGCTAATGGCTGCGCCATCCGCATAGGCGTAAACGCAGGGAGTCTTGAAAAGGATCTGCTTGAAAAATATGGCGAGCCGTGTCCCGAAGCCTTGATCGAGAGTGCGCTCGACCATATCAAGCTTTTACAGGATCGCGATTTCCACGAATATAAGGTCGCGGTGAAGGCGTCCGACGTGTTCCTTGCGGTCGCCGCCTATATGGGTCTTGCAGATGCAGTCGATTGCCCGCTGCATCTGGGCATTACCGAGGCGGGTGGGCTGATCGGCGGCACCGTCAAATCCTCCATCGGCATGGGCAATCTGCTCTGGGCCGGAATCGGCGATACAATCCGCGTCAGCCTGTCCGCAGAACCTGAGGAAGAAGTCCGCGTCGGCTATGAAATCCTGAAATCATTGGGGCTGCGTACGCGGGGCGTCCGTGTGGTGAGCTGCCCGTCATGTGCGCGGCAGGGCTTCGACGTGATCCGCACCGTGCAGAAACTTGAAGAGGCACTGGGCCACATAAAAACACCCATGTCGCTCTCGGTCCTCGGCTGCGTCGTCAACGGTCCGGGCGAAGCACGCGAAACCGACATCGGCATCACCGGCGGCGGCAATGGCAAGCACATGGTATTCCTGTCGGGTGTCACCGACCATCATGTCCACGACGAAGATATGATCGGACATATCGTTAAGCTGGTGGAGGCAAAGGCTGCCGAAATCGACGCAGGCGCGTCGGTCAGTATGGACACGCTGCACGGGAAGGCGGCTTGACCGTCTCCGTCCGCTCCGCGGTCGCCGCGGACCTCCCATTGATCGCGCAATTCATCCGCGACCTTGCAGAATATGAAAAGCTGGCGCACGAAGTTCGCTTTGACGAGGCGGTATTGGGGGAACGGCTATTCGGGGATCGCCCCTATGCCGAAGTGCTGATTGGCGAGATCGACGGCGTGCCCCAGGGTTTTGCCCTTTTCTTCCACAATTTCTCAACCTTTGAAGGCAAGCCCGGAATTTATCTCGAGGACTTGTTCGTGCGTCCCGGTGCGCGTGGCTCCGGACTGGGCAAGGCGTTGCTGAAACGGCTGGCAGCGCTCGCAATCGAACGTGACTGTGCCCGGCTCGAGTGGTGGGTGCTTGACTGGAATGAACCTGCCATCCAGTTCTACACATCATTGGCGGCAAAACCGATGGATGAATGGACCACGTTCCGGGTCGATGGTGCAGCGTTGAACGCTTTGGCGGGTGTTGCCTGATTTGGCTTAACCCGTTCGGATAAGGTGATAAAGAGAGAAAGGGATGACGCAGATCGACACCGATTATCTGATTATCGGCAGCGGCGCCGTCGGTATGGCGTTTGCCGACACGTTGCTGGACGAAAGCGACGCGCACGTCACTATCATCGACCGCCACGGCAAGCCCGGTGGGCACTGGAACGATGCCTACCCCTTTGTCGCGCTGCATCAGCCATCGGCATTTTACGGCGTCAATTCGACGCCTCTGGGCAGCGGCGCAAAGGACGTTACGGGCCTGAACAAGGGCTTTTACGAACTGGCAACCGGCTCGGAAGTGAACAGCTACTTCGAACGCGTGATGCACCAACGGTTTATTCCCAGCGGACGAGTCAGCTATTTCCCGATGTCCGATTATCTCGGCGACGGCCGCTTTGTCTCACTGTTGTCCGGGCAGGAGACACAGGTCGATATTCGGCTCAAGACAGTCGATGCCACATATTATGGCACTAACGTCCCATCGACTCACACGCCGAAATTCGCGATTGGCGACGGCGTGAATGTCATCCCGCCGAACGGACTGCCGCTGCTGTGGCAGGGCACATCGGCACGCCCCGATACATTCGTGATATTGGGGGCGGGCAAGACTGCAATGGATGTCGGTGTCTGGCTGTTGCGATCGGGCGCCAATGCCGACGACATCATCTGGGTGACGCCGCGCGATTCATGGCTGCTCAATCGCAGCACGACTCAGCCAGGTGGAGAATTCTTTCATCCCACAATGGGCGGGCAGCTGTCGATTATGCAGGCGCTCGCGACCGCCGCCGATGCCGGCGCGCTTTTTGAAATGCTGGAACAGGCGGGTGTCATGCTCCGCATCGATCCTGCTGCAAAGCCTGGTATGTTCCATTATGCTACGATTTCGCAAGGCGAGGTCGCGATTTTGCAGGATATTAAAAATGTCGTCCGCATGGGCCGCGTCCAGTCGATCAATCCAACCAGGATGAAGCTGGAGCAGGGCGATTATCCGGTTCCGGGCAACCCGGTCTATATCGACTGCACGGCAACAGCGGTCGAGCGTCGCCCAGCGGTGCCGCAATTTCAGAACAATCGTATCACGTTACAGATGATCCGCGTGCCGCAACCGGCATTCAGCGCGGCTTTGACCGCCTTCATCGAAACGAATTTTGATGATGACGATACCAAAAACCGTTTGGGCGTGCCCGTGCCTTTGCCCGATGGCATCGGGCAATATCCGGCGGCGAGTATGACCAACATGATGAACCAGCTTGCGTGGACGCAAAATGACAAGGTGCGCGACTGGATATTGAACAGCCGCCTCGACGGATTTGGCAAGATGATTGCCGGCATCAAACCCGACGAAACCGACAAAATCGCGGTGATGACCGCGTTCCGGTCGCAAGCGATGGCGGCGATGGGCAATATCCCCAAATTGATGGCGCAGGCATAATATGAAAATTTCGCTTTTGGCATTCATGCTGCTGCAAACCTTGGTCCACACGACCGAACCCGGACCTGCGCCGGTTCCACCGCCGTTGGTGGAGCGTAAGGGGAATCCAGAAGCACTTTCCTATCATGCCGACCGTGATGCCGCGAACGATGTCAACAATGCGCTTTCAGCCGCAAAAATCAGCGGCAAAACCGTTGTGATAATCATGGGTGCGAACTGGTGTCATGACAGCATCGGTTTGGCTGGGTGGCTTGGTACGCCGCCTCTCGCGGACATGATGCGGGCGCGATATGATGTGGTTTATGTCGATGTTGGCACACCGCAAACCGGCAAGGGCCGAAACCTCGACATTGCAAAGCGCTTTGGCATTAACCGGGTTAAAAATACGCCCGTCGTGATGCTTGTGTCCGCAAGCGGCGATTTGCTGAACAGCAAAAAAGACGCCGCGAGCTGGCGCAACGCCGCAAGCCGGAGCGAGGATCAGATTCATCGCTATTTTGCAGAATTCACGCCTGCCAGGCGGTAAGCCGCAAAGCGCATCGGATGGCAGAACTTCACCCCCGCCCTTTGATTCCGTTCGCCATGGCATGCGCGGGCATCGCGACATTTTCGCTGATGGATGCGGCCATGAAGGATCTGGCGCTCGGGTTGGGAGCATATAATGCGGTCATCTGGCGAAACAGCCTTGGGGCGTTGCTCATGGGTGTTCTGTTTGTCGGCACACGCCAGAACTGGCCACCAGTCGGCATATTAAAAGTCCACCTGTGGCGCAGCATCGTGGTCTCGGTTATGGCAGTTAGCTTTTTCTGGTCGCTAACCAAATTGCCGCTGGCCGAGGCTATTGGCCTTAGCTTCATTGCGCCGGTCATCGCGCTCTATCTCGCCGCCGTGATGCTGGGCGAGCGTATCGGCCGTGAGGCAATCTGGGCGTCGTTGGCGGGGCTGGGCGGTGTTATTATCATCATGGCCGGAAGGCTGAGCGGCGATTATAATGAGGGGCATATATGGGGCGCTGCGGCCGTTTTGTTTTCGGCGGTGGTCTTTGCCTATAATCTCATTTTGGCGCGGCTGCAGGCGCAGATCGCGGGGCCGATCGAGATTGCGTTTTTCCAGAACCTGTTTGTGGCGGTGACGCTCAGCCTTGCCGCGCCATGGTTCCTGGAACCGTTCTCGCCGCACCATGCGCCCATGATCGGTGCCGCTGCATTACTGGCGATCATTTCGCTTTTGTTCATGAGCTGGGCCTACGCAAGGGCCGAAGCACAGATACTGATCCCGGTCGAATATACCGCCTTTGTCTGGGCGGCTTTCTTCGGCTGGCTTTTCTTTGCCGAGCCGGTCACTTTATCCGTTCTGGCGGGGACGGCGTTGATCGTCACCGGTAGCCTGATCGCCGCACGCGCCAAGCCTGCGCCGGTCGCCGCCGTTACGCCAGCCGAAACGGTTTAGGACGCCAGCGCGCTGTAGATCATCGTCTTGATTTCACGCCGCACCGGATAGGTGCTCGACGGCATCAGCTGGGTCATGAATATCATGATGATATCTTCGACCGGATCGACGAAGAACGCAGTCGAATACATGCCGCCCCAGTAGAAATCGCCGGTCGAGCATGGAGTAAGCGTCGCCGCACTGTCGATGGTTGTGGCAAAGCCGAGGCCGAAACCTATGCCCGCCATTTCGGCCTCGCTAAACAGCGACTTCGACATTTTCGTGAGGTCTTGTCCGCCGGGAAGGTGATTGGCGGTCATCAGCTCAAGCGTTTTGGGGCCGATGATCTGGACCCCGTCCAAAGCGCCCCCATTGAGCAGCATCCGGCTAAAGCGGTGGTAATCCGCAACAGTCGAAGCCAAGCCGCCTCCGCCTGAATCGAATGACCAGCCGTTGGTCCACAGGCTTTCGGTGCCAGCTTTATCGAACAGCTTTGTCTTGGTTTCGGCGTCGAATGCAAAACATTCGGGAATGCGCGATGCCTTGTCTGCGGGCACAGTGAAGAACGTGTCCTCCATCCCCAAAGGCACAAAGATATGTTCTTGGAAATAATCGGGGAGCGACTGACCGCTTATCCGTTCGACGATGATGCCCAGAACATCGGTCGAAACCGAATAATTCCACTGCGTACCGGGGTCGAACTCCAATGGAATTTGCGCGAGCGTGTCGATGAAGCTTTGCGAATTGCTTTTGGTCCAACTTTCGACATCGGTTTTGCGATATGCCGCATCGACATTGCTGCGTTCCTGAAAGCTGTAGGTCAAGCCGCTGGTGTGACGCAACAAATCGACAATCCGCATGGGTGACGTCGGCGGACGCGAGACGAAGGGCACATTGCCGCCGCCCGCGATGAAAACTCCGAGCTTGGCAAACTCGGGGATATATTTGGCGACCGGATCGGTGAGTGCGACTTTGCCCTGTTCGACCAGTTGCATGAACGCAACCGAGGTGATTGGCTTGGTCATCGACGCAATGCGGAAGATCGCATCGTCAGCGACGCCTGACGACCACGAAAGTGCTACGTCGTCGCCGCGTCCGACGAGCAATGAAGCAAAGGGTAGCTTCCCGGTGTCGAGATAATTGGTCTGGATGAAGTCCGATATCCGCCCCAGCCGGTCGGGGAGGAAGCCTAAATCGGAAGCGCTCACATCAAGTCTCCGTTCGTGTCGAGCCCAGTCGAGACACCGAGAGGTAATGCGCGCCCCAGGGGTGTCTCGACTGGG